>VGJQ01000016.1 GCA_016867375.1 Candidatus Kaiserbacteria bacterium | reverse complement strand
TATGGATGTTCCACAAAATCGAACGAGATTGCACAAATGGTCGCTGGCGCCGCGTACGCGGAGACACGCATCAATCCTGCTTTGGTACACACATACAAAGATAAAAAGGGAGTGATACACCTCAGTCAGCACCAAGGGTTGCCGCAAACGCCGATATTTCGTGCCATGAATGGTATCGGTACGATCTCCGCACTCACAAAGAATCCCGCAGTCCCCGATCATATGCGTGCAGAAGCGCAACGCATCGTCGACAAATTCAATGCCATCATGCAAGACTTTCAACCGGGCGTCCCCGGCAAAGACCCGCGTATGGATCCGGAGGTCGGTGCGTGGATTCTCACGGCGTACCACTTCAATAATCCTGATTTTAACGGGTTTGCATCGGCCTTGGCGGCCCTTGATCTGTCGCATGGCAATATTCGATGGGGTGCAGCCTATGTCATGAGCGCACAACTGTTGCCGGCCATTCACTTGAATCCAAATGCGGTGATTGGTCCATTGGAGAATGGCAAGGCGGTCTCTTTGTTGCGCGCCAACAATGTGAGTGCCAATGGTAATTTCAAAGCACGGGATGTCGTCAACGCTCTATCCAACAGTCCCAACTATAAAGCGCGATTTACGGTAGGAATCAATGCGATGCGAACAACACAAGGCCTGCCGAGCATCATTCAAGGATTCCTTGAAGATACATCGAGCTTCATACGTACCATCATTTCCGGTGCATTTTCAGCGCAGCCAGCGACTAACTATAGGTCATACTTCCCCGATATAAACAAACAGATAAATAAAACGTTTGCGGCAAGAGTATCTACAGCGCCTACTACACTTACTGCATTACCGGGCGCGACGTCGTTCTCCCAACTTGCTCCAGGCGCATCTGTCACACCATACCTGAAACCATTTGACTTTTCTTCGCGCTTGTCACTTACACCGACCGATCCCTTCATCGTCGCAAATATCAGTCCCGTCGTACGCTCGCCACACGATGGCAGAGTGCTCTCCCAGCCGATTTCACCCGATCTGCTCGCTGCCTTGGATGCGGGACAGGAAGATGCTCGTGCGGAGGCGATAGCGAATACTCCGCTGCCGCCCACGCGGCCCACTGGTTTTGCATCAGATGCTCCGCTTCCGCCGGTTCGTCCGACCGCCGCACTCGAAGCGCTTGCTCAAGCCGAGGCACGGGCCGCAGCAGATGCTCTCGCACAAGCACAGAAGGTTACCAATGAAGACCTCGCAAAAGCCCAAGCAGAAGCTGCGGAAAAGGCCCGGATCCAGATTGCCGCCGAAGATGCGCTCGCGCGCGCCCAACAGATCAACGAGGGTCTCGCGCAAGCTCAAGATCAAGCGGCACAAGCGGCGCGAGAGAAAATAGCTGCCGAAGATGCACTTGCGTTGATAAAAAAGATCACCAATGCAAACCTTGCGAGGATCCAAGAGCAGGTGGCACAGGCACAGCGCGAGACAATCGCCGCCGAGGATGCGCAGGCTACTCGGGATGTGGCAGCGGTGCGTGATCAAGCGGCGAGCGCCGAATACGACAGACTTGCAGCACTGGCGCAGGCGCAGCAGAAGCATCTCGTAGATGCGCAAGCCAAAGCTGTACAAGACGCCGCTGACGAAAAGGCTGCCGCGCAAGCAAAAGTGGAGGCCCAAAGGTTGGCGGACGTCGAACGTGATTTGAAGATTGCTGAAGCAGAAAAGGCAGCCGCAAAAGCAAAGAGCGACGCAGCGATAGCAGAGTACGAGAGGCTTGCTGCAGAGTTCCAGGCACGATCTCGCGTGCCCGCACAGACTTACACCTACGCCAACCAGGTGCCGTATCCATACGTGCTGTCGTATCCGGCGGCGCGACCTGCCCCCGCCGTACTCGCCGATATTACAAATCCGTTTGCGGGCAAGGATATTGCTTCGCTCTCCGGCGCTCCGGCATCATTCCTCCCGCAGCTCACGCAGCCTGCCGCGCCGCTCAACAATCCGTTGGCCGGCAAGAAACTCGCGACATATGGCGGACAGGTGTCGCCGACGCCACAGCCTGATTTTGTCCCGACCCTTGTGCGTGCGACCGCCAATGTCCCCACGCCGCCGCAGCGCCCGAGCAACATTGGATCAGTCGCGGCGCCGAAGGCTGTCGTGGATATCAACCGCATCCTGCGTCGCGGCTCGGTCGGGGAAGGCGTTTCGCACTGGCAAGAATTCCTCATAGCGCGCGGATATGGGAAGGATGACTCCGGCACAGATATGCCACTTGATGGTATCTATGGTCCGCGGACCGAGCAAGCCACTCGTGATTTCCAGAGAGCTGTCGGAGTGCGCGTAGATGGGGTCTTTGGCCCAGAGACACGATCTGTCCTACGTGAAGAATCTCCAGCAGCGTCTCAGGCGGTACCTACCCCGTCTGGAGAAACAGTTTCTCCAGACCTGCCGGCTGTTCCTATTACTCCCACCCCATCCTCCCGCACCCCATTCCAAAAATTCCTCAACTGGCTCACGACACCATCGCAGTGGCTCAATCCTGTTTCGCCGGCCCCCGCGGCGGAGGTGCAGAATCCGCGATCATCACTGGGAGACTTGTTTAAACCGTCGGCAGAGACTCTTGAAGCAGAAGCGCAGAAAACTGCAGCGGTGCAAGAGACAGCAAAAATCTTAAGTCAGGAAGCGCAAAAGATCGGGCTTCCGATTGGTGAAATTTCGAAGGTCGCAGATGTATCCCTCTTTGTCCCATCCTCGCGCGGGCAGTACATCGTCGAGATTCGACTGCAGCATAAGGCGCCGCTTACCGATCAGGTGACCGTGGGCGACGTGTCTTCGACGGCAGACGTGCAAAAGGATGCGCTCACAATCATAAAAAATATTGCCGCAAGTCGTCCGTCGACGCAGTTCTTTATGGAGGGCGCAGGGGATAATTTTGCTTCGGAAATGGCTTCAAGCAAGCAGCAGTATGATCAGTTCCGTAAGATTGCAGATGTGGAGATCGCGGCGACCAAGGGACAGCCAGATGTGCGAAAGATTATGGCCACGTTTGCGAATTATCACAAAGCAACCGTCGGTGGTGCATTGACGCCAACGTTGACCGAAACGTATGCAGCATCCCTGTTGAATGATTTGAATGCTCGAAATATATCTTTGCCGCAAGACGCACAAACCTATTTGAATGGTCTCATTTCGACCCCTTATAACAATCTTTCCGATGTAGCGTTATACAGAAAGGGGGCACTTGAGGTCGCATATCTCCAGGGAGATATCCAGTCAGTTGCTGGAGCAGAGAATGAGTCTCTGGTGAATGCATTGTCTCTTGCCAACAAATCTGCTCAACGCTCTTATATTGATAACGTCAATCAAGACCGAGAATCCTATATGGCGCAAAGCATAGTGAAGCAGCTCACTGCTTCCAACGCATCATTCGTCGTGTTCCCCGTCGGAGGCACTCATGATCTCAGTCAAGAAATCAAAGCTGCCGATGATGGAGTCGGATATATTGTTTTGACTCCCCATAGTTATCCAAAGGAGTCTCTCAATGTGTTTGGACAGAGATCAGAATTGACTCCTATACCAGTCACATCGGCAGAAACTGCTCCCGCCTCACCTGCCACCACCGAGACCCCGCGCACCCCAATGCAAAAATTCCTCAACTGGCTCACGACACCATCGCAGTGGCTCAATCCTGTCTCTCCGGCTCCTGCGGCGGAGGTACCGGTGCCTCCGAGGCGGCCGGTGGGGTTGGAGGTGGAGGTATCATCGCCTGCGCCAACCCTTACTGATCCGTTTGCAGGTAAGAGACTCGTACTCTATGGCGGACAGGTATCACCCACACCACAGCCCGATTTCTTGCCGACATTAGAACAAGCTGGTTATTTGCAAGATCAATTGCTTCAGATGTATGGATTCACGCCCGCATTATTGCCAAAAAACATCAGTCAGCAAGTTGCTGCGTCTATTCTGCCGCCGGCACCATCAGCATATCCGATAGCACTTCCACCGCAGACCAATCCGATGATGCAGATACCCACGATAATATTGAGTGACAAGGAGATTGACCTGATCGTACAAGAGGCGACTGACAAACTCAATGCGTATTGGACGGATGTATTTGCGCAACACGATCTCTCCTATGGGCCGGTCAAAGTCGTGTTATATGGAGGGCACTTTGATACGTCTACGCACAGTGATGCGACGAGCTATGACAGCGGATCCTATTTCAATCATCCGGACCAAACTATCTATATGGACAGATCCTCGCTACGTATGCAGTCGCTCTTCTGGGCGAATGCCAACGGCGTGACGATCATGGAAAGTGTCGCACATGAGATGGGGCACTATGTGGCAAACCTGACAGGCGCTTACACAGCCGCCCTCTCTCGCACGAGCTATGACCCCAATTTCCATCATTTCTACCTGCCGGGAGATACCGTGCAATTGGGCCAACGGAAAGAGCTCCAGGCCGACTATCTCGCCGGTGTATCGATGCGCGGAGCAGGACTGCTCTCGCAGGGCGATCCCCAAAACATCTTCTATGAGGCAGTAACGAGTGGAGACGACTACGGCAAGATTCTCGTCGGCACGAAACCGAATGCCGATGAATTGAAGAATGACAATGACCCACATGGGACAAGCGCAGAAAGAGCACAGACCATATATGCAGGATTGCTCCCGACAGGATCGGTCGAGATAGGTCTCGCCATGCTCGGGACGCCGCTGCCGTGGGTCGAACCGAATACGCTCGGTAGTCAAGGCCCCGCGCTTCCCTTTGAGCTTGCTCCCGCTCTTGCAACCGCGGGACGCTATCAGGCCGACGTGTCCGTGAGTGCAGGTGCCGAGAAGTCCGCGTTTACATCGGGGGACGCTGGTAAGGCATTGAAGACGAGTATGGATGGTGTCACCAAGGTCGATCTTCTTGCGGGCAAAGTCAAAGATATCGCATTGTACGGGCTTTCCGCGAATGACTCCAATATGCTCTATACGGCTGCGGATACTCTCTCTGTCGAAGCGAAAGGCATAAGTAAGAATATTATAATGGCAGCGGAAAGTGCCAATGGCAAGATGACTCCTGCTCTGAGGTCTGCGCTTGAAAACGGATCTGTCGCGACGAGGCTCTCGGCCTCATCAGAGAAGCTCCTCAATCAGGCGAAAGACATGATCGCTCGGCAGAATGCGCTGATGAAGGCACAAACTCCTGTTCCAACATCCGTCATAGAAGGGGTTTCCCCCGCAATACCCCAGACACCAGGACTCTCTGGTCAGTCGATTCAGGAGGGGGCTTCGATACCGTCTGGATTCACCACCCCACAGCCTGGCGCATCATCGCCACCGATATCCGTTCCAGCGCAAACTGCACCTCCGATAAACCCCAATCGCACTTTCCTCGAAAAAGTATGGGATGCGATTACTCACCCGAGCCAGTTATCATTCACACAATCAGCTCCTGCGGCGGAGGTGGGTGCTCCTGCGTCGACTGCGGCAGTGCCGGACACTGTCTTTGGAAAATTAATGGCTGATGCGGTGCGTGAACAGTTTGCGCTCCAGAATGCAGAATATGCTGCGCAGCAGGCAAATAGATCCGCTGGACAAAAGATACTTAACGCGCTTTCAATGAGTAAATCGTGGGCGGGACCTTCGATCGCCGAGGTCGAGAGGATTTCTGTCGAAGCTGCTGCTCTAGAGTATGCCAAGGAGGCCGATATGGCGTGCGCGGCGTTTGGCTTCAATCCGGTCGGCACCTGTACGGTCGCGATGACGGGTGTTTTTGCTCTTGAGACATCCAATTTTTCGGTCGGCGAGAACTCGACCGCACAGGGCACAGACAATGCAAATTCTGGCGGTCTTGCACAGCTCACGTGGGACACGGCGCCTTTGGTGTGGAATGTTTTGGAGCATAATGCTGCATTTAGACAGCGATTTATGGATGGACCCAACGGGTACATTCACAACTTCCGAGACTTCTGGAATGCCATACAAGGCTTTGACTGGCGCATCAATGGCCCATGGGTCTTTGCGGCGCACGCTACACTCAATAATAGCGGCAGAGATCTCAACGATCAGAGTACTTTGGAGCGAGTCCTCCATCGATATAATGCATCGCCGACATATCCGGCTGTAGTGAGAAATAATATGACCATACTCTTGGGATATGGTCAGCCGGGGCAATTCCCGACGACTCAAAGTGGTAGGCCGCAGAGTACCCCACTCATGCAGGCAATGATGGGAGTCATGAACAAGTATCCGTTAGCTGGCATTGCGTCTACTCGTGTCGCTGCTAATAATCCAATGGCATACGCGCAGGCAAATGCCAACGCGCAGATGGCCAATGCATTCCTCCGCCCAGATTCGGGTTGGGCGACAGAGGACACTACTGTATATACCGGACCCGTACAACCCGATGCGGCTGTCGTAGATGCGACGCCGAAGCCGGATCCTACGCTCGAACCACGAAAGGAGACACTTCAGCAGAGTCTTGCGGCATTGCAAGCTTCTGGGAAGGCAGCACTAGACGCTGGCGCGGTCGCAGACAGAAATAAAGCGGCTGAGCCCGTCGAAGCGCTGAAGTATGCTGCGCAGGCCTTGAGGGCAGGTGAAAAGGCTCTGCAAGATGCAGCTAAAGTGGCTGTCGCTGCGGGAGATACCACCGGTATCAAGCAGTCAATCGATGGACTGATTTCCGAAGTAGAGTCTACCGCACGCAGGATCGACGCGGGTGTCGCTGACCCTGGATTTCTTAACGCGAATCTTCTTCCCTTCAAAGACACACTCGAACCGCAGATACGCGATTTTGAGTCGCGTGGTCAGGCTCTCACCGCCCAAGCTCAAAAAGTGGCCAACGCAGAGCTCGCGCGTATCACCGAGTCCCAGAGCGCGGTACAGCATGTCGTGGTCGTACCGACTGAAAAGCTATCATTCACTGAATATGCAGGGGTACCCTCACCACATCAGCCAAGTCAACCAGCTCCGCAGATAAATCCGACAGTGAAGTCTCGTATTGTGGGCAATATCCCGGCACAGGCACATCCGCGTATCCTTATTCCTGCCCAATATGCATCAGCAACATTACCGCCCGGTTATACGGTAATACTCACACCGCATGGTGTGTATCGTGCAAATCCAAGTATTTATGATTCTATGCATGGACCCTTGCATACAGAAGTGGTGGATGGGCAAATGAGAGCTTCCGCTATCGACTTTCAAATCATCGACCCCCAAGGTCAACCGCTCCAAAATATTCAATCGCCGCAGAATTTCCAGATCTATTGGGAATTTGCAAAAAACTGGAAGGCTTTCCATGACGCGCTGTATCCCACTCGTACCGACGAGGGTCGCTGGGGAGGATTCTTCTCAGATGTCGCCAATGATATGATGCACATCGATCTCAAATCGCGTACTCAGCATCCAACTGCCGCGGGAAGTTGGGAACATGGCCTGTCGGCTGAATATCAGAAGTTTGCTGCTCCGGGGCAGAATACGAGCGGGATGGGTCCAATTGCCTCGTATCAAATTATTGATCGATCAGGGACAGGTTTGACATTGGCGTCCGCAAAGGCGGGGCTCGGGACACAGGTCGCAGGTGCTCCGCAGGTGGTACAAGCGAGCCGGTCCGCAGTTCAAAGAGTCGTTACGGATTTCAATTTCAACACCACTAATGCGATCGCCTATGTCGCCAATTTCTTTGCTGGTCGCCTCGGCTTTGGTGAACATCCCGAGATCACGGGCACTCCGGCACAGACGCAGACGCAGGAGAGTGGGGTCGAACCACAGACGCAAGAGCCCCAGGAAGAGGCGGCTACACAGCCGGACGAAGTATGGATGTCCACGGGTATCACTTTCTGGGATGCGGCAGAAACCGCCTTCTGGACATGGGTGGCATGGAGGACGGGGATTCTCTCGTATGTCTCCTCATTCCTCAATCGTAGGCCAAACGTCACCGCGCAGCCGGTCGCGAGGCAACAAACCGCCGGTGACAATGCTCCGCCGCCGGAGCCGCCGACGGGCGTGAGGGTACCTGGCAATGAGATACTAAGTGCGGCGAATGACAGTGAGTCGCCACAAGAAATCCAAAAAGGATTCCCCGCCGCATTGGAAGGTCCGCGAGCACCGGCGCCACAGGGGGGATTCCCGGCTGCTCTGGAAGGGCCGCGCGGCGTGCCGGCGCCGGTGCCGCTTACGCGCGGGACGCTCTCGCTGCGTACGCTTGCCGATCTTGCCAAAAAATATCCGGTGGAGACCGTGGTCGGAGGTGGCGTGGTAGTGGGTGGTGGCCTGATGTTGGCGGGGATAGAAGAGGGCTCCATTGCGGGGGGAGCGGGCCCCGGTGCAGTAGCAGGCGGGACGGGCGCTGTGGTAGGCGGGGGAGCGGGCGCCGGCGCATCGCCGGCGGGAGCCAAGCCTGCGGCGGCGTCGACACTCGGACCGAGTGATCGCCCCCCATTCTTTGCAGTTCTCAATCAATTCCCGACGATCACGCAGAAGACGATTACCGAACAGCCGCCCGCACCAGATAAGACAGTCCCACCCCCCAGAGCGCCGACTCGGATACCGCGCGTCACTCCCGGTGGGCGGCCTTCATACCCAGGTGTACCTTCGTATCCAGGGTATCCAGATGGATTCGGATACCATGGCTATGGTAATGGGTATGGGTATGGTCCGCAGTCGCTCATGCAGGCGTTCCGGATGAGTCAGATGCGCAAGCAGCAGGAGCAACAGCGACAACGGGCGCAGCAGCAGGCACTCCTTGCACAGCTTGCGCGCCAGATGCAACAGCAGCGACAGCAGCAACAAGCGGCCGCACAGCAGAAGGACACGACGCTGCCGACACTGCAATTCACCGCATCACCGGCGACTGTCGCACGCAATGCGTCGACAACGCTCTCATGGACAAGCACCAATACCAATGACTGTTACATCTTCGATGCGGCGGGCAAGTATCTGACGGGAGGCAAGTCGAGTGGCAGCTACCCGATTGGCGCAGTCTTCGAGACGACGAGCTATGGTATGACCTGTACGAGCTATGGCTATGGTCAAAATGTCTACGCGACGACGACCGTGCGGGTGGCCACGTCGACTTCAGGTCGTTAAAGGCTCGTCCACAGCCTCGAAATACACAAAGGCTACGGCACCGCGCTCCATCGCCGCCTCATCAGAGAACACGGTCTGAGCCCCATCCACCGAGCATCATTCTGCACCCGCATCACTCCGTAGACGTATATGGCTGACAATTTTCCCAATTGGGAAAATTGTCAGCCAGAGTCTCTATGTCCTCGTGGAATGTGTTGAAGGAGGATTAGTGCCCGAAGTCCAACACAAAATGAACGGGCCCATACGTGTAGCCACAATAACGGGTACGTTATATGTGGACGAGCCCTTACACACGCTTCATGTAAATATAATCAACGATCGTGTATAATGTCGGTTATGACCAAGATTGCTGATAAAAAGAAAAAGGGTATCAGTGCCTATATAGTGAAACCGGTGAAGCTGGCGAAAAAAGTCGATTGGCGTGACTATGTTATTCCCACCGGCAATAAAAAAAAGAGGAATATAAGCGGAAAAATTGACGAAATTTTATACGGAGGGAAGTAGCAAAAATATATGTACTACCTCGTTGATAGTTCGGTCTGGGTGGCGTTGTTCTTGGATGATGATAGTCAGCATGCCAAGGCTGTCGAGGTAATGTCAAAGATTGAAGAGTCGCGTATCCACGTCATGTATGGCGTGGTTCTTGAGGTGGCGAGTATCTTGGAGCGGAAACAGTCAAAGGATCTCGCAAATAAGTTTATAGAGTATGTTCTTGATAAGGGATTTGTGACCGGTTCAATGGTGATAGCGCGCACAGATATGCAGACTTTTCTTCATGAGTCAGATAGGCTGTCGTTTGTCGATGTTTTGTTAAAAGATGTGGCCTTGAAACAGGGTTGGGCGCTCGTATCATTTGATACCAAACTTCTTAAGTCACTTGAAAAAGCGCAGAAGAGCCCATGAGCTGGATAATCCAAAAAGAAAGGCGTCGCCTTTCTTTTTGACAAGTATGTATATTATCGGTATCGACGAGGCGGGGCGGGGACCCTTGGCGGGGCCGGTATCGGTGGGCGCAGTACGGATTGCTGCGGATTTTGATGCAGAGCTCGTGGCTGGTGCGAAAGATTCCAAGAAGATGACTCCGCTTGCGCGTCAGCGACTCTATACGCAGATGTGTAGTCTGCGTGCGTCGGGTGCGCTGGATTTTGCCGTCGCGTTTTCCGACGCAGTCATGATCGATCGTGAGGGGATCGTGCCGGCAGTCCGTAGCGCGCTTGAGAGCGCGCTTGAGGAAGTGGTGGGTGGATGCGATGGGCACCATTGCACTGCGTGCAATGGTGCCCATCGCATCCACATTTCGCCAGATGTCTGCGACGTGCGTCTTGATGGCGGGCTGAAAGCGCCGGATCACTTTAAGCAGCAAACCACTATCATCCGCGGTGACCAGACCGAGCTCGCCATATCGCTCGCGTCGATCGCCGCCAAGGTAGAGCGTGATCTCCTGATGCGGGAAATCGCAGAGCAGTTTCCTGCCTACGGTCTGGAGATTCACAAAGGCTACGGCACCGCGCTCCATCGCCGCCTCATCAGAGAACACGGCTTGAGCCCCATCCACCGAGCATCCTTCTGCACCCACATCACTCCGTAGACGTATATGGCTGACAATTTTCCCAATTGGGAAAATTGTCAGCCAGAGTCTCTATGTCCTCGTGGAATGTGTTGAACGTATACGTGTAGTCCACAAATAACGAGTACGTTAATTTGTGGACGAGCCCTTATGAACGGGACCTAGACGCATATGCTATCTATGCGCTATAGCGCCAAGATAGCATATCGCGTTTGGGATATCAGATGGTATACCATTTCTGTACCATTTCTGGTGGATTGACTTCCGTGCTTGTCTCTGTAATCTATTCTCGGTGCCCTGCAGGTAGGGCCTATGCAACAAAGGGGTAACAGATGATCCATCAGATTCAAATCACCGACGCGCCTGACAACGCGCTCACGCTGTTGAAAGACGGCATCCAGGATGGCGTCGATATCACCTGGGAAGGAAATAGGGGATCTTTTCGCCTTGCGATGTTGCCCGCTGTCTCTGGCACGGTAGAGGTCTCTGGCGGACAAATCACTATCGACGTGGATTCGGGGAATATGTCCATGGCCTGGCCTATGATCGAAAAAGGGATCCGCGCCAAGGTCCACACTGCCCTGGGATGGGACTAAGCGGTCTGAATGGGGGTAACGCAAGCTCGTTATCCCCATTTTTTGTTTGACAAGCTTTTTATTGGGTGTATACTACGCGCCATATTTGCTTGCAGGCATAACGGAATAGTTGCTCCGCTTTGCAGAGTAGATAAAGGTTTTCCGGGCCCTTTATTTATTAGTGACAGGACTTACAAAAACAGCGCACTTCTTCGTCGCACTGCACAAAATGACCGTCAATGTGCAACAAGCACACCTCCGGCCATTTTGTTTGTGCTCCTCGAATCGCATCTGTTTTTCTAAGCCCCTAAATTATTCATATATATAGTATGGCAAAAACGAACGCTGGGCGTCCGCAAAAGTACTTCGGCCGCTTCAATGAGCCGCTCGTCAAGCTTCCCAACCTCGTCGAGGCCCAGATCGGGTCTTTTCGTGATTTCGTCGAAGGGGGAGCTGAGCGTGTCTTCAAGGAGTTTTCTCCGATCACCGACCACTCGGGCAAGAAGTTCGAGATGAAGTTGGTCAAGTTTACCTTCGGTCCTTTGCGCTGGGACGAGCAGTACGCCAAGCGCGCCAACAAGACCTACGAAGCACCGCTCTCGATGGTCGCCCATCTCAAGAACAAAACGACGGGCGAAGAGAAAGAGCAGGAGATCTTCCTCGCCGACTTCCCATGGATGACCGCGCACGGTACCTTCATCATCAACGGCGTCGAGCGCATCGTGGTGCCGCAGCTTGCACGCAGCTACGGTGTCTTTTTCGAGCCCGTTCCTTACAAGGGCAAAAATTATTTCGCTGCCAAGATCATCCCTGCCCGCGGCGTATGGATCGAAGTCGAATCCGATCCGGACGGCGGCATCTATGTCAAAATCGATCGCAAGCGCCGCTTCCCGGTGACGGCGCTCTTGCGCGTGCTTGGGGCTACGACCGACGAAGACATCAAGGCTGCGTTTTCTGAAAAGAAGGGCGGCTCAGATGCTGTGCGCCAGTGCATAGCCATGTCGCTCACCCACGATCATGGGAAGACCAAGGAAGAGGCGTATGTCGAGATCTACCGCCGCTTGCGCGACGGCGACATCGCCACGTCGGACACCGCACGCGACTATGTCAATGGCATCCTCTCTGCCGATCGCTACGATTTCTCCAAGGTCGGCCGCTATCATTTCAATCGCCGTTTCGGACTTCCGACCGACGAAAAGCATCTCGTGCATGCGACCCTGACGCTTGAAGACGTGATCCGCATCATCTCGCACATCGCCGACCAAAACGTGAATCCCAACGCAGCCCTGGATGATATCGATCACCTCGGCTTCCGCCGCGTACGCTTCGCTGGCGAGCTCCTCGAGCAGCGTATGCGCGTCGGCCTCTCGCGTATGAAGCGCAATATTCAGGATCGTATGGCGATGGTCGACCCGGAAATCTCGACCCCCGTCTCATTCGTGAATCCGCGCCCCTTCCAGGCGGCGATCCGCGAATTCTTCACGACCGACCAGCTCTCGCAGCTCATGCAGCAGTACAACACTCTCGATGAGATCGAGCATTTGCGCACGCTTAGTACCCTCGGTCGCGGCGGTCTCACGAGCGAACGCGCAGGTCTCGAAGTGCGCGACGTCCACTCCTCACACTATGGCCGCGTCTGTCCGATCCACACACCGGAAGGAAAGAACATCGGTCTCGTGCTCCACATGTCGCTCTATGCCCGCCCGAATGAATTCGGCATCATTGAGACGCCGTATGCCAAGGTGGAGAAGGGTGTCGTCACCAAGAAAATCGTCTACATGAACGCGCTCGAAGAAGAGCAATATGCGATCGCACATGCCGCAATCCCCCGCAATGACGACGGCAAGATCACCAAAGCGCTCGTCGAAGTACGCAAGAATGGCAATCCGACAGTCGTACACGCCAAAGATGTCGATTACATCGAAGTCGCCGCCAATCAGCCCTTCTCTGTGGCGACGTCACTCATTCCGTTCGTTGAAAACGACGACGCCAACCGTGCACTCATGGGTTCCAACATGCAGAAGCAGGCGGTCCCGCTCGTGGTGCCCGAAGCACCGTATGTGGCGACGGGTGTTGAGCCGATTGCAGCGCGCGACTCCGGTCGCCTCATTCTCGCTGCAGAAGCAGGCGAGGTGACCTACGCGGACTCCCAGAAGATCATCGTCAAAAATGATGCCGGCAAGAACAAAGAATACGCACTTGTCAATTTCTCCCGCACCAACGGATTTACGACCTTTCATCAGCGTCCGGCGGTCTCGGTCGGTCAGAGTGTCAAGAAGGGCGACCTCCTTGCAGACACCTCGACGTCAGTCGGCGGTCAGATGGCTATCGGCCAGAATCTTCGTGTGGCGTTCCTCCCGTGGTTTGGCGCCAACTTCGAAGACGCGATCGTCATCTCCGAGAAGCTTGCCAAAGAAGCACGCTTCACCTCGATCCATATGGAAGAATTTATCTGCGTCGTGCGCGACACCAAGCTTGGGCCCGAAGTCACGACCCACGACATTCCAAACGTCAGCGAATTCAAACTCCGCAATCTCGATGAAGACGGCGTCGTACGTATCGGAGCGGAAGTCCGCCCCGGCGACATCCTCGTCGGCAAGGTGACTCCGAAGGGTGAGACACAGCTCACTCCGGAAGAGCGCCTCTTGCACGCGATCTTCGGCGAAAAGGCCAAAGACGTGAAGGACACGAGTCTCCGCATGGAAGGAGGCAAACGCGGCCGCATCATCGGCGTCAAAGTCTTCTCACGCGAAAATGGCGACAATCTCGAATCGGGTGTCATCAAGCGCGTGCATATCGAAGTCGCGCAGCTCCGCACTGTCTCGGTCGGCGACAAGCTCGCAGGCCGCCACGGCAACAAGGGTGTCATCTCGCGCATCCTTCCCGAAGAAGATATGCCGTTTGATGAAGACGGCAATCCGGTGGACATCATCCTCACGCCGTTGGGCGTCCCCTCTCGTATGAACCTCGGCCAGATCCTCGAGCTCCATCTCGGTCTTGCCGCAGACATGCTCGGCTACCAGGCAGTCGTCCCGTCATTTGCGGGTGCGACCGAAGAAGAGATCAGTGACGAGCTCAAGAAAGCAGGTGTATCGGAGACCGGCAAGCGCATTCTCTTCAATGGCCGCACCGGCGAGCCCTTCGCTCAGCCGGTATCTGTCGGCGTCATGTATATGCTTAAGCTGCACCACATGGTCGAAGACAAGATCCACATGCGCTCGATCGGTCCCTACAGCCTCACGACCCAGCAGCCACTCGGCGGCAAAGCCCAAAACGGCGGCCAGCGCGTGGGAGAAATGGAAGTCTGGGCATTCCTCGGCTACGGCGCCGCATACAGCTTGCGCGAAATCCTCACCATCAAATCCGACGACATCCTCGGCCGCTCCGCCGCATTCGATGCCATCGTCTCCGGCAAGCGTATCGAAGAGTCCAATACGCCGGCGACATTCAATGTGCTCGTACGACACTTGCGCGGTTTGGGTATCGACATCGAATTCCAGAATCAGGGAGTCGAAGCATAATTATCAGTCCATAATCACATCATCATCCTATGTCTATGCAAAAGAAAAAAGACGTGCTCCCGCAGGATTTCGACGCAGTCGCGATGCGTCTCGCGAGTCCCGATCGTGTGGCGGAATGGTCGTATGGCGAGATCACCAAGCCGGAGACCATCAACTATCGCACCCAGCGTCCGGAAAAGAACGGTCTCTTCGACGAGCGAGTATTTGGACCTGAGAAGGACTACGAGTGCTACTGCGGCAAGTATCGCGGTATCCGCTTCCGCGGCATCGTCTGCGAGAAGTGTGGTGTCGAGATTACGCGTGCCATTGTGCGCCGCGAGCGCATGGGTCATATCGACCTCGCGACACCGATCGCCCACATTTGGTTTCTCCGCGGTATCCCGTCGCGTATCGCGCTCGTCCTCGGCCTTTCCGCTGCGGAAGTTGAGAAGGTCGTTTATTTCGCTGGCTACATCGTCACATCTGTCCAGGAAGACGAGCGTACGCGCCTCTTGAAGGACCTCGAACAGGAGCTCATGATCAAGACCAAGGCCTCTAAGAACGATGACGAAAAGACGCGCCTCAAAGACCTTGCCACCAAAGCCAAGCGCGAGATCGAATCGATTAAGCCGGGTGTCGTTCTGGACGAAGCGGCGTATCACCAGTTTGCAGTGAAGTACGGCGCGATGTTCCGTGCGTCTATCGGCGCCGAAGCGCTCCACAATATTCTCAAGCAGATCGACCTCAGCACGCTTATCGTCGAGCTCAAAGAACTCTTCGAGAAGGCGGGCGCAGCCGATAAAGACAAGATCCGCAAGCGCCTCGCACTCTGCGAGGCACTCAAGCGCGCCGATGTGCGTCCTGAGTGGATGTTTATGACGCGTCTTCCGGTCGTCCCGCCAGCGCTTCGTCCGATGGTCGCCCTTGAGGGCGGTCGCCACGCATCGTCTGACCTCAACGATCTCTACCGCCGCGTCATCAACCGCAACAACCGCCTCAAGCGCTTGCTCGCGATCCATGCCCCCGAAGTCATTCTAAGAAACGAAAAGCGCATCCTTCAGGAAGCAGTTGACGCACTCCTCGACAATAGTATGCGTCGTGGTGCGGGCGTCTCCGGTATCCTCGGAGGTCGCCGCCGCGCGCTCAAATCGCTCGCTGATTACCTCAAAGGCAAACACGGATATCTGCGCCAAAACCTTCTCGGTAAGCGCGTAGACTACTCGGGTCGCTCGGTCATCGTCGTCGGTCCGGATCTTGCGCTCGACGAGTGCGGTCTCCCCAAGCACATGGTGCTCGAACTCTTCCGCCCATTTGTGATTCAGGGACTCCTTGCACGCGAACACGCATTCAACATCCGAGGCGCTGGACGTCTCATCGAAGACGAAGCTCCGGAAGTCTGGCCGATTCTCGAAGAGGCTATCAAGGGTAAGTACGTGCTCCTCAACCGTGCACCGACCTTGCACCGTCAGTCGATGCAGGCATTCCGCCCGGTCCTCATCGAAGGCAATGCCATCCAAGTGCATCCGCTCGTATGTCCGGCCTACAATGCCGACTTCGACGGCGACACCATGTCTGTGCACGTCCCGCTCTCTGAAGCGGCTCAGATGGAAGCGGCCAAGATCATGTCCGCCAATAAGAACGTCCTCAAACCGGGCTCAGGCGATGTGGTGGTCGCATCCAAACTCCTCGACATCGTGCTGGGCTGCTACTGGATGACCAAATCGGTCGCGGGTGCCAAAGGTGAGGGAAGTGCATTCCCGACGCCAAACTCGGCGATCACCGCGCACGATTTCGGCGCCGTCGATTTGCGCGCCAAGATCAAGGTCCTCCCGACCGACAGCGCGAAGTATGCGCCGTTTGATGGGGCAGTCTTTGAGACCACCGTCGGACGCCTCCTCTTCAACTCCGTCCTCCCGAGCGATTTCCCGTACATCAACGAAGACATCACGAAGTCGCGCATGTCGAACCTCGTCAACAATCTCGTCACGCACTACAAGCTCGATGGTATTCCCGCAATCCTCGACAAGATAAAGTCCTTCGGCTTCAAATATGCGACGTACGCTGGCATCACCTGGTCTATCTCCGACGTCGTCGTCCCTGAGATCAAGAAGGAAATGGTCGAGAAGGGTCGCGCGGCAGTCGCCAAAGAGCAGGAGAGCTACGAGAATGGCCTCTTGACCGATGATGAGCGCCGCCGTTCGACAATCGAAATCTGGGGCAAGCTCTCCGGCGAATTGCGTAAGCATGTCGTCGAGTCACTCGAGCCGCAGGGACCGGTCCACGATATGATCACCTCTGGTGCGCGCGGTAGCGTCGTCCAGCTGCATCAGATGGCCGGCATGAAGGGTCTCATCACCAACCCGCGCGGCGAAGTTATCGAATTCCCGATCACATCCTCGCTCAAGGAAGGTCTCACGCCGATCGAATACTTCATCTCGACGCACGGCGCTCGCAAGGGTCTCGCTGATACCGCACTCAATACGGCGCGCGCAGGCTACCTCACACGCCGCCTCTTCGATGTGGCACACGACGTCATCATTCTTGAAGACGACTGCGGTACCAAAGACAGTGTCCTCATCAAGCGACCAGGCAAGGAGAATATCGGCGGAAGCTTCGCTGAGCGCATCGGCGGTCGCGTGCTAGCCGAAGATCTCGGCAGCTTCAAGCGCGGTACCTTGCTCCATTCCGATGATGCTGCACAGATCGAGGCGAGCGATGCACAGGAAGCGTATGTCCGCTCTCCGATGACATGCAAAGTCTATCGCGGCGTGTGCCAGAAATGCTACGGCGTCGACCTCGCTTCGGGCGAGCTCGTAGACGTCGGTGAAGCAGTCGGCGTCATCGCAGCGCAGGCGATCGGCGAGCCGGGTACCCAGCTCACCATGCGCACCTTCCACACCGGAGGCGTCGCTATGGCAGGCGGCGACATTACCGCGGGCCTCCCACGCGTCGAAGAAGTCTTCGAGACGCGTATGCCCAAGGCGCCTGCGGTCATCGCACGAGTCTCTGGTATGATCTCCGACCTCGTCAAGGAGGGTAACGAGACGATCATCGTCATCACACCGGACAGCGGCTCTGCCGGCAAGACGGCCAAGGCTGCCAAGAAGGAGGCCGAATATCGCGTCGGACCGCTCCGCACCATCCTCGTCAAAGTAGGTGACGCAGTGGAGAAGGGAGACTTCCTCACTGATGGTTCTGCAGAGCTCGAAGAATACTTCCACCTCGCAGGCAAAGAAAAGACCCAAGAGTACATCATCAATGAGATCACACGCATCTACGAGCTGCAGGGTGTCGGTACGGCGCGCAAGCATCTCGAGATCATCGTCAAGCAGATGTTTAGCCGCGTCTCGATCGCATACTCGGGTGATACCGGCATCTCCGTCGGAGAAATCATTGCCGATTTCGAATTTGATCGCATCAACAAGGAGGTGAAGGAAGCCGGCGGCGAGCCAGCTAAGGGGAAGCAGCTCTTGCTCGGCATCACCGAAGTCTCGCTCACGCGCGCATCCTTCCTTTCGGCGATCTCCTTCCAAAACACACCGCGCAAACTCGCCGAAGCGGCAGTCGGCGGTGCCGTCGACCGCCTCGTCGGTCTCAAGGAGAACGTCATCATCGGCCGCCTCATTCCGGCTGGTACCGGCTTTGCGGGCTCCAAGAAGCATGACATCATCGCTGATATGGAGGCGCAGTTTGCCGCCATGGCCCCGGTTCCTGAGCCTGAGAGTGACGAAGCTCCGCAGATGATGCCGTAATCTCGAAAGTATCATTTATTACCCCCCTCAACAGCCGCCCGCAAGGGCGGCTGTTGCGTTTTTTATTGAATATGGTATACTAGTGTCCAGTAGAGGCAACTGAATGGAGGAAGGGTTATGGTTGACATCGCAAGCATCAAAAGCCGAGCACAATCGCTCGAAGATGACATTACTCAGACTGAGTCAGAGATCAAGCGTCTCAATGCGAGGCTCTCATCAAGACAGAGCGAACTACGCAGGTTGTTCGACACATGCACACACGTCTGGGACCAAGTGAGGTCCACTCCGATCCGAACTGGGGGATACTTAGTTGAAGGAGATCCTCCTGGTGTTGGCGGTATCGATCGTCGTCTTCCAATGTATGTGTCTGCCACTGAGACACCCTGTTGGACGCGCACGTGCGTCAAATGCGGTAAGGTCGAGACAACTGAGTCTTCCAGATCGGAAACGCGCCAGGTCCCACGATTCTAATTCGACTGACACATCGGTGGAGGTAACACCTCCACCGACCAGTCTCATAGGGGAGCAAGATGTCTCGAGAAACCGTGATCAAGGGCTTGGCGATTCTCGCCATTCTCGGCGGTCTTGCATGGGCAATCTACTCCATAGTAAAGCCCACCGCGAAGTGCGTATGCGAGTTCGAGCATTCAGTGACGAAACCGTCAGAAGATCTGTTCCCGTTCTGACGAGGATCAATAGCCCGACGAGCAATCGCCGGGCTTTCATTTTTGTCGTTGTCGAGTAGTATTCTATTCATATGTTAGGCAAGTATTTAAAATCCCCCCAAGAATACAATATAGCTTTTATAGACGGCCAAAATCTGCATTTAGGGGTACGGGCTTGCGGATGGAATATCGACCATAAGAAATTCCGGATATACTTGTCCAATAAATACCACGTGAAGGAAGCACATTATTTCATGGGATTTGTCTCCGAAAGTGAGCAAGATCTGTACTACAATTTACAAAAAGCAGGTTTTATACTCTCATTCAAAGAGCATTCTTCGGCGCTCAAGGGCGATAAAAAGGGAAATGTGGATAGTGATATAGTATTCGGCATAATGAAAAAGATCGCCGATAACGAACCTTGTGATAAGGTGTTCATCATCTCGGGAGATGGGGACTACAAAAAAGTAGTCAACTATTTAGTAAAGAAAGAGAGATTTGGAAAGATGCTTTTCCCAAATAAAAAGTTCGCTTCCTCTTTATACAACGATCTTGGAGGCGGATATTTTGATTATCTTGAATCAACAGATGTGCGGGAGAAAATAGAATATCGCCGTAAAATGAAAAAGGTCCCTTAGGCATCCCAGAGGCATTTCGCCAAGGTAAGCCGTTCGGTCCCTTTTTCGTATGGATACATTTCAATTATACACACCATGACAACGAATGCAAACACTGTCCAGCAGGTCAAAGATCGTCTATCCATTGTCGATGTGGTTTCGGGGTATGTGAAGCTCGATCGCGCGGGCGGTGCATTGCGTGCGCGATGCCCATTTCATGCCGAGAAATCGCCCTCGTTTTTCGTCTCTCCTGAGCGTGGCACGTACCACTGTTTTGGGTGCAATGTGGGCGGTGATATCTTCTCATTTGTGCAAGCGATCGAAGGGGTCGATTTCAAGGGCGCACTCAAAATGCTCGCCGATCGGGCGGGTGTCCCTCTCGACTTCGCTCGGGGCAGGGAAATCGGTGGCAAAGATATTAAAGACCGACTCTTTGAGGTGATGGAAGCAGCGACAATCTACTATGTTTCCAAGCTCACCGACGAAGCGCTCGCATATCTGAAAAATCGCGGACTCGAAGATACGACGATCCGTTCATTTCGGCTCGGATATGCCGGTGCACAATGGTCCGAGCTCTCCGATCATCTCAAAGCAAAGAAATTCACTGAGGCAGAAATAGTGGAAGCGGGACTTGCCAAAAAAAATGATCGCGGCAGCCTCACCGACAAATTCCGCAACCGCATCATGTTTCCGATCAACGATACTACGGGGCGCGTGGTCGCGTTTTCGGGACGCATCTTCGGATCAGACGCTTCTCCGGAGGCTCCCAAGTATCTCAATAGTCCCGAGACCCCACTCTTTCACAAGTCGCGGATATTATACGGATTTGATAGAGCGAAAATCGCCATGCGTAAAGTCGACTGTGCCGTCTTGGTGGAGGGACAGATGGATCTCATCATGTCGCATCAGGCCGGATGGAATAATACGGTTGCCGTCTCTGGCACGGCATTTACCGCCGATCATGCGCGGATCATCAAGCGTATGACAGACAATCTCGTGCTCGCACTCGACGCAGATCAGGCCGGTATCAAAGCGGCGGGGCGCGCCGCACGCGAGGCACTCGCCCTTGGGCTCAATGTAAAAGTGGCGCGTATTGCCGAGGGCAAAGACCCAGCAGACCTCATCAAGGCGCAGGGGGCCGATGTATGGCGCGCTACCATCCGTGAGGCTAAGGACATCATCACCTTTCTGCTCGACGTGCTCCACGAACATGCGTCCCAGCCCTCCTCCGCACAAGGCTCCGGGATGGCACAGCCCTCCTCCGCACAAGGCTCCGGGAGGGCACAGCAGGACAAATTCCGCCGACTGGTCGAGCAGGTCGTCCTGCCTTTCTTGGCCGATGTGCAAAGCCCAATCGCACGGGAGCAATACACACGTGAGATAGCTGCGCGTCTGGGTGTGTCGGAGACGTCGGTCGTCTCGGCGGCAGCAAAGATTCCCGTTGCTCCGCACGATCGAGCTGCTGCAGAGCCCGTACCAGCAGTCCATCACAAACAAGATACAGATCGAGCACTTCAAGCATTTGCGCTCCTCCTGTGGCAAGAATCGCTTCCGACCCCAGCAATCGATAGTGCGACGTTTCGCCGGGAGCTCGCGGAGATTCTTGGGAGCGATACATTCGCTATGCTCGAGGCGCTTGATGAAAAGGCGAAAGAAGCGATGCGATTCGATGCGGAGCACAAGCATGGCAAAAGCCTCGGGCTTGCAGCCGAAGCCGCTATGCTCGTGCGCCTCATCTTGCAGGAGCGCCTCGCTGCGGAGATCAAGCGCGTCAGCATCTTGCAAGATCGGGCCGCTGAGATGGGAGATACTGCTGAGGAAGAGCGTTTGGCGGCGCAGATCAGGGTGTTGACAACGCAGCTTGCAAAATCGCACATTTAGTGTAGATTGCCTCGCATAGGTCTTACGAGCCCTTATATAGAGGCTTTGCCATACTTTGGCGCCCTATTTTGTCAACTTTGATGTACGGCTCATACAGTAAGACGGCGTAAAATCTTTCTCCCAAAAGACAGGGGGAGAGGGTTTTCTGTGCGATATTTTGGGGTATCTTTATTAAAGCCTAAGAAGGTTTCGTCGGATATCTTTTCTCATAATTTAGTATGGCAAAATCAACTCCTAAAAAGCAGAAAAAGGTCATGAAAGTGTCAAAGGCGAAAAAGACAAAGAAAGCCAAACCGGCAAAGCGCATAGCTGCCCGCAGCTCCGCACGATCGGGTCGCGCTTCAAAGCCGGTCGCGCGTCGGAAGGCTGCTGCGCCTACGCGCGCCGCCGTCCGCAAGTCTGCGCCCGTTGCACCTGCCGGAAAGAGTGGTCCGCGACCGCTGCACTCCATGATCGCAAAGAAGGCCTCGTCGGCAAAAGTCGGATCTCTTGCGGGCAAGCAGCAGGCCAAGGTAGATGCCCTCACACGTCTCGGACGCGAACGCGGCTACATCACCTATGATGAAATCTTGCGCGAATTCCCGACGATCGAAGAAAACGTCGCATTGCTCGAAGAGATGTACGACTCGTTCCACACGGCCGGTATCGACGTGCTCGAAGGTGGCGGCATGCTCGAAGACGTCAAGATCGACGAAATCCTCGAGCGCAAGAAGCTGCAGCATCGCCGCGCGGATGCTGGATTTGACAGTGTACAGATGTATCTGCGTGAGATCGGTCAATATCCGCTCCTCAATGGCGAGCAGGAGAAAGACCTCGCCAAGCGCATCATCGCTGGCGACGATGAAGCGCGCTCGATCCTCGCTCGTTCCAACCTCCGTCTCGTCGTATCAATCGCCAAGAAATACGTCAATCGCAGCCCGGATCTGACACTTCTCGACCTGATCCAGGAAGGCAATCTCGGCCTTTTCAAGGCCGTCGACAAATTTGACTACACCAAGGGCTACAAATTCTCGACCTACGCCACATGGTGGATTCGTCAGGCGATTACGCGTGCCTTGGCCGATCAGTCGCGCACCATCCGCATCCCCGTGCACATGGTAGAGACGATCGCCAAGTACAAACAGAAAGTCCGCGAGCTCAGCCAGCATCTCGGGCGCGATCCGCTCCCTGAAGAAATCGCTATGGAAATGGGGATCGAAATCGACAAAATCTACACCATCCAGAAGATCAATCAAGATACTGTCTCGCTCGAATCCCCGGTCGGCGAAGACGATGATGAGCGCTCGACCCTAGGCAGCTTCATTGCCGATGATTCAATCGCTTCGCCAGACCAAGATGCGTCGCGTCGCATCCTCGGTGAGCAGATGACGGAGATTCTCGACGAGCTCTCGCCGAAAGAGCGCAAAATCCTCGAGATGCGCAATGGCCTCACCGACGATGGCGTCTGCTACACGCTCGAAGAGGTAGGCCGCGAATTCGGTGTCACACGCGAACGCATCCGCCAAATCGAAGCCAAAGCCCTCGAGCGTATCCGTTTCCACGAACGAGCGAAGCATTTGCGGAGCTATTGACAGATACAATCCCTTCTGATTAAATGACGACTAATCATCACTAGGCGAGAGGACTACGTCAATGGCCGATGATAAAGAGGATAAAGACCTACGGCGTGTACAGTTCGACATACTACCAGAACAGGTCAAGCGGTTCAATCAATTGATATCGTTCTGTGAATTGAGAACGAGAAAGGATTTGTTCGACAACGCGATGACATTGTTCGAGTGGGCCGTCGAGGAGGTCAGAAAGGGTAAGTGTATCGCTTCATATGACAGGGAAGCAGATCGCGTTGAGATTGTAAAACTGCAGGCGCTTGAGAAAGCGGCCTGGAGAGCAAAAAATCTCACCGAGATCAAACTCGTGGATACCAGTACGGCTTCGAAATCGTAAACGAGCTGGTCTGTTGGTTCTTTCGAATCGGGAGCAACACTCCCGATTTTTTTGTGTGTGGTGTAATGCTACAAATCATTCCCCGTATACGAAAGATTGAGGCTTTTGTTGATGAGGGGAGTTTGATTAGCCTGACTAGCCATTGTTTCTTCACGAAATAAACGTATAATGCCCTTATGAAAAAGAAATACCACATTAAGACAAAATATGGCGTCTTTCAGGTTTCTATTTGGTACGATAAACGCGACAAGGTATTTCTTGTCGAGACAGTCGGATTCGACAAGACTGCGACATTCGGGAGGACTCTTGCAGAAGCCAAGAAAATGGCGAAAGAACTCATTGAACTACTCGTGGAATCGGTTCTTGATGAGGGGAATATTGTGGTGGACAGCATGATGCATGTCGTCGGGAAGAAGCTAAAACCGGAAAGTATCTTGCAACTTCAGCGTGCATGAGCAAATTACCGTCACTGCCTGCGCACGATATCATACGGGCGCTCCAAAAAGCAGGATTTAAGATTGTCCGCCAGCGGGGCAGTCATGTGCGTCTTGTGCATGCATATGACCAGAGTCGCTATGCAACGGTCGCTGTGCATGGAGGTGATGTGCCTCGCATGAATCTCGTCAGCATCCTACGCCAGGCAAAGATTTCGACAGAAGAATTTCTTGAACTATTGCTATAATGGGCGGTATGTCTTTAGAGAAGATAAACGCAATTTCACACCGTACACCTATGGAAACGTTGCCGTCATTGACCTTATCAGAAGCCGAATCGTTCGCGAAAAAGGCTGTACGCGAGGCGACGCCTGCCGACATGCGTGGGCGTTGCGTGGACGGTCGCACTGAGGCAGGTGAAGGTTCAGGTGTGTATGCTATGGCAGGAGGCGATGCTGGTTTGCTCGGCGTTGCGCTTGCGGCTGCCGAGCGTTTGCGTGGACAAGGGGTAGCGATTACTGACGAGCAGGTGCGTGATGCGGTGTTTGAAACGATTGGCGGAAAAGAGTCTTTCTCCTATCACACCGACGATCATACGCCGGACGGCCAATATGGCTGCGCACACTGCAAATTTATGCTTCGTGAGCGGTCGGCCGAATATGGATTGAGCGAAGACCAGGTCCGTTTTATGGAGGCCACACTCGCAGATTTGTCCGATCAGCGCGTGAAGCCGATGCCATTGCGCGGTTCA
>VGJQ01000015.1 GCA_016867375.1 Candidatus Kaiserbacteria bacterium | reverse complement strand
GAGGGGCAGGATCCGCGGGAATGGCATTGGGCGCTCATGGACTATGGGAGCCATATCAAAAAGCTCCACGGCAATCCATCGCGCAAAAGCGCACATCATGTGAAGCAGTCAAAGTTTGAAGGATCACTGCGCCAGGTCCGCGGGGCTATTCTGCGCGCGCTTCAGCAAGGTCCGACCTTGCTGAAGGGTCTTCCTTTTGAAAAAGAAAGAATTGAAAGCGCGCTTGCTGACCTACTGCGCGACGGCCTCATCGTTAAGCGAAAGGGGAAATGGCACATCGCCTGATGTTCTAAGGTTAAGCCTTAGAACATCGTGAGGCGTCACCTCCCACATCCCATTACTTGTGTTTGCGTTTAGGGCCCGTTCATACATAAACTGACTTCAACACCAAATGAACGGGACCATACGTGTAGTCCACCCATAACGGGTACGTTATGTGTGGACGAGCCCTTACCATTCTTTACCGTCATCTTTGACCTCCTTCAGACGCCTGATCACCTCGCGATCAAAATCCGATTCGATCTTCTGGTGCTTGTTGAATGCCTTGTATTCGGAAAGTGCTTTGGCATCGGCCTCAGCTTTTGAAATACGCCCCTTGCCATCGAGAATCTGATAGTCGTTGAACGAAAGGAACTTGTCGACGCTTGTTGCGAAGGCGTCCATCGTAAATGCATTATTACGCTCTATCTGCGCCTCGATATAGTCGAAGAATCCCGATACAGTGCGCTCAAGCTGACGGATTTCATCCTCTTTCAAATAATTCTTTGCGACCGTGACGTCGGACTGCAAGATGCGGCCACTCGGTGACTTCTTCCATGTGGAGAGTCCCATATGCGGACGCGTCGCATCAACCCCATCGTGGATGATTTCCGGCGCAGTCTTGCCGGTGATAGCGAAATGGAATTTGTTTTGCACCATCGCATAAAATTCTTTTGTGATATGTGCTTCCGGGTCATAGTCGATACTGCATTCGGCAAAGATATCGGTGATCTGTTGGTAGATGCGACGCTCGTTCGCGCGGATCGAGCGGACACGTTCGAGAAGCTCGCGGAAGTAGTCTACGTCGAATGTCTTTTTCCCTTGTTTCAAACGTTCGTCATCAAGTACAAATCCTTTAATGATGAAATCTCGGAGAACCTGGGTCGCCCAGATGCGGAAGTGTGTGGCCCGTTTGGAGTTCACTCGGTACCCCACTGCTATGACGGCGTCGAGATTGTAATGCTCAACTTCACGGGAAACCTCGCGACCGCCCTCATTTTGAACTATTAGGAATTTCCGAATAGTTGCCTCTTCTGCTAATTCGCCTGAATTATAAATATTTTTTAGGTGTTCATTAACCGTTGGAACAGTAACATCAAACAGCTCGGCCATGAGCCGCTGCGTCAACCAGACCATTTCACCCTCGACACGAACCTCGACCTGTGGCATACCGGTCTCTGCAGTAAAGATCAAGAAATTCGCCGATGTATTCTTGGGAAGTCTTTTGTCGCTCATGCAGTCAATCATGCCATACAATGACATCTTCCTCATCTTTTTCTATTAGCGTCACCAATACACTCCCGAGCACGAAAAAAGCGCCCTGTTTTGTGTCCGAGGACTGTCTGAGCGAGAATACGCGAGTTCCGCAGGACATCAAAACAGGGCGCTTTTTTCGTGCTTACCCACCTACTCCATGCCCATCCCACCCATGCCACCATCCGGCATCGCTTTCTTCTCTTCGGGGATCTCAGCGACGGCCGCATCGGTCGTGAGGAGGACTGCCGCGGCAGAGGCGGCATTTTCTACACCGCTGCGCGTGACCTTGACTGGGTCGATGATACCGGCTTCGAGCATGTCGATGATCTCAGCACCTTCATCAGCCAGCGCGTCGTAACCAAAGTTTGGACCCTTTTTCATGACATCTTGCAGGATGACCATACCATCTTCGCGGCCGGCATTCCGGGCGATCTGCAGAAGCGGCGCGGATAGCGCGGTCGCAAGGATACGATAGCCAATTGTGTATTCGTCATGCTCTTTGCTCCCAATCTTCTTGGTGAGCGCCGCAGCGACCTTGGCGAGTGAAGCACCGCCACCGGGGACGATGCCTTCGGCGATGGCAGCCTTGGTCGCGTTGACCGCATCTTCGATCTTGTCTTTGAGGTATTTCATCTCGGTCTCGGTCGCAGCACCCACACGGATCACCGCCACCCCACCGGTGAGCTTGGCGATGCGCTCGCGCATCTTTTCCTGATCAAATTTGGAATCGGTGTTTTCGAGCTGTGCTTTGATCTGTGCCACGCGCGCGTCGATGTCCGCCTTTTTACCCTTACCGCCGACGATCGTCGTCGCATCTTTGCTCGCGACGACGCGATTGGCCTTGCCGAGCATCGAGAGATCGGCGTTTTCGAGCTTGAGCCCGAGGTCTTCGGAGATCACCTGTGCGCCGACGGTCGTCGCGATATCAGCGAGCATTTCTTTCTTGCGATCGCCGTATCCGGGAGCCTTGACCGCAAGCACGTTGAACACACCTTTGAGCTTGTTGACGATGAAAGTGGTGAGTGCCTCGCCATCGACATCGTCGGCAATGATCACGAGATCGCGCTTGCCTGCCTGGGCGATTTTCTCGAGAAGCGGGAGGATGTCTTTGACTGACGAGATTTTCTTGTCGGTGATGAGGATCGGTGCGTCTTTGACCTCCGCCTCCATGCGATCGGCATTGGTGATCATGTATGCAGAGACGTAGCCCTTGTCGAATTCCATACCTTCGACAAAATCGGACTCGATACTCAGCGACTGTGACTCTTCTACCGTGACGACGCCGTCTTTGCCGACTTTCTCGACAATGTCAGCGATCGTCTTGCCCAGCTCTTCGGACTCAGCGGAGATCGTGGCGACTTGGCGAATATCCTGCTTGCCCTTGATTGGTTTTGCCATTTTCTTGAGCTCTGCTACGGCGTCTTTGGCTGCCGCTTCGATGCCGCGACGCACCATGATCGCATTGGCGCCGAGCGCAGTGCGCTTGAGACCTTCGTGCACGATTGCCTGCGTGAGCACCACAGCGGTCGTCGTGCCATCGCCCGCTTTGTCGTTGGTCTTGGTCGCGACTTCTTTGATGATAGAGGCGCCCATGTTTTCAAACTTGTCGGCAAGCGTGATTTCCTTGGCGATGGAGACGCCGTCGTTGGTGATGGTGGGCGATCCCCATGATTTATCGAGTGCGACATTGCGTCCGCGGGGCCCGAGCGTGAGCCGGACGGCACCGGCGACGACGTCGACGCCGCGCTTCAATCGCTCGCGGACTTCCTGCTCAAAGAGTACTTGTTTTGCCATATGGGTAGTGATTAGTTGTTAGTGAATAGTGATTAGTGAAATCCAAGATACCGAATGGCTACTTAATGATTGCCAGGATATTGGACTCTGCGACAATATAATAATCCTTGTCGTCGATTTTCACTTCGTCGAATCCGTATTTGGAAAACATGACCGTGTCACCCACCTTGACGGACACGGGGATGAGCTCGTTGTCGTCGCCGCGCTTGCCGGGACCGATGGCGACCACGATGCCGCGCTCGGGCTTTTCCTTGCGCGCTGTATCGGGGATGATGATGCCCGATGGGGATTTTTCATCAGCGCTGTCTTCGGGACGTACGACGACGCGGTCGCCGAGCGGTTGGATGGTAATCTTCTCACCTTTGGTTTTCGTATCTTTTTTCATAGCAAAAAGATTAGATAAGCGTTGATAATGTGAACGTATTCTATACTACACGAGCAGCGTCCTGCAAGCAGTGTGAGCTATCCGCTTATATCGTCTTGATCGCTACGGTCTGCTTGGATTGGAGCGTCACGATTTTCTCAAGTATCGCAGTGAGTTGGGTATGAATATCGGCAAGCGTGAGCGTATCCAGCACATCTGCCGTCGAAATGGCAGCAGTGGCCGCGAGCGCCTGCTGCTCTTTCCAGGCCTGTGTCGCCGCTTTGTAGCGTGCGGCGCTTACCGGCGTATTCCAACAATGCTTCGAAGCGAGCCACGGTGCAGTGCCGTTTTTCTCGTAGAGGTAGCGCGCGTAGGCCATGTTGCCCTCTGGTGTATCGATCTCCCAGTCAAACTTCTCGGCCGTCTTACGATGCAATATCTCGCTGATCTGGAAAAGGCCGATCATAGTGCCGGTGCCGCCATGGAGCGCACGGCCGTTTTTATGAAATTGTATAAACTCCGATTCACAACGCGCGATTTCGATCATGACAGGGATGTCTTTGAAGGATTCGCGCACAAGCTCTTCGATACCCGCATTGTAGTCACGAGTCGCAGAAGTGTTGACTGCTGCCAAGGTCGCATCCGGCATCATCAATACCACAAGCATCGCAAAGGCAGCGACAGAAAAGGGTATACGTGCAGCATGAATAGAAAAGGGCATACGGGTGGGAGAGGTGTGTTGCGGATGAACGCGACGTGAGGAAAGCCTATACCGGGGGGCGCAAGCCTGTCGAGACGTGACGAAAGCCCGTTTTTGTCCTCGAATGCAAAATGGGGGAAAATCACCCGATTTTGAGGGAAAATTGACAGTTCTGACTATCGTGTCATGGAATCATGATGCATACCTATGCCACGGCTGCCACACGCAGACAATCCCTTTCCGGGAATACTTGACATCTAGTGATATAAGGTGTACAATGGTCTTAGATGCAATGTGAGGAGAAAAAAATGCACGACAATTTTGACCTAGGCCAGGAAGAAGAGGCGCGCCAGACGCGCGTGTCGGAGCGACGCCATACGGCGACCGCTGCGCTCTGCGCGCTCGTATTTGGCCTGGGCTTGTCTATAGGCCTCCTTCTAGGGCATGCAAATCAGGCACCAACAAGCGTGCTTGTCAGTCCAGAGCGGATAGTGCCGGAGCATGCGGCCGTGACGTACCCGGCTTGCACCCTCACGTTCTGCTAAGAGCAGGTTGGGCGGCGATTTTTCCTTCGAGGAAGAATCGCCGCTTTTCATACAAGAAGAAGATTGCGCTTTTCCGTTTTTGTGCTACCATTTCCCCACATGGCCTATCTCGCCCACATACTGCCATATGCACAGATCGTCTTGTCTGCGCTACTGATTGTCACCGTGCTCTTGCAGCGTACGGGGGCTTCCCTGGGCGGGGCCTTTGGGGCTGACAATTTTTCGTCGGGTTTTCATACCCGTCGCGGCTTGGAGAAAACCCTCTTCAATGCCACGATTGTCTTGGGAGTGCTCTTTGCACTCTCGGCTCTCGCAAACATCATCATTAGCTACTAAAAACGCCGCGCAGTATGCGCGTGTCGTACATACCGTATAGTATGGAAGAATCCCATTCCATTGAAATATCTCCGCAGGACAGCACTGATCGCCATGCATCGAGCCACATCTCGTGGCGCCGATTCGAATACCTGAGCGATCTGATGCGACATTTTTCACCCAGCGAAAGACTCGCACTCTATATATGCTCCATATTTCTCGCAATCAGTGCATTTTTCCTACTCGTACAGCTCAACGATGCCTTTCTCGTCTCGGTACCCGAGCAATATGGCACATTTACCGAAGGCGAGGTCGGACCCGCACGTTTCGTCAATCCGATCCTCGCTGTCTCCAGTGCCGACAAGGACATGGCACAGCTCGTCTACTCCGGACTCATGCGTGCACTACCCGACGGCTCGCTCGTCCCCGACCTGGCTGAGAGTCACACTATTTCCGCAAACGGTACGATCTACACATTTAAAATCCGCCCAGACGCCACATTCCATGACGGCACGCCAGTCACTTCGGCAGATGTCGCATTTACCGTCAAAGCTGCACAAAACGCCGCCCTCAAGAGCCCGCGCCAAGCCAACTGGGTCGGCGTCAGTGTGGCAACCCCCGATGCACACACCGTGATCTTCACCCTTCCGCGCGCGTATGCGCCATTCATCGAAGACACTGCTATGGGCATACTCCCCCAACATCTCTGGAAAAATATTTCCGATCAGGATTTCCCCTACAATACGCTCAATACACACCCCATCGGCAGCGGACCATACATGGTCGTACGCGCCGATACTGACAGTACGGGCTCTGTCACACGGTATGAACTCAGGCCTTTCCGTCATTTCACACTCGGTATGGCACATCTGCGCACTCTCACGCTCGCGTTTTATCCCAATACTGAAGCCCTGACTGAAGCCTTCAAAGCGGGAGATATCGACGCTATCGCCGGAGTGAATCCTGCGGATGTGAGCCGACTCGCTTCACGAGCCGATACCGCAGTCCTCAAGGCCATACTTCCGCGCATCTTCGGCGTCTTTTTCAATCAGAATCATAATCCCGCACTCGCAGATCTCGCCGCCCGCCGCGCACTCGATGCAGCTGTCGACAAACAAGCAATCGTTGATTCCGTACTGCATGGGTACGGAGCCGTGATCGACGGACCTATTCCACAGGGTATGTTTGGTACCGACTCCCCCGCTGTGCCTCATGTATGGACACCGACCGCCACCACTTCAATCACCGAAGCGGCGGCACATGTGGCAAAGGCGCGCGAAATACTCACTGCAGGTGGGTGGAAATTCAACGATACAACCGGCGTTTGGGAGAAAGGAAGCTTGAAACTTTCACTCGTCCTCACAACGGCTGACGAGCCAGAGCTCGTCGCGACCGCAGAAACGGTGGCTACCCAATGGCGTGCAGCGGGGATCAGTGTCGAGGTGCGTATATATCCTATCTCCGACTTCAATACGACGATTCTGCGACCGCGCAATTACGACGCGATCCTCTTTGGCGAAGTAGTCGGGCGCGGCGGAGACCTGTTCGCCTTTTGGGACTCGAGTCAGCGCAATGATCCCGGCCTCAACTTCTCCATGTATGCCAATTCCCAGGCAAGTAGCCTCCTCTCGAAGGCGCGCGCGACCAGCGATATGAAAACCCGCGAATCTCTGTATGCACAATTCGCTGAAATCATCAAAAAGGACGCTCCTGCGGTCTTCTTGTATTCTCCCGCATTTATATATATACTACCCTCATCACTGCACGGTATCGAGATCGGCTCGATCACGCTTCCGTCAGAACGCTTCCTCAACGTATATCAATGGTATACGCAGACCGAACGCGTGTGGAGCATCTTTGCGAAGCAAGAAGCCCAACAACAATAGGCAATCACATTATTAGGTAAATCATTAGCAACGTCTCCGGACACCGGAGACCGTAGATATCAGTATTACTATGGAACCATCAGCACCACACCGCCCCCAAAGGAGCGGACAGGGCCCTTCTCAGCGGCCCCATACCGGTCGCGCGGGCAATACGCAGCGCCCCGGCGCCCCACGCCCCGCACGACAGCAAGGAGGCCCCCGCAATGGCGGCCGCCCACGACAGCGTTTTGGGAGTGCGCGCTCCAATCATCCGCCGCGCCGCGGCAAGACCCGCCTCGAACATCAGACCCCGAGCGATATGCGCAAACGCCCAGCGGGTGCCCCGATACCTGCCCCTGAAGCAGACGTCGTGCGCATCATTCCGCTTGGCGGCGTCGAAGAGATCGGTCGCAACATGACCGCGATCGAGATCGGCGAAGACATCTTCATCCTCGACTGCGGATTCGGATTTGGCGAAGGCGACACACCCGGCATCGACTACATCCTGCCCAACACCGGCTACCTGGAAGAGCGCCGCCACAAGATCCGCGGCCTCCTCATCTCGCACGGCCACCTCGACCACATCGGCGGCATCCCCTACATCATCGATCGTATCGGCAACCCGACCATCTACACACGCAAACTGACCGCCATGATGATCAAGCGCCGCCAAGTCGAATTTGCACACCTGCCGCCGACCGTGCTGCGCGAAGTCGAAAAAGACGAGAGCATAAGGCTCGGCAACACGACCGTGCGCTTCTTTGGCGTCACGCACACCGTCCCGGATTCAATGGGTATCATCATCGAGACCCCGTGGGGCGACGTCGTCTTCACCGGCGACATCAAGCTCGACCATGACGGCGAGGGCAATCCGAGCGAGATCGAACTGCGAGAATTTAGCGTCTTTAAAGACCGCAAGGTGCTCGCACTCCTCATGGATTCCACCAACATCGAACGACCCGGATTCTCGATCCCCGAGCACAACGTCCATGCGACACTCGAGGACATCATCACCAACATGAATCGCGGACGCCTCATCATCGGCATGTTTGCCTCACATCTGGAGCGTCTCATGCACATCGTCCGCATCGCGGAAAAAGTGGGTAAAAAAATCGTCGTCGACGGCCGCTCCATGAAGGCAAACCTCGAAATCGTCCGTGAGATCGGCATGCTCAAACACAAAGACGACACGCTCGTCGCGGTCGAAAACGTCGACCAGTATCCGCCGGAAAAGTTGATCATCCTCGCGACCGGCGCCCAAGGCGACGAATTTGCCTCGCTCATGCGTATCGGCAACAAATCTCATAAGTACATCCGCATCAATCCGACCGACACCATCATCCTCTCGTCGTCGGTGATTCCAGGCAACGAACGCTCGGTACAGCGACTCAAGGACAACCTCTCGCGCCAGGGCGCACGCATCATCACCTATCACTCATCCGACGTGCACGCCTCGGGTCACGGCAACCGCGAAGAAGCCGTCTGGATCCACAAGCAGATCCATCCCAAATTCTTCGTCCCCGTCCACGGCTACCACTATATGCTGCGCGTGCATGCCGATATCGCCGAAGAGCTGGGTGTCCCGAAGGAAAACATCTGCGTACCCGACAACAGCTCCATCATTGATATCCGTGGCGGCGAGAAAATCGCCAAGCTCGCGGTCAAAGCCCCAGCGGAGCTGCGCGTCGTCGAAGGACACACGATCAGCGAACTCTCGGACGTGCTCATGCGCGACCGCAAAGCGCTCGGACAGGAAGGATTCTGCGTCGTGGTCGCCACGGTGGATCGCCGTACCGGCAAGCTGCACAAATCCCCCGACATCATCTCGCGCGGCTTCGTGTACTTGCGCGACAATAAAGACCTCATGGATCAGACGCGCCTCATCGTGCGCAAGAGCGTCGAAACCTCGATGAAAAATCCGCGCTCCGCGGACCTCGACGAAGCCCGCGAAGACCTCGCCGATTCGGTCTCCAAATTCCTCCTCCAGCGCACCCTCAAGCGCCCGATTGTGATACCTGTCATTGTCAGTATTTAAGTGTCCGACCTGCCCCGCGCCAAGCTTTGCTTGGTTTGCGGGGTCGTCATCCCGGTGATTGTGAGTATCTAACGATTGACAAGTACCGTCGCCTGATGATACAGTCCCGCACAGATATCTGTACGGAACTGTGTCTTTTGAAAGGAAAAAACCGATGTCCATTGGCACAACACCCTTTCGTCCAGGCGAGATTTTCGTGACATTCAAACACGGAGTCTCTCGCGAACGAGCCGCGAAGCTCGCCCAGGAACTCGGCGGCGAACTCGATATTTGGATGCACGAAATTAAAGAATTAATGCCGCGTGCAACAATCCGAGTAGTCCCAGGTCAGGAAGCGGAGAAAGCTAGCGCATTTCGGACACTGTCCGAAGTTGAGGGCGCGGGGTTACACGAGATAGCCCAACTCTATGAGACTTAATGCCGTGGAAGCGGCGCGAGTATACGCGCCGCTTTTTTCTTTTTATACAATCCTCCATTTCCCCTTTTCTTTGCAGATCATCCCATCACGCTCAAGCCCTACAAGCGCCTGGTCAATCCTACTTTTGTCAAAAGTCAGACTCTTTACAAAGAACGGACCACCTTTGTGGAGTTCGCGCAGGATAGCCCCACGGACCTGGCGGAGCGAACCATCGAACTTGGATTGTTTGGTGTAGTGAGCACTCTTGCGCGCGGGATTGCCATGGAGTTGATGTTCTAAGGCTTAACCTTAGAACATCATGTTTGATCAAATCATGTTTGATCAAATTGACTCACCACCGTCCAAGCATTAAACTCAAACCTGGTTCACTGAACTGGAGAAAGTCGATGAAGCATGCGTTGCAAGCTCTTCTGATTGCGCCCGAGCAGAGAATGCGCGAAATGGTGCACTCGGGGCACAAGGAAATCACGATCCGTGAAGGTCACCGCGATTACAAGCCTGGCCTCACAATGCTCTGTTGTGAGAAGGTCCCCTGGGCAGTCATGGTCGACATTACGAGCGTCCGACATTGTCTCGCACACGAAGTAACCCCGGATGAATACGAGTCCGACGGTTTTACGTCTATCAAAGACATGTGCACACAAATGAAACGATTTTACCCCGACTTCAAGCAGACTTCTCAAGTGACTATCATTCGCTGGACCAATGCACGAGGTTTTTTCGTAGACTACCCAGACGAATATGGGGTTTACCATGATTCCGTCATGAGCATCCTCGGTAACTGAGTATTTCTAATAAGGAGGCGAAGCCTCCTTATTTCTTTATGTGGTGTAATTTAGGTTATGAGACCGTCACGCCTAAGAGACGCAAACGCTTGCGCGTATTTTTCCGGGTAGCGAAGACGGACTTCACGAGTGGGAGTCCCCTGCGCTTTGGCGCGCAGGATAGCCCCACGGACCTGGCGCAGTGATCCTTCAAATTTTGATTGCTTGGCATAATGCGCGCTTTTGCGTGCGGGATTGCCGTGGAGCTTTTTGATATGGCTCCCATAGTCCATGAGCGCCCAATGCCATTCCCGCGGATCCTGCCCCTCAGCCGCCTCCGTAATAAGAGGCAGAATATCACGGTCATGCACCGGTTTAAGAGTGTGCAGGCCTGGCTTGCACATTGATGTGCAAGCCAGGCCTGCACACTCTTTCGCTTCAGAGACAAAATGATGGAGAAAGGCCGCGCGGATGTTGGTCTCGATCATCGTATCGGGGAGATTGAAGGCAAATACGAGTATGGCCGATGCCGTATACGGGCCGATACCAGCTATCGAGCGTAGAGCGACTGCGGTGCGTGGGACGCGACCGCCATACTTTTCCACTATCTCGATCGCCGCCGCGCGCAGGTATTTGGCTCGCCTGTTGTACCCCATACCGCTCCATACGCGCAGCACATCGGAAAGTGGTGCTTGTGCAAGTGAGCGCACCGTCGGAAACTCCTTCAAGAATTCCTTGTACTTCACCAGCACGCGCGGTATCTGCGTCTGCTGAAGCATGACCTCTGAGACGAGGATTTTGTATGGATTGCGGGTGCGCCGCCATGGCAGATCATGCCTCCCATGTGTCCGATAGTAGGACCATACGGCGGTTCGGAACTGCCTCATCTTCCTATCGTCATACATAGGCGCATCATACCCCAGGTGGTTGCGAAATAAACAGGATAGATTATATTTGCTATCGGCTCTGTTCTATTGCACAGCCATACAAAGATCTTCCGGAGAAACGGATGTCAAAGCAGACAGAAAATACGAAGACTCACGCCGAGCCAGTCTACACGCATGGTTTTCCGACTAAGAATTCACGCGATTCCACCAGGAGGAAGACGTCAGGTCCCGTATACATTCCCGTTTTACGTGGCTCAAATCTCTCACCGGCTGTCGTTCGACAGCGACAGGAGACTATCCGGAAGCTCAAAGAGGTCGGTGCATTGGAGGATGACGAGTGCCTTGCAATCATCGACGAAAACATCAAAAGTGATGCGGAACGCAAACGAATCAAGCACAATATCCAAGCATGTTGGAAAGCATGTCATCGGCATCACCCCTTGTCTGATTTGACTTTAGAAGACTGTACGGAAATTTGTCTTCTGGAAGCAGCACAAAATTACATGGCCCAGCAAAAAAAGACGTTCAGGGATTTCCTTGCACTCATTCAAAAGTCTCGTCACGGTAAAAAGACGCTTCTGACGCGAGGCGAGTACTGAGTGCACTAGCGCGCCGATGGCCACCGATTCATACTCGGTGGCCATATCTTTGTAAGCGGGTGTTGAGCGCAATCATGCTTGCGTGCCGGGCAGACGTAGCGGCCATAGAGCACGAGGCCGTTGTTTACATACTTCCAATCCTTTTTTGGCGTGAGCGCTTCGAGATCGTGGGAGATTTTTTTGAGATCGTTGTGGTCTGACAGATCAAAACGCTTCGCGAATCTTTTTACATGCGTATCGGTCGGAATCCCTTCCCATATGTCGTAGAGCTCGCCAAGCACGACATTGGCCGTCTTGTATGCGACACCGGGCAAGGTCACGAGCTTAGCGACAGTGCGTGGGATGCGGCCCGAAAAATCGTCCTCGATTTTTCGGGCCGCTGCGATGACTGCCTTGGTCTTGTTGCGAAAAAAGGGGATCGAACCGATCTCACGCTGAAATACCGCGGGCTTCGCAGCAGCAAAACCCTTGGGCGTCTTGTATTTCTTAAAAAGCTCCGCCGTGACACGATTGACCACCTTGTCGGTACACTGCGCGGAGAGCATTACCGAGACGACGAGCTGAAACGGCGTCTTATAGACGAGCTCGGTCTTTGGCTCCGGATACGCCTTCTTCAAATAAGCGACAATCTTGCGCATCCGCGCTTTGCGTTCAACAGATTTTGTATTCATGTCGTTCAGATTTGTATTCATACGCTATTTATATTCTCATGCGCGATACGTGCAAAGCAGTACTTGTTTATCGTTCGCGGCCGCGTAATATAAACAAGTGGTGCAGACGAGTATTACTTCTTATTCCGCCTGTCACGCTTCCACTCGTCGATTTTTGCATGATGGCCCGAAAGCAGTACTTCCGGTACGGGGTATTTCTTACCTTTCCATTTCAATACTTCAGGGCGCGTGTAGACATCGGGGCTTGATACGCGCGAGGCTTCGAGTGATTCTTCTTTGCCCAAGACACCCTTCACGTGTCGCGCGATGGCGTCGATCATCGTCGCCGCCGGCAATTCCCCACCGGTGAGGACATACGGCCCCATGGTGACCAGCTTGGCCTTCAATATCTCCCCCACCCGCGCATCGACACCTTCATAGTGTCCGCAGACAAACACGATGTCTTTTTTCTTGGAAAGCTGCTGCGCCATCGGCTCGTCAAACTGCACACCGCCGGTCGAAAAGAAAACCACCTGCGCATTTTTCTTGCGGCCAATTGCCTTCATCGCGGCACGGAGCACTGCCTCCGGCTCAAGCACCATGCCGGGCCCGCCGCCATACGGACGGCGATCGACGCGGTCAAACTTTTTTGCCGTGAAGTCTTTTGGATTATAAAAGGAGACTTTGATCTTCTTAGCTTCCTGCGCGCGCCCCATCATCGAGGCCGATAGATATGGCTCGATGGATTCGGGAAACAATGTGATGACGTGAAAATGGACCATAACGGTAATTATGCAAATATCCGTCTTTGCACCACAAGGGCATGGCCATTTTTCTAAAGCGGATTACCGCTAAGGGCTCGTCCATAAATAACGTACACGTTATTTATGGACTACACTTATGGGCCCGTTCATTTTGTGTTGCAGTTATTTATGAACGGGACCTAAGAAAAATTGGTATCGAGCGAAGCGAAGCAATCCAGGGCTGTATGTGCAAATACTGGATTGCTTCGGTCGCTTCGCTCCCTCGCAAAGACGTACTGTCGCCTAGTTCTTCAATTCTGCAATAAGATCATCCACCGAATTGTCGATCGGCCCCATGTCTTCGGCAGCCGCAGAGGCGCCCGCATTGCGAGTGCTTCCTTCCGGCTCCTCGATCTTGAGGTTGACGCGAGCGTCGTTCTTCATGCCGACGACGCGCAGAATTGTGCGGATCGCCTTGGCGGTCGCACCCGAGCGGCCGATGATCTTGCCCATATCATCCTGATTGACCGAGAGCCTGAGGAGGACACCCATCTCATCGACCGTACGGTCGATCTTGACGTCATCCGGATTGTCTACTAAAGATTTGACGACATACTCCAAGAACTGCTGATCTTGTTCCATATTGCTTGTCTAGCTATCTGAATAAAGAGTTCTGACGCCTGCCTTTGGCAGACCGTATTCAGACAGTACCAACAAACATATATGCGGTCAATATAGGATGACGAAATCGTCCTTATGGGTGGTCGTGTCTTGCCAGACGACGTCGATACTCTCTACCTTTGAAAAAAGCGAACCCTTCTTGAGCTTTTCAAGGAATTCTTTGAGCTTCTTTTCGTCTCCTTGGGCATAGATCTCGACCGTACCGTCTGTGAGATTTTGCACCGTGCCCGTCAGGCCCAGCGAGCGCGCTTTGCGCTGGGCGAAATCGCGATACAGTACACCCTGCACACGCCCATGCACTACCGCTCGAAATATCTTTTCTGCCGCTCCCTCCATGGGTACAGCATAGCATGTGCATAGCGGAGCTTGCATCTAGATAGCGAGAAGCTCATACTAAAAGTGGTCTTTTATACCTGCACGGAGGATCGCATGTCGAATCGGAAAATGCACGGCGATATGCGCACCTGCACATACTGCCGTGAAGCGCCTGCGCAGCCACACTTCAGTGTGATCGAAAATGATGAGGTGCTCTGCTTTTGCAGTGCGCATCATCGAGATACGTACCTTGCCCTCAGTAAAGGCATGAGCGGCGGCGGCGTTCATTTGGATAAGAAGAAGGGCAACAACCCCAAAAAATAAGAACGGGCACTTCCGCTGCCCGTTCTTTGTTTTGGCGCGGCCGATGGGATTTGAACCCACGATCTCTGCCGTGACAGGGCAGCGCATTAGGCCAGCTATGCTACGACCGCGTATGTACTACGAAACTGATCGAAACGAGATTTCTTTCTCATAAGGTACAGTTTCGAGCGCTGATTATACATCATTTTCCCCAATTTCAAAGTATTAGTATTCGAGTGCCGGCGACAGGGAACGATCCTGTGACCTAGCGCTTATGAAACGCTCGCTCTACCACTGAGCTACGCCGGCGTGTGAGATAAGAATATACCATAAGACAGTTTTTTGGTACACTGCTGACATGCTTCATATTCTCATCACTATCAATTCCGCCCTCCTGGTGCTCGCCACCATATTCCTCGTCTTCGCCATCGGTCACGCGATTCTGACCTGGAGTGGGACTATGCTTCTCTATGCGATCGTCATATTCGTCGTTCTCCTCATCAGCGAACTTGTGCTGTCACTCTACTCATCGTGAGACTGTGGGAGGCTTGGGACAAGCGTCCCGTCATCTGCAATCGTATACACAAACCCAAGCGGGTCTTGCGGTACCTCACGTATCAAGCCGGCACGCACCAAATCCTGCACCTCTTTCGGATTCTTCCCTTTCGACGCTTTGTAGCGTCGGATGCCTTCTTCGAGCATTTCCAGAATCCCGATATGCACGAGATTGGTATACGCCTGCTCACGAAGCAGCTCGTCGTCGGAACTCTCGTATAAAGACTCCCAAATGGCTTTCGTCTGAGCGCGTTTGTCTTTTTGGGTGCCATAGTTGAGCGCGGTCGCTTGTATGCGCGAAGGTATCCCCGGCGTACGCGCGGCGATACCGAAATACTTGAGCGCATTCTCCCGATCGTCGAGATGGACTACGTACGTACTCGCGAGGTAAAACGGAATCCTCCAGTCCGCTGTATGCTCGACACCCCTTTGTCCGATGGCAATCGCGTCAGACAGCTTGGACGGATCAAGTGACGGGATCACGAGCTCGGCAAACGCATACGGATACGCAAACTGCGGATCAAGCGCATTGATAGTGCGGATGTCGCCGATGAGCCCCTCATACGAGCCGTATACTTCTCCGATCTGTTGAATCGCATTGAGCCAGATCAGAGACGCGAGCGCCGAATCAAGCCCCAAGCCTGCCGAGCGCAAGACGGGCACCGGAAATACGACGAGCGGTGTAAAGACTTCAGGGGGCTTACTGGCATCGTATCCCCATTGTGCCAATGCCACCGCGCACAACAAAAGCACTGCCACGCCGACCTTTTTCATATCTCGCGCTTTTCAAACAGAAAGACTGCGACACACAAAAGGAGACCGACATACATAGCCGCATACGCGACCACGAGCAGCGCCTGCGACAGCGGGACGGAGGCGTCGTATATGATGGCGGAACGAATGTCGAATTTTGCGAGATTGGGCAGCACATAGTGGAGAAGTTGCACAAAGAAGCGCACTGGAGCGCTCGCACCCTGCACCGCCTGCATCAGGAGGTCGAGTGAGTGTCCGATATAGACCACCAAGACCGCATACAGGGTCGAGAGAAGCGGCATGGAAAACGTGGAGAAGAAGATCGTGAGTGCGATCAGCAGTGACATTTCAAGCAGTTGGTAGAAGACTGCAAGGATGGCGGAGGAGTCGAACCCCCCGCCCTTGAAAGCGACCATGAGCAGATAGAGTACTGTCATACCTGCCAAGCAGACCGCCACACTGCTCAAAAGTCCGAGGAATTTGCCGAGCACCAAATGCGCGCGAGAAATCGGCTTGGACAGTACGAAGTAAAGCGTGCGACGTTCGAGCTCCTTATACAAAAGCGAACTCCCGAGGAATATCGTAATGATGAGTCCGAAGATATACATGCCCGCGAGCCCGAGACTGCGGATCACGTGCAGATCTTCGCCGAGCGAGATCGATCCAAGGAAGAGCGTAAAAAGCATGTAGACGGCTGCAAACGCGAGGATGGCGTACAAGACTTTGTTGCGTATCGTCTCGCGAAACGTATTTTTGGCAACGACGAGAATAGTGTGGAGTGATGCGGGCATATAGCTATGAGAGATGTTGAATGACGCTGACGAATCGCTCTTCGAGCGGCTGACCTTTCGTAAATGCTTCGATCGGCCCGGAGTACAGAAGCGACCCATGGTGCAAAATACCGATCTCGTCGCAGAGCTCTTCGGTATCGAAGAGAATGTGTGAATTGAAAACGATGGTCGTCCCCTTCTTCTGGAGCGCCGTAATGATGCTTTTGAGCTCGCGCCTGCCGATCGGATCGAGGCCATCGAGCGGCTCGTCAAGGAAGAGGTACGCGGGATCATTGACAATCGCTTGTGCAAAAGCGAGACGCTGCCGCATGCCTTTGGAATAGGTGCATATCGGGGCGTCTTTAGCCTCAAATATGCCCACACGCTTGAGTAGATCGAGATACTCGTGATGCTTCATCGCCTGCGTATGGAAAAGACTGCCGCAGAACGTGAGAAATTCGAGACCGGTGAGATGATCATAAAATGACGGCGATTCGGGCATGAAGCCGATGGATTCGCGCGTCTGTCGCACTGCAGGATCACGCCCGTCGATGCGTACCGAGCCAGACGTGGGCCGATCAAGCCCGACAATCACCTTCATCATAGTCGTCTTGCCCGCACCGTTGGGACCGAGGATGCCGAAGACCGAGCCCTTCTTGATGGAAAGCGAGATGCCGTCGACTGCCATATGTGTGCCAAAGGTCTTTTTGAGGTCGCGGATCTCAATCATATAGCTGATTATATAAAGAGTCTCCCGACAAGCAACATCCCATACCATATTCGCAATCTGACGCTATAGCGTACGATTGGGAATATTTGGTGGAATGATAGGTAAGGGCTCATCCACACATAACGTACCCGTTATGTGTGGATGCCTTAAAGTGCACACTTGCGTACATGACCAAAAATCATGTACGCAGAAGTGGGCCTTATGCATGAACGGGACCTAAGAAAAACCCACCATCTTTTGGAAGAAAAAGATGGTGGGGGGTAGATACTGTCACGACTTTATCCGATCTGCTCGAATTCCTGCATCACTTCGATCAGGCGCAGCCGGCATTGCAAGCGATGCCGGCCGCACAGATCACGCCTTAATCATGAGCCCTGCCCGATGCGCCTTCAGCGCACTGCGGACATCTTCGTGCCCACGCAAGAGTGCCACCGCCTCATCATAGGACAGATCGGTCTTCCTCACGATCATCTTCGCACCACGATCGAGAAGCTTCGCATTGGTCGGGCGCATACAAACCATTTCGTTGCCCTCGACTCTTCCCAGACCGAGGACCATGGCCGCATTCGAGATTTTATTGAGCACAAACTTTTGTGCCGATCCAGCCTTGAGACGCGAACTACCGGCGATAATCTCGGGCCCAACGATTACTTCAACCGGATAGTGCACCATACGTGCCATTTCCGTGCCCGGATTGCAGACGACGCAGCCCGTCGTGATGCCATGCCGTATGCATGCCTGCAAAGCGGCAAACACATACGGCGTCTTGCCCGAAGCAGCGACACCGATGACGACGTCTTGTGTGGAGACGCCGAGATTTTCAAGATCACGCCACCCCCGACGTGTGTCATCTTCAGCACCTTCGACCGGCTCCCATAATGCTTTGCGACCACCAGCGATTATGGCACGCACCACGCCGCTCAAGCCATACGTAGGCAACATTTCAGCCGCATCGGCAACAGCAGTACGCCCGCTACTTCCGGCGCCCACATAGATCACCCGGCCACCACTCTTCACTTTTTCGATAACCGCGTGCACCAGCGGTTCAAGCATGGTGAGCGCCTTACGGACCGCCGGTGCGACCTTGAGGTCTTCGTCACTTTCCGCAAAGAGGTACTCGCGGACAGTCATTTTCTCCAGATCGTCATGGATGCCTGACGCTTCCGTGATCGGGCCTATGCAAGCACCTTTTTTATTCTTAGACATCTTTACCACTCCGTGTCAAAGATTCTCAATGCACTATAGTCACATCCTGTAGCAAGTCAAGCGTGCAACGGGTGCTACAATTTCGTGTATGAAAGGTCCTGTCACCATCCATCTGCACAGACGCAAGCGTGGCAAGAAGCCTTCAGATCCCTATCCTGCACCCAACTTCTGGATACGGCTCCTCGACAGGACCGCGATAGTCGCCGGATTCATCGGCCCCATCATGACCCTGCCACAGATAGGGGAAATCTACTACTTCCACAACGCCGCGGGTGTCTCGGCGCTTTCGTGGGGAGCCTTCGCCGTACTCGATCTCCCTTTCATACTCTACGGCTTCGTACACAAAAACACCCTGATCAAAATTACCTACATCGGCTGGCTCGTGGCCAATACTGCGGTCGCGGTAGGCGCGATTATATATCAGTGACATCGCCCACCCCGTCAATACACCCGGTAACTGTACCCTTGATAGATAGTGCCCATCGTGCTACTTTAGCGCGAGTACATCAAGGGGGACACGATGAGCGCAGATATCGAAGCCGCTCGCCAACGAGCACATGAGTGGGTATCGGCGCTTGAAAACATGCCAAAAGGCTGGTACATCGCCGAGTACCAGAATACTCATCGAGAGTTTCATATACGCATACGAGTAGGACATAATACTGCTTCGTATACGTTGTTCATTATCAAGGTTACTGCGGACCAGACCGTCATCCTCAAGCGGAATTTCGTCAATCGAATCATACGTATCTTTGAAAATCCTGAAGGCATACGCCGTGAAGTACGCCTCTTCGAGGCGTTGAGCATACTCACACAGAGTACGCCACAGTGGTTTAGAAAAGCCGAGCGGGCCGTAACTTCTCTCGACAAGCGCGGTATTGATGGCTTCGTGCGCATCAACATTGGCGATAGAAAGCTGAGAGTTGCACTCCAGGTCAAATCGTCCGAAGGTGGGCGCAGAATCTTCTACGAAGAACACCCTGATCGGCGATCACTCATACCGGTTGTTATCGTCAATGACGATGACGACAACGAGCGATTGCGCGAGAAGACATATCGAGCCATCGCCACGATCCGTAAACAGATCATCGATGGAGAGCTTACTATCAGCGATTACAAAAGACGCCTCACCAAATATATCCGAGGAGCCGCGAAATAATCGCGGCTTCTTCTTTTTGTGTTGCGGGGGTAGGAATTGGTCAGGAATAATTTCCTCGCCGTCGCTTAAAGCTCTTCTTTTTAATGCAAATAGTTGGCCAGCTGCTTTTTCAGAAAATTGCGCCCCGAACCGCTTTTAAGGAATCGTTCACGCCCTTTTGCGTCCAGCTCATTTCTATACGCCTCGTAATAGATTAGTTGCCAATTTTTCTTTCTTTGAGTAGTACGCGCACCATTGCCGGCTTGATGATGCGTTATTCGCTGTTTTAAATCAGCGCTATAACCAATATACCAACTCTTATCGTCGGCACATTCAAGGAGATAGACGTAAAACATCCGCGAATAATACACTGTTGCCCCGTAAAGTTCACTACGTTCACCACGGGGTGCAACCAAGTGACGAAAACACCCGCCTGTAGCGGGGTTTTCGTTTTACTTGGTTGCCCCGTAAAGTTCACTACGTTCACCACGGGGTGCAACCAAGTGACGAAAACACCCGCCTGTAGCGGGGTTTTCGTTTTACTTGGTTGCGGGGGTAGGAATTGCACCTACGACCTTCAGGTTATGCATACCGCTACAACTTTCGTTGCTCCAATATTGGATTTGTGGTCTGGACTATACCTTCACCCTTTTCATTACTGAATGAGGGGTCTGCCGTCTAGTCTCTACACCTCCTCGACAATAAATAATGTCGGTTTGGCTCGGTATTACCACTTGCTTTCGCAGAGAGGTTTCACCGACTTTGACAGAATTTCCACTCATGATTTCTCTTGAGCGAGCCCAATTGAGCCTGACGAGCTACTCCTGCTCCACCCCGCGATTATAATGATAGTACATCATGCTTCATTATGCAAATACTGTACCTGTGAATATATATGCTTTAGCCTTGTGATATTATCTTTACATGGCACAAGATGAGTTAAGAATGAGGGTCCGACAACTGCGTAAACAGGGCACAAGCATCAAAAGCATTGCCAAGATATTGGATGCGAGTACGAGTACGGTCAGTTATTGGTGTCGCGATATCAAACTTTCAGAATCCCAGATCAGAAAGCTGGCGAAAAACATGGAGCGCGGCGGCATGATCGGTAGGTTGCGCGCCGCTGAGAAAAAGCGCGCCCAACGTCTCCTGGCTATCCAAAAAGAAACAAGCCGTGGTAAAAAAGATATCAGTATCCTTACCAAAAGAGATATGTTTATAGTGGGTCTGGCTCTCTACTGGGGAGAAGGATATAAAAATGGGAACGACGAATGTGGTCTTACCAATACTGATCCAATAATTATCAAAGCATTCATACATTGGCTATTCACCATGTATGGAGTCACAAAAGACGATCTCATCTTGCGAGTCACGATCAATGATACACATCGTGCACGAGCCCACATCATCGAAACGTATTGGTCGCAACAAACATCTATACCATTATCACAGTTCACTCAAACCAGTTTTATACGATCCACAAGCATACGAGTATTTGAGAATCCAAATGGATATGTCGGTACCTTACGTGTCAAAGTACGACGGAGCACTGCACTACGAAGAAGAATTCTAGGTTCGATCAGCGAGATTAAACAACAAATACTCAATATTGGCTCGTCCTAGCGATGCTATAATACGGTCCATGACAAAAATACTTGTGACCGATGTCGATGCGCCGTTGCGCGCACACTTTGATGCAGGCCTCCAGGGCCACGAGATCGTATATACCGACGAACGCATCTCGCTCGAGCTCTTACAAGCCCATGTAGATACGGAAGTACTATCAGTCTTCGTCTCATCTGCCGTCACCAAAGAATGCATCGATGCACTCCCTCATCTCAGACTCATCGTCGCGCGCTCGACCGGCGTCGACCACATCGATGTCAGCTACGCCAAAAGCAAAGGTATCTCAGTCGTCAATGTCGCCAAGTACGGCGCGCACACCGTAGCAGAATTTACCTTTGCACTCCTCCTGAATCTCTCACGCCGTCTGTATGATGCAGCAGTACAAGTGAAAGAAGATGGTAATTTCAACATCGCATCACTCAATGGATTCGACCTTTTCGGCAAAACACTCGGCGTCATCGGCACGGGTGCCATCGGCCGCAATGTCGTGCGTATCGCACAGGGCTTTGGGATGACGGTCCGTATGTTCGACACATTCCCCGATCTCTCAATCGAGACAGAAAGCGCAAAGTATGCAAGCATCGACGAGCTTGTCGCCGCGTCGGATATCATCACACTCCATGTACCTTACACACCCGAGAATCACCATCTCGTGAGTGCCGAAACCATCGCCAAAATGAAGCAGGGTGTCTACATCATTAATACTGCACGCGGCGAACTGATCGACACCGAAGCACTTCTCGCCGCACTCGAATCCGGACACGTCGGCGGCGCAGGACTCGACGTACTCGAGGGAGAGCGTTCCCTCAAGGACGAAATGGATATCGTCCGTGGCTCACAATCGATCCATGAACTCAAGGCGATCATCCGTGATCATGTCCTCGTACGTCTACCCCGCGTCATTATCACACCACACATCGCCTTCTTTTCCGACGAGGCATATGGCGAGATCCTGCAGACCTCCATCGATAACATCAACGCGTTCCTCAGCGGCACGCCCAAAAATGTCATATAGCCATGACCGGCATCATCAAAAATTTCGAAACACTCGCAACGACTCCCCTTCGCCGCGATGCATTGACGATCGCCGAAGCCGCCTATGCTGCCATAGACACCGAATACGTGATCAGAAGCAAGATTATTCTCGACGGCCAAACACTGATAATCGATGGCACACCCTACGATCTTTCTCAATTCAAAAGTGTCAAAGTGATCGGATTTGGCAAGGCCTCATGCCGCGCAATACAGACGATCGAATCTCTCCTGAAAAACCACATCACAGGCGGTGTCGCGATCGATGTGGCGCCGGGTGTGTGTGAATTCGTCGAAGTGAGCGCGGGGTCTCACCCGCTGCCTTCGCGCGACAACGTCGCACTCTCGGGCAAAATCGTCGAGATGGCGGGGCTCGGAAGCGCAGATGATTTGTGTATCGTCGTCGTCTCGGGCGGCGGATCGTCGCTTCTGTGCTGGCCCATGGACGAGTGCGAACAAGGTGCGCGCCTGTACGAGGATTTCACCCGCATCGGCGCGCCCATCGACGAGCTCAATTTAGTCCGGCGGCACATATCGGAAGTAAAGGGCGGCGGCCTTGCCGCGATGCTCCACCCCGCCACTGTCGTCGGTCTCATCTTTTGCGACGTGCCGGGCGACCGCTATCACGATGTCGCATCCGGCCCGACGTATTTTGACGAATCCACCAAGGAAGATGCGACAAAAGTCCTCGACAAGTACGGACTCTCCGGCTACACCCTGCGCGAGACACCCAAAGACCGCACACTTTTCGAAAAGGTCCGCAACGTCCCCATGGTGTCCAATCACACCGCGCTCGAAGGCATGCGACGCAAGGCCGAAGAACTCGGATACACCGTGACGACCGTCGGAGATGCGCTCTACGATGAGCCTATGACACTCGTACAGAAAATGCGCGACGCGATCTCCGCCGCCTCAGCCGCGATCGCCGGCGGCGAGCCGCGCATCGCCGTGCATGCCGACCACCGCACCGGCGGACGATGCCAGTACGTCTCGTGCACATCACTCAAGGTCATGATGCCCGATCAGGTGTTTCTCTCTATAGCATCCGATGGCATCGACAATTCCGACGCTGCGGGCGCACTCGTCGACATGGGCACCATCGAACGCGCGGGAAAAGCCGGGCTTGATCTCGACACATGTCTCGATGAATTCAACACGCTCCCCTTCTTCCAAGCAACGGGAGACCTCTTCTATACCGGCCGTACCGATGCCAACGTATCAGACCTCTTCCTCTATCTGCGCAAAATATGAACCCCATCACCGAGATATTCGCCGAAGAGATCAAAGATTCTCGAGACAAACCGACCCTTCGCATCAGTGTCCGCTCGGGCGAACACATCGGCATATTTGAAGTGCCCTCCGGTGCTTCGACTGGCTCACGCGAAGCGCACGTGCTCAAAGATGCAGATGGCCACATGGGCAGTGCTATCCATACCATCAACGAACGCCTCGCGCCCATACTCCTCGGCATGGATGTCTCGGATCAGCGCGCACTCGATACCAAAATGATCGAACTCGACGGGACGCCGCAAAAGTCAGTCTGCGGCGGCAATACCATGATCGGCATCAGTGTCGCTGCAGCAAAAGCAGCGGCCGCAGCACATAGCATGGAGCTCTACGCGTACCTGCGCAGACTTGCCGACATCACACCTTCGCGCCGCGCGCCGCTTTTGTACATGAATTACATTAATGGCGGCATGCATGCTCACTCACCGCTCGCTTTCCAAGAGCACATGATCGTCCCCCAGACGGAGTCTGTGACGGAAGCGCTTGATATGGCAGCTGCGATCGGGCAGAAGCTCGCCGAGATACTCGCGTCGATATACGGAAGCGCGACGGCACAGACCATGGGAGATGAAGGCGGGTACGTCCTTCCGGTCGGCGAAATTGAGCGGCCGTTTGAGGCTCTCATGCACGCGATCGACACCGCCGGATACGCAGGCAAGGTACTGCTCGCCATCGACGCGGCAGCCACATCCTTCTATGCAGACGGTATGTATCAGGTCGGTGGACAAGCTCTTACACATGCCGAGCTTTCAAGACTCTACTCCAGTCTCGCTGCAAAATATCCCATTCTTTCGATCGAAGACCCTTTTGAAGAAAATGCGATCGACGATTTTGCCACACTGCAAGCAGACCTTACTGCGCGTATCGTCGGTGATGACCTTACTGTCACCAATGCGCACGCAATCACGCAGGCAGCAGAACGGCGCGCGATCCGCGCCGTGATCATAAAGCCCAATCAAGTCGGAACACTCTCCGAGACGCTCGATGCCATGAAAACAGCCCGGGATCACGACATCGACTGCATCGTGAGCCATCGCAGCGGCGAGACGCACGACACCTTCATATCCGACCTCGCGTATGCTTTCGGCACATTCGGACTCAAGGCAGGATCTTTGAGAAAGGAAGAGCGCGTAGCGAAATATAGTCGTCTAAAATCTATCTCCCTAGGTCCCGTTCATACATAAGGCTCACAAAATGAACGAGCCCGTAAATGTAGTTCACAGATAACGCACCCGTTATGTGTGGGCTACATCTTTTATAGAGAAGCTTGCGCACAAGACTCCTCTGACCTATAGTCCTGTAGGGTCCATAGCATTTCGCCGAGGGCGGACTATGTGCTCCTTTCAGCGAAACGGGAGATGTGCCATGACGGCCTCCTTAACCTTACCGACTATTGGTAATCTGATCCGAGGACTGGATGGGTATGTCGAGGGTATATCCTTGTGGGATATCGTAACTCAGCATACGACCTGGACGCCAAGCCCCAATGGCATCATATGCGGACGAGGGTACAGCCGCATTCCAGGCTGCTGTGATGAAACCGTCGCAATATACGGCGCAGTCAATAGTGAGCATGCGCGCGGAGCATTGCATTTTGAGACGGATTGTACTGTTGATGATGCCGATTTACAGCCCCTATTACCCCTTCGGGCGAGTAGATCATCGCTTAAGTTCACCGCATACGAAGGCACAGGGTCACAGTATGTCAGCATTACCATGCGAGATGGCAAACACTACGGAACCACTCTTGTCTCGGCGTTCGTCGAACAAGGTGACTCCCGCTTTCCCATCTGGGGTTACCCACATCCGAAGGAGTATGGGCAATCGACCCACACATTTTGGGAGGAAACAAAATCCCTACCAAAAGACACTACGTGGGGCGGAGGTATTTATGACCCCATCTCTGCGATGTTCCTTGCGAGAATGTGGCTCGTAAATGGTTTTTCCAAGCCTGATCGAGAATGGCGCTTTGAGACACCGAATATCTCGCGTGAGCATCTCGTGTGGCAGATCATTAATAAACTGAGAAAACAAGGTCACACTGAGTGACGCACAGAGCCGCCCGGCAAACGGGCGGCTCTTTCTTTTAGGTCCCGTTCATAAATAACTGCAACACCAAATGAACGGGCCCATAAGTGTAGTCCACAAATAACGGGTACGTTAATTTGTGGACGAGCCCTTAGTGATGACTCTCGTAGGCGTCGGTGTGGCGGTCTTCACGAGAGATGAGCTTACCCTCTTCATCCACGCGATACATATAGATGGCGCCAAAGGGCATCTCGACATTTTTTATATCGTCGTCAGAGATGCTCTCGATGTATTTCATGATGCTGCGCAACGTGTTGCCGTGTGAGACGACAAGCACATTCTTGCCTTCTTTCAAAAGCGGTACGATCGTATTGCGATAGTAGGGCACCGCACGCTCGTACACGACACGCAATGATTCGCCGTGCGGTATAGGGTAGTCAAACTCGCGATGCAAGCGATCGAATTCGTCTTTGCCGAGCGCCTCGCGCATACCCTGCTTATTCTTGCCGGTGAAGTCGCCATAATCGCGCTCGTTGATGGCGGCACTACGCATAGTAGGCACATCTTCGGCACCCATCGCGCGCAGCATTTCGTCGAGCGTCTCTTTGGTACGCACCTGCATCGAACAGATGGCTTGTTGGATGCGGACATCGCGCACCTCCTCGCCCATACGATACGACATCTCTTTGCCAAAGGGCGTCAGGTGTATATCGCGACTCCCCGTCCAGATACCCGCTTTGTTCCAGATGGATTCGTGGTGGCGGGCAATCAACAGCATTCCATTCAAAGGCATGTACATAAAGATATCATACACATGCTACGATAGACGCATGCAGCACAAGTCGCTCGATGTCGCCTACTTTTCAATGGAATTCGCCCTCGACGATCGTTTTCATAATTTCGCGGGCGGCTTGGGCGTACTTGCGGCCGATACGATGTATTCGTTTGCCGATCTTGGCGTCCCGGCAGTCGGCGTGACACTCTGGTACCACCAAGACGACGACGCGAAAAAAGCGCTCGACCCCTCGCCGTACATGAAGCGTCACGACGAGACCATCACCGTACAAATCGAAAATCGCATGGTAAAAGTGATCGTCTGGGAATACGAAGTCACAGGAGCCTCCGGCAAAAGCGTACCCATCCTCTTCTTGAGTACCAATCACCCCGACAACGAGCACTGGGACCGCGATCTCACCAAATGGCTCTACGCATCCGACCGCTACACGCGCCTCGGCCAGGAGGCGATCCTCGGTATCGGCGGATATCGCGCACTCAAAGCGTGTGGGTATGTGCCCATCAAGTACTACCATATGAACGAGGGCCATACCGCGCTCATGGGCCTCGAGCGCCTGCGTGCCAACGGCTTCAATTACGACATCGTCCGCAGCAAATCGACATTTACGACACACACGCCGATACCGGCCGGACACGATTATTTTGACTACAATCTCGCACACACGACACTCACCAGTATGATCCCCTCAAATATCCGGGAGCTCGCGACGCATGACAGCCTCGGCATGACACAGCTGGCTATGAATCTGAGTGTCCGCACCAATGCCGTCTCGCGCAAACACGCCGAAGTGACGCGCGACATGTTCCCCGGCCGCGACATCGAATACGTGACCAACGGCATCTATCACCCACGCTGGGTAGGCCCCGCTATCCGCGCCGTACTCGACAAACATCTTCCCGGATGGACAGAGGATCCGGCAAAGCTGCGCGATGTATTCGCCATTCCCGACGAGGAGATTGAAGCAGCCATGCGCGCCCAAAAACAGACTCTGATCGACTGGGTCAACACGCAGCCGCGCTGCTTTAGCCATGCCGAAGCTTCGGCTGACGATCAATTCGATACCGATACACTCACGGTGGGCTTCGCGCGACGCTTCGTCTCGTACAAACGCCCCGATCTCATTTTCAAAAATATCGATCGTCTGCGCGCAATCGGCCACCGCAAGGTGCAGTTTGTCTTTGCCGGCCACTGCCATCCCGACGACGCCTTCTGCAACAGACTCCACGACGCGATCGCACACCACGACTGCGAGCTGCGCGGCCAGATCCGCACCGTCGTCGCCTCCGATTACAATCTCGATATCGCGACGCGCATGGTCCAAGGTGTCGACATCTGGCTCAACAATCCCGTCTCTCCGCGC
>VGJQ01000014.1 GCA_016867375.1 Candidatus Kaiserbacteria bacterium | reverse complement strand
ACGCATCCGGCGACGTTCGAGAACCTTGCGATCTCGTGTATTGAAGTGACTCATACGTACAGTATCGCACATGTGAGGGATAGTACATCTAAGTTATGTGGAAAAGGTCAGTAGTGACAGGTCTCACGTATCTGCTGACAGGCGTCATTCTGATACTCGCCGTAGCAGGCTCCATCGGTCTCTACGTGTGGTTGTCAAATACTGTCGATACGGGAATTCAGAAGTTATTGGACCGGTGTTTACCACAGGACGGCAAAAGCAAATCCTCTCGTAATGGAGAGCACGATAAAAAGTGATCGTGGTATCGTCTGTCTGAGATAGTCATATCCTAAAGGTCATCTCGGATTCCGAGACAAAGAACCTACATCAAAAAAGAGCCCTTCATGGGCTCTTTTATTCTTGATTTTCTTTAATTCTCCATTCTCCAGATTGTAAAAGTGGCTCGGCCTTTTTGTATTTCATTTCACGATCTTCGACACCGTTGGTGATGACGACGCGGTCATTGCGCCCATACTCTTTAGTACCGCCGCCCTTGTCACGACCGATTATCGACATGACCGCCTTGTGGATAACCTCGGACTCCCGCGCGCTTTGGGCTGCTTGTCCTGTGACTGTCCCCAAGGGGGCCATAGCCTGCACCTGGCCCGCGATCTGCTCCTGATAGACCAGCTCCATAGACTGGTACATCTGGAGACCCTCTCGCTTATACTCGACGAGAGGATCCCGCTGACCATAAGCACGCAGATTGACACTACTGCGAAGGTATTCCATAGCCTCCAAGTGCTCCACCCACAGGCGATCGATCGTCTGCAGGAGGATACGTCGCACATGCGGATAAAACGCATCAGCAAAGTCCTGTCGCTTCTGAGTGATCACTACCGCAAAGCCTTCGTGTGCCTCGGCAATACGGACGAGCTCATCGTCGAGCGCTGAATTGTCTCCCGTGAGAAGTGTGCGCCGACGCGCATATATACTTTGGCGCTGAATATTGAGCACATCATCATATGAAAGCACGTGCTTACGTGAATCGAAATTGATTTCCTCGATGCGTGTCTGCGCCTTCTCTAATGAACGAGTAATCATACTATTGTATATCGGCTCATCCTCAGGGATTTTGAATGTCCCCATCACGCGCTTAATTATGTCGGACGCAAACACACGCATAAGCGAATCTTCGAGCGAGACAAAGAACTGCGTCTCCCCTAGATCGCCCTGTCGGCCAGACCTTCCGCGGAGCTGATTGTCAATACGTCGCGCTTCATGGCGTTCGGTACCAAGGACAAAAAGGCCACCCGCTTCCCTCACCTGGAGGGCCGTCTCAGGGGTGCCTGGATTGCCCCCAAGCTTGATGTCGACGCCACGTCCGGCCATGTTGGTGGCTATGACGACCGCCCCGGGGCGCCCCGCCTGGGCGATGATCTCGCCCTCGCGCTCGTGATTCTTGGCATTGAGGACCTCGTGCGGAATGCCTTCCTGCTTGAAATAGGCGCTGAGGATTTCGTTCTTCTCGACGGATACTGTACCCACGAGGACCGGCTGGCCTTTTTCGTGCAACGCTTTTACATGCTTGGCGATCGCGCGGTATTTGCCATTTTCCGTCTGGAAAATGAGATCTTCGCGGTCGATGCGCTTGGGTGTCTTATTTGTCGGCACAGCAACGGTATTGAGTCCATACACTTTGTAGAATTCTTCTGACGAGGTAGCAGCAGTGCCTGTCATACCTGCGAGCTTTTCGTAGAGGCGGAAATAATTTTGAAATGTGATCGAAGCAAATGTGCGCGATTCCTGCTGGATCGTCACGCCTTCCTTGGCCTCTATGGCCTGATGCAGACCTTCTGACCAGCGGCGTCCAGGCTGCAAGCGGCCTGTGAATTCGTCGACAATCACGATATCGCCTCCGCGTACAACGTATTCTTTGTCGCGATGGAAGAGTGCTTTGGCGCGCACCGCTGTCTCGAGATGATGGACGTATTTGATACCCACATCCGTGTAAATATTGTCGATTTCAAGGGCTTTTTCGGCCTTTTCGATACCCGCATCTGAGAGCAGAATCTGCTTGTGCTTTTCGTCCACCTCGAAATCCTCACCGGGCACCATCATCTCGGCGATCTGCGCAAAGCGCGTATAGAGCGACTCTGCATCGGCTACCGGTGCCGAGATGATGAGTGGCGTGCGCGCCTCGTCGATGAGGATCGAGTCGATCTCGTCGACGATCGCAAAGTGGTACGCGCGCTGACGCAAAAGCGCAGGGTCATACTCGAGGTTGTCACGCAAATAGTCGAAACCAAATTCATTATTGGTACCGTACGTGATATCGGCTGCATAGGCTTCGCGGCGGGCACAGGGGCGCAAGAAATCCACGGCGACCTTGAAGCTCCCCGTCTCGTCGCGATCTTTGTCTTCTTCTGCCGCTGCCTCAGGGGCGACGTGGGCGGGATCGTATATGAAAGATGATTCATGATTGATGACGGCCGTCGAGAGACCGAGTGAATGATAGATCTGCCCCATCCAGGCGGCGTCACGGCGCGAGAGGTAGTCGTTGACTGTGACTACATGCACACCTTTGCCGGTGAGTGCATTGAGGTACGCCGGGAGTGTGGCGACCAGGGTCTTCCCTTCTCCAGTGCGCATTTCGGCGATGTCGCCCTGATGCAAGATCATGCCGCCCAAAAGCTGTACATCGAAGTGGCGCTGCCCCAGGGTGCGACGAGACGCCTCCCGGACAGCCGCAAATGCCTCAGGGGCTAGGTCATCCAGGGAGGTACCGGATGCCAAACGTTCCCTAAATTCGACCGTTTTGGCACGCAATTCCTCGTCCGAAAGGGCCAACATGGCCGGCTCGAGCGCATTGACGGCAGCAATAATGGGCTCCGCCCGCTTCAAAGCGGCAGCATTTTCATCTCCCAACCAGCGGTTCCAAAAAGCCATTGGAGCTATCCTAGCATTCCTGGGCGCTAGAATCTACTTGGAAATGTCAAAAGTCTGACTTTCTACAAATGTAGAAAGTCAGACTTTTGACATTCTTTCTGGTAAAACAAACGGGGACAGGCACAGTTTTCAGGATGATTTATTCGGCCTACCCTCTCTTCGCACCGTCGATATCAAATCATGTTCTTGGATCATGTTCTCCACCCAACTCTCACCACCAAAAGGTGTTCCTCGTCTGACCGATGTACGCAGCTTTTCGAGATCCCCTTCTTTGTCAGGAGTATTGATCCAATGTGTATCATTCTTGAAAATAAGGGGGCAGGCACATTTAATTTGCTCGGGACGTGGTGTAATACTATTTCTAAAATCCAAAATGATTTATGGTTGCAAAATTGTAAATTATGTACGCAAAGAACGAATATGCTATGAGAAACGCACTGACATGTATTATGTAAACATAATTAACAAATGGATTAAGCTTGTGCAACATCCAGCCAAATAAAACCGACAGGACGATGTATACAAAATAGGAAAGGAGGGCGAATTGCCCGATAAAGAACGGGAAATAAATGAGGAGTCCGAGAGTCATTAGACCTACACTGATTGAATCCAATATTTTTTTAGAATTGTCATATCTTTAGTTAGCATGGAGATATACGAATAATCTAGTTACATCACAATAATTTCCCCTTGCTTTGTACTCAAGTACGGAATAATCGGAATAATCATACCAGGCAATTTTTGCTTGATAGGTCTGCTGTCCACAGCATCGTCTTCGTCCATATCGTCGAGTTCGCGCGGCTTGGTCATGATTACCGTCTCGTTCTTCTTGGGACGATAATGTGATTCGGTGGAGGTAGCAAGTGTGATGCAGTCGCTCCCCATGATAATGCCACGCGTGTCTACCGAGTGGTCGGGCTGTGAGCTCACGATAGCGGCAAATGAAATGGTGGGGAGGAGAAAGAGGAGGACTGAGATCGCGCCGATCAATACGCTTGCTCCCATACTAAAAAAGACGTGGGGCAACCCCGACCCCGCGTCTTTTCTAGACATCTGTGAACGACCCCCGTTCATATGTGCGGTCAACCTATCACAAATACCGCATTGCACACAAGCTATGCTCGTGTTGAGACTGAATTGGACTCAATAACGAAAACAGCCCCCGGAGGGGCTGTCGTCGGAAGCACTAGCGGCGCTTCTTTGTGGCCTTCTTCTTAGCAACTTTCTTGGTTGCCTTCTTCTTGGCCTTCTTCTTTGCTGCCATAGGATTATATAAAATCTCGAGATTATTATAATTCGACCCGCACGCATACACCTGCGACAAAGATGTATTAATGCGTCTTGTTATTATTATTACATTCAATATGCGCATCACACGCACATTGTGCATAGATGTGTGGATAACTTGATCGAGGTGAAAAAATGTATATATGAATGTCTATTCATATTTTATGAGCTTGTGTGGATGTCATCTGTGACCACATATCACGATACTTCAGAGTATCCTGGACCCATCTTGCCCTCACGGACAGAGGTGATACGATGATGCATATAAGGGCATAGTGTGGAGGGCGGCGGCACTCACAATGACTTTCACTTTGGAGCTCGCACCCGTCCTCCACATTGTGCCTTTTTGATTTATATCAAACAGGCACAGAAGACGGGTGCGAGCTCCAAAGTACGAAAGGGGTCGGGGAAACTGTAGTTTCCCCGTGGAGGAGATAATTAAGAACCGACGGTTCTTATACCATCTCTCATTAACCGTCCATCAATGGGAAATTCCGTCTTTGCGAGGCCTTTGGCCGAAGCAATTCAGAGTGCTACCACTTACCCTAGATTGCTTCGCTTCGCTCGCAAAGACACCATTGGTAGGTTGGTAGGTTAGTTGGGGATGGTATTAAAACGCGCTTCACGCGCGTTCTTTGGTGCTCGCTCCACATTGTGCCTTTTATGCTGCCTACCAGCACTCAGTTCTAAAACTAAAAAGCCACCTTGCGGTGGCTTTTTAGGACTTTCTTGAAGCTACTCACGTTTACACGTTTGTGTAGCACTCACATCATCAATATAGCATCCATCCATTTATATGCAAGGTGGATATCTACTTTACATTCGCGGTACCATCTTTGATCTGCTGGATGAAAGCATTTGCCTGATCCGCAGCACCCGGCGACATTCTCTTCGCTTCTTCGAGGATCGCGATCGCGCCATTCTTATTGCCCGTCGCATAGGTGGCCGCCGCAAGCGTGAAGCGCGCCTGCATATCTTCGGGAGATGCTTTGACCTTGGCCTGCCAGATCGTGATGATCTTGCCATACATACCACGAGCAGCATACGCAGCGGCGATACGATCATCCGCAGCTGCCCCCTTTTCCACTATCGGTGCGAGGACCTCATCAGCGAGTGCGTCATTGCTCGTACGGATGAGGAGCGCAGCATACAGGATACGCGCCTGATCATAAGTCGGTTCCAGCTCATGCGCCTTCTTAAATGCCTGAAGCGCTGCCGGTGCATCATTGCGCGCGATCGCGTTGGATCCCACCTCAAAGAGAATCGTCTGCTTCGCGAGCGATAGCTCATGCGCTTTCTGGAGCGCAGCAGCAGCTCCGACATAATCGCCATACGCACCCAGTGCGACGCCCGCAAAGAGAGGAAAGCGCGGGTCTAGAGGAGAGGCTTCAGATTGAAGCTTCATCTGCTCGACTGTCGCGGTGAGGAATTGCCGTTTGGCATCCTGTGAGACGCTCGCCACCGGCGCGAGCTGTGTCGTGATCTGAGCAAGCTGCTCGCGCGCCTCCTGCGTACCGAAGGTGCCATAATCGATCGCCTTTTGGATGCGCTTAAGGTTCTCTAGGACCGTCGTGGGAGACGTGAGCTGGATGCCAGCGATCAGTTCGCGATTCGCCGCATAGGCTCTGCCATTGACCTCATACGCCACACCCCATACCGCGACACCCAAGACTGCGACAATCGCGGGAAGCATAGTACGCGGGAGGAGCGGGCCTTCGTATATCGACGCCGATTTCAATTCCTCGCTTGAGCGCCATACGATATATGCGAGCACCGTACCGAAGAGGATGTAGCTCGTGACATTGTCGAAGACGAAGAAATTGTGGATGGAATATCCTGCGAGCAGACCTGTGAGAATACTGCGCTCGGCGATCGTAAATACATGATGCCCATGCGCCCCTCGCCGCCAGACTGCCCACAACACTGCGACAAAGATGAGGAGGTATGAGATGAGTCCGAGGAATCCGCCAGCGACGAGCCAGTCGAAGATGATGTTGTGTACGCGATCAAACCACTGTTCCTGTGCGTACATACCCGGGTTGTAGTATTTGTCGAAGACCAGTGCATAATTCTCTTGCCCCCAGCCCAAGATGGGACGCTCTTTCACGCCCTCCCACGCCATACCCCAGTTCATAAAGCGAGCTTTGGTCGTGGCATCCTCCATCGAGATCGTAGCGAGACGCTGCAGGAATCCGATCTTGTGGACCCATGCCGCATCGCGGACCATCCAGAAACCACCCGCAAGCACGAAAATACCGACAAGAGCTGCTACCGAAGCACGCCATGCATTACGTGAATGACGTGCAAGCAAAAGCATGAGGAATATTGCGAGCGCTGTCCCGACGATAAGGCCGATCATGGTACCGCGCGTACCAGTGAGGAAAAGCGCGACGGTGTCGAAAAAGATGATGGTTCCGTAGAAGATCGAGAGCGGCATGCGTTTACCCCTACCCCTCTCTACCCACGCCTGCGCCCACAGCATCGCCGCGATGAAGATATGGAAGAGCATGTAGACAGCCATGTAGATCGGGTTGCCAAATGTCGCATCGACGCGGCCCGAGAGACCCGACGTGCCACCCGCCCCCATCGTGAAGAATCCGACGAGCTGCAAGAGGCCATAGATACTCACGAGCATCGAGATACCGAGGGTACATTGGAAAAGCCAGCGCCAGAGACGCTCACTATTGACCATGACCGATGCGACGACGGTGTAGAGGAGAAGGTGCGCAATCGTGACCCAGCCGTCCATGCGCTCGTAATTGCTCCAGAAGCTCTTGAAAGGATACGCGCCCTGCGCATCGGCGATTGCGATCACGAGTACGAACAGTGCGAGCGCCCCGAGCACCCAATCACGCCGCGGACGGTATTTGGGCGATATGAGTGCGAGCGCAAGCCACGAGCCGGCCATGATCTCGACGATAATGCGAAATGCGAAATTCTTTCCCGTGATGAATGGGAAGAAAAGCGAATTCGCCACGTATAAAGGAATAATAGGAAGCGCAAACACGCCGATAAGTACGATCCAGCGGAGGACCTTTTCTAGAATTGTCATTAGCACATATGCTAACAGACCGCGGCGCGGGACGCCAGACGAGCAGGAATAAAACCCGCGAATGGACGGTTGTCTACCGCCCCCTTCCCACTACTGCACTCAGTTTTACCCGATGAGGCGCAGTGCGATATTTTTCACCTCCTTGCGGAAAAACGTCTTTACTTCGCGCCACGTGGCATCAAAGCGCACTACCGGATCCGGATCGGTCTCGGCATCTTCAAAATAAACGAGCGCTTTGAGGATGTGATGGTAGTTATGCGCGACACTGGGATACTGCTTCTTGAGGCGTCTGATGATCGCCTCGAGCGGCTCGACGTGTTGTGCGCACCAATACAAGTCGAAGAAATCGCGTTTGCGCCCGCGCTGCGATATGGCGACGATTTTCATCACCGCAATATCGCGCGTATCGAGCACGCGGATCGATCCGTACCAATGCGGCTCTTGATCGGGAATGAAGAATGGATACGCGATAAAGCTTATCTTCGCTCCGAATAATGTGCCATATACGGTATTTTTCCTATCGACATCGACGTTCCAATCGTGACCCACATGCGAAAAAGCAGCGAACAACGCACTATTTTCGAAATCTCTGTCTTCGGTGAAAAAATCCAGATCGACCGACACCCGATGCCCCGCTTGCAAGGCAAGCGCCGTGCCGCCGGCAAGATACCAGTGCGATTGCTTGAGCCATTCTTCCTGTGCCAAGAAGTCCAGCGCCCGCCGTGTATTGGGCGGCAATACATTCACATGCCACTCGTCTTCTATTTTTGCACCATGAGTTCCCATAGTTGTTTTGAATCCGGTCGCAAGCAACGCGATTTGGATATCACGCGACGCAAGATGCGCTTGTCGTAGTAATTGAGCACCCATCGCGCCTCTGTATCGTTGCCGAGATCCGCCACCCGTTCAATGATGTACTGCGCGTTCTTTTTCGGGTCGATACGCTTGGGGTCGGTATCCCAAAAGAGTGATTGTCGGAAAGGCATGACCGCCTTCACCTTTGCCATACTTTTTTGTTTGCTACGTCCTGCTTTCATATGTACATTATATCACAAAATAACACTACACGCACGCAGGATGGTAGTGATGATAGTGCGCTGCTACACGGAAGCATTCTGAAGCGATGCGATACGCGAGAGGTATGAATCCTTGTCCGCGAGCATCTTACTCGGCGCACCTTCGTCGGCAAGACTACCACCATCGAGTACGAGGATCTTGTCTGCATCGAGCACCGTCGCGATGCGATGCGCAATCACGATGAGCGTGATCGCGCCGCGCAGCTGCGCAATCATCTCTTGAATATCGCGCTCCAGCTCCGAATCAAGCGAGCTCGTGACCTCGTCGAGCACGAGTACCTGCGGCTTGCGCACCAGGGCGCGCGCGAGTGAGATGCGCTGCCGCTGCCCACCCGAGACAGTGACCCCGCGATCACCGAGCACGGTATCAAACCCGCTCGGCAAGCGCATGATATCGTCATAAATGTGCGCCTGACGTGCCGCCGTCTCGATCGCCTCGCGTGTGAGCGTATCGTCGAAGAAGCGGATATTGTCTGCCACAGAAGCATTCATGATAAAGGCATCTTGCGACACATATGCAATCGCGTTGCGCCATTCTTTCACACTGATATCGCGCACATTGACCCCGTCGAGCTGTACCTCACCCGCGGTCGGCTCAAAAAGGCGCAAGATGAGATCCGCCACCGTCGTCTTGCCCGACCCCGACGGCCCAATGATGCCGGCAAACGAACCTTTCTTAATATCGAACGACACACCATGTAGTATCCCCTCCTTGCTCTCATAATCAAACGACACGTTGTCAAATGAGAGATTCTCACTAAAAACGAACGGCTTGGTCCCCTTCGAAGCAATCTCATGATTGCGCGCGACTTCTTGCTTGAACGCAGCAATATTTTCTGCAAACGGGACGAACTGCAAGATGGAATGGAACGATGCCTGCGTCGAACTCACGTAGGTAAATATCTTTTGAATGAGATACACTGTCGCGGCAAACGCTGCTACCTGAAATGTGCCGCTGAAATACGAAAACGCAAAAATGCCGACAATAAAGACGAGTGCAAGCGGCTGCATAAAGACAGAACCAATACCTTGATTGAAATACGTCTTCGCCAGAGCATATTCAAGTTTGTCGATATGTTCACTTCCCTTGCGCGTGATCGCATCGCCCGCACCCGATGCTTTGACCTGCTTGAATCCCTGGATCGTCTCGCTGATGTGATGCGTGAGCGCCTTTTCGGTGGAAGCGACTATTTGCGAGTATGTATGTGTCCCTTTCAGCATGGGGCGTAAGAAGACGATGACGACTACTCCAAGGACCGAAGTGATCAACGTAAGCATCGGAGAGATGTTGATCGCCACAAGCAGATACATAACAGCACCCGTCGTCGATTGTACGAACTGTATGATACCGTCGAGAAGCTGCGTCTCGCGCCGTGCATCCCAAAAAATCGTGTTTTGAAGATTGCCCCCCTTCTGGCGAAGGATGTACGGCCAGCTCGCACGTATCGTCGAACGAAACAATGAATCGACTTCACTCGCCATAAATCGGGCACTGATCCGCGCGCGCATATACGTAAACACGCCAAGGACGACAGAGCGCATTAAGAATATACAGATGATGAGAAAGAGTAGATAGCGAAATGTGTACGGTATACCCACATACGCAAAGAGTGACACGATGACCTGTGTGATGCTATCGAGCGGACCGGATTGCCCCCCCATGACGAATGAGACGAGCGGGATGATCGCATTGATGCCGATACCATCGAGCGCAGCGCTGAAAATAGCGAGCAGGGCCAGCAGCCCCACATACCGACGGTATCCATAAAACGTCCCCCAGAGGACACTTACCACGCGCACCACCCCCTTCGCGGAGTATGGCGTGGGAAGATCACGATCATCCCCTTCGGGTCGGACTTTTGATGACATGACTCCTACCATGCAAAAAAGTCTACCAGACAATAGAATATATTAAAAATCCAGGAAAAGTGCTATGATCGGCATACATTCAAACGTCGTATGGCACGCCTCTCCCCCCACTTTTTCACGGAGCACTATCGATCCCTCATACATACGGTTCGATACGGCATCAAATATGCACGACTCAGGATCTTTCTCGCGCTACTTGGAATTTTTGAGAGAACAACCGACACAGTGATTACATTCCGCACACGCCCACTCTACGCAAAAGACATCAACCATGTAGCAGACGAGCTACTCAATACACCACGATTTGCCATCGTCCTACAAGGACCGATTATGAAAAAATACGACTTCACACTTGAAACCGTACGTATCTATAAAAAAGTGTACCCTGGACTCACTGTTATCGTCTCCACTTGGGACAACGAAGACCCTCTCTATCTCGACCGTATCCGTGCAGCGGGTGCTGAGGTGCTGACCAATACACAACCGACGTACCGGGGTATTTGGAATATCAATCTACAGATCATATCTGCACGCAGCGGTATTATGCGCGCCAAGGAGCTTGGCATACCGTACACCATAAAGAGCCGTACGGACCAGCGCATATATGAACGAAATATTCGAGAGACGCTCTATAATCTCATTTCTTATTTCCCTCCGACGAAAGAGTCTGGGCTACATAAACGACTCGTCGTCTGTCACGAAGCATACAAACACTACAACGGGTATTTCCCTGACATGTTCATGTGTGGCGACACAGAAGACCTACTCGAGTATTGGAGTGCTCCACTCCTTAAAAAAGAGGCGAAATATTCAGCCTTCATTTCCGAGCTCTACCTCTCTTATTCATTCCGACGGCGTAAGAACTGGCCAATACCGCGTTCTGTGCAAGCAATATGGGAGACATATCGCGACTGTATGATTGTACTCAATTGGAACGACATAGACCTCCTCTGGCTCAAATACGATTACTTCTGGGAACGCCGTTACACGCACAAACAGCGTTATAGGCAGATCACTCTTGCCAATTTGTTCGTAGAGTTGCATTTTATCGAATGGTTCAATATATTTGCCAACATGGGGAACAAAGTCGTATCCCCTATACATACCGATAAATTTGAAGATTTCCTCAAAACCATCCATTTTTCAGAATATGAACGCAACTATGAAGACCAAGGCCATCATCTTTGACCTCGACGGCGTCCTCGTGGACATGCCGGACGGACACTACGAAGCGCTCAACAAGGCGCTCCGACTCTTCGGTGTGGAGATCGGCCGCGACGAACATATGTCGTATTTCAACGGCCTGCCGACCAAGAAAAAGCTGGAGAAGCTGGAAGCAGAGGGTCGCCTCCCCTCGGGTCTGCGTGATTTTATAAATACCCACAAACAGCATCACACCAAGGACGTCATCCCCCGCTATTGCGTGCCTGATTATTCAAAGATCATCATGCTCAAGCATCTCAAGAGCAAGGGCTACAAGCTCGCTTGCTGCTCTAATTCAATAGAGGAGACGCTCCATATCATGCTCAAATCGGCACAGCTCTTCGACTTCTTCGATGTCATCATCGGCAACACGCAGGTGAAGAATCCCAAGCCGCACCCCGAGATGTACCTCAAGGCGTTTGCACTACTCGACATCAAACCGCAAGAAGCGATCATCGTCGAAGACTCTCCGCACGGGATTGAGGCTGCCAAAGCAAGCGGTGCCACGGTCTACGAAGTCCGCGGCGTCCAAGATGTCCACCTCTCGCTTTTTGAAGACCTCCTTGATATCTTGTAGCTATATGGCAAAGACCCTCAATATCGTCATCCCTATGGCCGGACGCGGTAGCCGATTCCAGGAAGCAGGGTATGCCTTCCCCAAACCGCTTATCGACATCCATGGCAAGACCATGATCGAAGTCGTGGTAAATAATCTGCGCCCCAAGGTGCCACACAAATTTATCTTCATCGTGCAGAAGGAGCACTATGACACGTACGATCTCTACAACATCCTAAAAAATGCGACGCACGGTAATTTTGAGATCGTGAAAATCAGCGGTATCACGGAAGGTGCCGCCTGCACCGTGCTGACCGCTGCCCAATACATCGACAATGACAATGACATGGTGATCGCAAACTCCGATCAGTATATCGAGACGAGCTTGGATGATTTTGTAAAGAAGGCCCGCGCCAGCAAAAAAGACGGTGTCATCATGACCTTTAAGGCGAGCCATCCCAAGTGGAGCTACGCGCGCATCGACAAAAAGGGTCGCGTCACTGAAGTCGCCGAGAAGCGCGTCATTTCGGACAAGGCGACCGTTGGTATCTACTATTTCAAGCGTGGGAGTGATTTTGTCCGCGCCGCCCAGGAGATGATCCACAAACGCATCAGGCACAACAACGAGTACTACGTCTGCCCCGTCTACAACGAGCTCATCCTCGCGGACCAACAGATCGGTGTCCATGATATTGCCGCCCTCAAAATGCACGGCTTGGGCACACCAGAGGACCTCAACGCCTTCCTCGACAAAGTCGCAAAAAAGGTGATCAAGAAGAAGATATGATGCGCCTGCGTCTCTCCGACTTCACGCGCGGATGGATCGTCGGCGATTTCGAGCCGAGTATCATCCGCACCAAAGCCTTCGAGTGTATGGTACGCCATTACAAAACAGGCGAAAAAGAAGCCAAACACGTGCACAAAATCGCTGATGAGATCACAGTGGTTGTAAGCGGTAGATTCAAAATGAATGGTGAGATGCTACAGACGGGCGATATCGTCCACCTCCACCCAGGCGATCCAGCAGACTTTGAGTGCATCGAGGATGGGGCGACCACAGTGGTCAAAACGCCTTCCGTCATTGGCGACAAATACGACGCATGACTCAGATAATCACTCATCGCGGCTTGGACCCGTCTATACCAGACTTCCCCTTTGAGAGCACCCGAGAAGCATTCGAAGCACATCTGCTGCGTGGATATGGGATTGAGTTTGACCCGCAGCGCGTAGCGGACGGATATACCGTATTACATGACCCTACTCTCAAGCGCATTACTGGCGGTACGGACGAACGACCAGTACGGGACGTACCTTTGCATGAACTACTGACCCTCGACCTACATGGATCGCATCTGGCGACCATGCATGATGTACTCAAGCTCGTCGACGCACGAAGTGCGCCTAGCATGATCTCGGCGATACATCTCAAGCATAGCTTTCAGGCGGACACGGAAAATCTCAATGCATTACTCCATGAGCTACACACTGTTGATTCAGAGAAGTTCATCCTCTTTGACACCACGATCGCGACAGCGCGCTACCTCAAGTCACAAAACAGCGCACTACACATCGCTCCATCAGTCGCACATCCGTATGACATCGCTCGATACAATACAGTAGTCGGCGGAACGCTCATATCAGTCGACGAGACGCTCTCCCACCGAGATCTATTTGATTGGGTATGGCTCGATGAATGGGATCTCAACGACAAGGATGGCAATACAAAGAAACTCTACACAGGAGAGACTTTTGAAATATTCCGCACAGCGGGTATGAAAATAGCCCTTGTCACTCCCGAGCTCCACGGTACTTCGCCTGGCCTCCTTGGCGGTGAAGCCCACCCAGATGCCGCCAGCAGAGATACCTTGCTTAAGCGACTAGACGAAATCATCGCCCTCAAGCCCGATGCAATCTGTACGGATTTTCCCGATCATGCAAAAGATCTGATTACCCCGTGAATGAAAAACCGCTCTTTATGGGAGCGGTTTTAGTTTTATGCTGCCGGAAGCGTCGCTTCGTCGATACCGCGCGCGTCGAGCACCATTTCGGCAAATTCACGGATCGCACCCTCACCGCCCTTTTCCTTAAGCACGAGGTCCGCGATCTTGGTGATCACGCGGCGCGCATTGGCTGGAGCCACAGCGAATCCGCCGTTTTTCTTGAGCTCAATCATCGCCTCCAGATCAGTACGATCATCGCCGATGTAGACGCAGTCACTCCATGAGAGATTCTCACGCTGCATCCATGCCTGAAGCGAAGCGACTTTACCACCCTTCTTGAGCTCGCCGGTGAACAGTGCGACGGGTGCCCACTCACCGGAAGCGACTGATGGTATCTTGTTGATCTTATCGACAATACTGCCGAGCGGCTCACCTTCGCCGGTCGCAAAAACGACCTTGATTCCGAGCGCACGCAAAAACGAAAGTCCCTGCCCGTCGTGGAAGTGCCGTTTCTTGACGATCACCACACTCCCATCAGGTAAGACCGCTCGCTCTTCATGGCCCGTAAACCACACCCCATCCGCATCGAGGATGAGGCCTTTAAACTCCCTGAGCTTCTGCTGCATGTTCGTTTGATTCTCCATATACGGATTATCTTACCACAGGAAATTATACAATACCATTACATTTTGTGCAAGAAAACACCCTGCCGAGTTGCCCCGGCAGGGTTTGATCGAATTCGTCGATCCTTAGGTCAGCTGAGCGTAGGTTGCCTCCACGACTTTCGCGAAAAAATGTTCTTGATCGGACTGCTTGGATTCGCGATCATGTGGGTCGCCCATCTCTTACTGATTGATCCTGCATATTTCTACAGCTATGTGGCATATGTGGGCACACTCAAAAGAATGAGCATCCTCATAACCGTGATTCTGGGTTTCGTTCTCTTCAAAGAGCAGGATTTCAAAAAGCGTCTTGGTGCAGCGATCTGTATCATGACCGGTGCGATACTCATCAGTATGGAAGACCTGCCCGAACGTCTTACCAGCCACATCGAACTCTGGGGTCTCTGACTCCAATCGGCGACCCGCTCTCGTAGCGGGTCGTTTTCTTTTTCTGCAAGCGTACTATAGTGTACATATTACTTATCACACATAACTTGTATGCCCAACGAACCAAAAATCGTCGCTCTCATCCCTCTCCGCGGTGGATCGAAGTCCATTCCCTACAAGAACATAAAAGAAATCGCCGGACATCCCCTCGCGTACTGGACGTGCAAAGCCGCCAAGGATTCTCCGCGCATCAGCGAAGTGTACGTCTCGACCGAGGACTCAAAGATCAAAGAAGCAGTCGAGTCACTCGGACTCGGCATCAAAGTGATCGACCGCCCTGCCGAATTCGCACAAGACACCTCCTCGACAGAATCCGTCATGCTTCATTTTATGGAAAGTGTCCCCTTCGACATACTCGTCACTCTGCAAGCCACCTCGCCAATGACTACCGGCGCTGATATCGATAAGGCCTTCGAACAGTTCGAGCGCGATAACCTCGATTCGATGTTGACCGGCGTCCTCTCCAAGCGCTTCTACTGGACCCGCGAGGGCAAGCCGCTCAACTACGATCCAATGGCGCGCCCACGTAGGCAGGATTTCGCCGGCACAATCGTCGAAAACGGCGCATTCTACATCACCAAGCGTGCGATACTCGAACAATACAAGAATCGTCTCGGTGGCAAAATCGGCGTCTATGAGATGTCGGAAGACACATTCGTTGAGATAGACGAGCCCGCCGATTGGGAGATCGTCTCGGAGGCACTCCTGGCGCGAAAAAGCGCGAGATGATACAGTGTCTGTCTATGGTTTTTAAGAAGAAAACGACAAAAAAGGCCCCCGCGCCGGGCTACAAAAAGCCCTTTGTCATAGCCGAAATCGGCTGCAATCACATGGGTGATATCGAGACCGCCAAGAAAATGATCCAGGTAGCCCACGCTTTCTGCGAGGCCGACGCGGTCAAATTCCAAAAGCGCACCAACAAAGAACTCCTCACGCCTGAGGAGTACAACACGCCGCACCCCAATCCCCACAACAGCTACGGACCCACCTATGGCGCCCACCGGGAATTCCTCGAATTCACCAAGGATCAGCATGCACAACTCAAGAAATTCTGCGAATCGCTCGGGATCGAGTATTCGACATCGGTCTGGGACATGACCTCCGCCAAAGAGATCGCCGCACTCAAGCCGCGCATGATCAAGATCCCTTCGGCCTGCAACCTCAAATTCGATATGCTTGAGTACCTCGCCAAGCACTACAAAGGCGAGATTCACCTTTCTTTTGGTATGACCACGCAAGCAGAGGAGAAAAAGATCGTGAATCTCTTCAAGAAACACGGACGAGCCAAGGACGTCGTCCTCTACTCCTGCACCTCAGGCTACCCCGTCCCCTTCGAAGATGTGGCGCTCCTCGAGATCACGCGACTCAAAAAGACCTTCGGCCCTATCGTCAAAGAGATCGGATTTTCCGGCCACCACAACGGCATCTCAGTAGATATCGCCGCCTACACCCTCGGTGCACCGATCATCGAACGACACTTCACGCTCAATCGCACTTGGAAGGGCACCGATCATGCGGCCTCGCTCGAACCTGATGGTATGCGCCGCCTCGTCCGCGACCTCAAAGCTACTCATGCAGCGCTCACACACAAGCGCGAAGAAATCCTCGACATCGAGAAGGTGCAGCGCAAAAAGCTTAAACGGTTCTAACTCTTTCATGATCCCACCCGCTTCGAAAAAGACGACCCACTTCTCTTGTTTGCTATGTCGCCAAGAACGATCGGGTGCCACCATTTCACCAGTCATGCGAGACGCGGATGCACCTGTCGTCCAATGCAGCACGTGTAAGCTCGTGCAGATAGGGTCGATCCCCTCTGCTCTGGAGCTCGACACCTTTTATGATCAAGGCAAGCAAGCGGGCAATATCGGCGTATCGGTCGATATCGACAATCTATGGACACGACAAAAAGACGATACGCTCCGTCGCGTAAACCGAGCGGCAACCCTCATCCCGAAAGGCTCACGAGTGCTCGATATTGGTTCGGGTTATGGATTTTTCTTGCGTGAGATGAAAAAGAAAGGATACAAGATCGATGGTATCGAAGTGTCGGATCTGTCGCGCGCTATCTCGGCGAAGGTCGCGAAGGTGGCTGTGCATGATATCGATATTGCCACCGCTTCCGCCGGTGAGATCGCAAAGCTCGGTACCTTCAAGCTCATAACCATGTTCCACTGCCTTGAGCACATTCCCGACCCTATTAGCTTCCTCAAGCGCGTCCGCACTTTGCTCACTAAGGGTGGCAAACTCCTTATCGAAGTCCCGAATATAGACGATGCCATGCTCGACCTCTCCGACCCATACCGCTCTTTCTACTGGCAATTCGCCCACTGCTCGTATTTCAATGCAAAAACCCTTTCGATCACCTTAAGAAAGGCGGGGTTCAAGCACGTAGTCGCATCGCACACCCAACGCTACGGCATTGAAAACATGATGGCATGGATCGTAGCAGGCAAACCCCAACTCGGATCGCCCTCATACTCGACTAGCACAACTGGTCTCAAAGGGCTCGAGGAGTGGTATAAGAAAGATCGCATAAAAAGTGGCAAGGCCGATACTTTGCTCACAGTCGCCCGCGTGTAGCACCCTTCGATCATTCGGGATTCTTTCTGAGAAGGAGACGTATAGTGTCGGCGAGACGAGCGGATGCATGAGCATCAAACGCGTAATTTTCTTTCATAAACATATCCGCATTTCTCACCATATCCGACCGCAGGGACGGATTTGCAGCAAGCGTTTTGAGTACGTCGGCAAGCTCCTCCCTTGTCTTTACAAACGTAAGAGCTCCCGCCTCAACGTAATGGGCAAACTCTTCTCCGAGTGCTGCATGCATTTCGAGCATTCCATTGTAAATCACTGGTCTGCCGGAAATGAGACCCTCAAGTACTGTAGTCGAGTAGATGGTCACGAGGACATCGGACGCAGTGATGACATCAGGGAACGGTTCCGTTTGCGCTATGCGATGCGGAATAGTATCAAATGTCTTGGTAAGAACTTCTTTATAAAACTGCCCATCTGGCGTATCTGGCCGAAACTTAAATACGGGAAATATATATGGCATCGAACGGGTAATATCGGCGACGTCCTCAAAAAATTTTAAAATCTCGTACGTATCGGACCACGAAAATGGCAAGACCGCCGGAACAGCAAAAGCGACTTTTGTGAGTTCATTTTGTTCGCGATCTACTATTCGTGTACGTAACTCCGGGTACACGTCAAACCGAGGGGACCCTACGTTGAGTAGCTTATCATCCGTATATCCGACAAGTCTGAGACGATTACTCGCTTCCCTGCCGTACGTCGCGATGTATTCAGCTGCGGGGCGTACAGTTGCTGACCCACGCCCGATATGAAAAATGCCATGCTGGAGCTCAATGGACGGAATGCCACGCTGCTTTGCAACATGACACATAATAAGAAAGTGTATCTGCCCAGAAATACTGGCACGCACCGATATCACATCCGGACGAATACGATCATACATTGCATTGACACCGTCTATCATCTCAATGGCGTAAAGTCCTCCCTTGGAGACCACCACAGACATCGCCGCATCAACCAGGGCCGACACGGGTACTCCTCGCACAGTCGCGCCTCGCATCGCCCCGTTACTTTCCCGCACAGACCTCCATTGTACGAGAAATTCTTCCGATCGGCGCACTGCCGCATTACGTGCGCGTCGCGTCAGGAAATTCTCAGCATGTACGAAACGGATACGATGTCTCCAGATCGCGCCGAGGCCCGCCTTAAATGCCTCCATCCGGTCAAATAGGAACAGTTCTCCTTCCGGCAATTCACGTATAAGCGGTCCGATGTTGCGCCAATAGTCTGAAGCTACCATACGTATCTGGGCACGTGGGCGCATACTGATTCCGATATTAAGGGCCGCCATCCCCCACCCAAAGACGCTACGCTTGAAAGAAAAGAGCCAGGTCAAAAACCAGTCTCGTAGGAGCTGCGCGGATGATGCCACTTCCTTGCGCTCCGGCACGACGAGCTCAATACCATACGACTGCATCACGACACGCGCCGCATCTTCGGCCGCATGCACCTCCAGAGATGCGAGTGTTCCACTCGTCTCTGGCAAAGCGATTGTGGATGGAAACACGACGACCCGATCATACTGAGTCATCTCCCCAATCGACACAAACACATCCACAAAATACAGGGCAACCTGCAGGTATCCCTGGAACATCGGGAGAAACACATCAGTCAATCGAATCTCTCGATAGTTAAAAAAACCAAGCGAGACGTCGTCCATGACATCCAGCGCTATCTTGGCAGCGCGCTCTGCGTGATCCATATGAGCCACGGACCGGAGGTGTGCACCCGATACGAACGAAATACCCTTGCGTGCAAGCGCATATTCGACAGGGACTCCCAGCGCAATGACTTCGTATAAGCTTTTCTCGGAATCAGGGACAGATGCAAGATATGTCTCAAGTTCGCTGACCTGATCCAGTTCATACAAGAAAATCGCAGTTTTCATATCAGCGTATTGTATCAAGCCACTCGGTTTCTATATATTCACCCAATGCCTTTTGCCACGGTCTCATGTATGACACCTTTGAGCTCATGCTTTCGTTTGTGCCACTAACGTAGTCAGATGCAAGATCTGTACTCAGGACCGGTATGATCTTTGCGGAAGACTTCGCGATCCTAACGATCTCATTGGCTATTTCGAGACGTGATGCTGAACCTGCATTACTCATGTGATACATACCCCTCTTGTCCTCAGTCATCAAATGCTTGATGGCCATCACCGCATCTTTCGCATATGTAGGCGATCCATACTTATCCGACACTACAGAAATCGCCTCCTTATCGAGCTGATGCATGATCTTTCCCACAAATTTCTTGTCTCTTGTTACCCCACCGCCGAAAACCCACGATACACGAACAATGAGATAATCTTCGAGCGCCCCCCTCACTGCGAGCTCGCCAAGGTACTTTGAGTGGCCGTAGTGATTGAGTGGGCTGGGTGTGTCGCTCTCACTGTAGGGCTCCTTTTTTGTTCCGTCAAAAATACCCGAAGTAGATACGTATACCAGCTTGGCCCCACACTCACGTGCGGCAAGAGCCATATGGTACGTACCGACTGTATTTACCAAATAAGCATGCGCAGGATCTTTCTCGCACCGCGCGAGATCTGTATTCGCCGCAAGATGAATGATCACTCGTGGCTTATGTAGCTGGCACATCGCACGCACCGCATCCAGATCGGTCACGTCGAGTGAATCTCGGGTCGTACGTATCCCAAAATCAACATAGCTGCCGATCATTCCATCCGCACCGGTCGTGAGAACATGCTTCATGTTGGTAGAATTATTTTTTTCGTTCGCTCAACTGCCTTTCGTAGGCGGCAAAGATATTCTCAAGTGCCATTCGTGTAGTGACCTTAGGCTTCCATTGCAGATCTTTTTGGGTGTTGCGTACATACGGAGTGCGATTGATCATGTCTTGGTAGCCTTCTCCGTAGTGTTTATGTGATGGGGTGATGACGATCCGCACCTTCTTCGATCCCTCAATGAACGAAGGATGTTTGGGAGCGATCTTAAGCATCATCTCTGCAATTTCTGCGATGGATTTGTTGTTTTGTGGATTGCCGATGTTGTAGATCTTGCCTGCGGCGACATTGCCTTTGTTTTCGATGATTCGCACCAGTGCATCGATCGCGTCGTCGATGTGAGTAAACGATCGCCGATTCGTCCCTCCATCAACGAGATTTAGATTTTCACCGCGCAAGATATTGCCCGCAAACTGCGTGATGAGTCGTGCATTGCCACCCGTATCGTGGATATCGTCCTGCCCATACCCGATCCAGTTGAACGGGCGAAATATCGTAAACTCAAGTCCGTGGTCGCGACCATACGCGAATATGATGCGGTCCATGAGCTGCTTACTCGCCGCATAGATCCAGCGCATCTTGCCGATAGGGCCCATCACAAGATGCGAGGTATCGGGATGAAATTCCTTATCAGTACTCATACCATAGACCTCCGACGTAGAGGGCCAGATCACGCGCTTCTTTGCTTCGACACACATGCGGACAATCGCCAGATTTGCCTCAAAATCGACCTCGTATACACGCAGTGGATTGAGAATGTATGTCTTGGGTGTCGCAATACCCGCAAGCGGGACGACGACATCGGCGCGCTCGACCAGCTTTTTCATGAGACGCTTGTTGAAGATGTCGCCCTTATGGAATTCGAATCGCTCATGATCCCGATGCTCACGCACCGCGGCGTCCTTTAGGTCATTGGCTATGACATGCCAGTCTTTATGTTCAAGGATATGACGCACCAAATGCTGGCCGATGAATCCATTGGCCCCAAAGACGAGTATAGTTTTCTTTTTGCTTTTGGCCATATATTTGAGCACTATAGCTCATCGCGCGTCCCGCAACAAGCTAGGAGAGGATATGTGGCTCAGGAACAGGAGAGATGAAAATACCCCCATTTTCGATGAATTTTTGGTGATTTTTGACGATAGGCACTGCAAAATTCCATGCAAGGATTACGCAGTAATCCGGCTTGTCCTCGTAGAGAGCTGACGAGGGTTTGATAAGTATATGGGTCCCTGGCATATAGAGACCTTGCTTGAGCGGAGAATCGTCTACGATATATTCGAGCATAGTGGCGTCTATGCCGTAGGCGTAGCAGAGGGTGGTGGCTTTCGCCGGCGCACCGAATCCCACGATTCGTTTCCCTTGATCGCGTATGTCGGCGATCATGGCCACCAGCTTCTCCTTACCGGACGCGATACGAGTCATAAACGCTTCGTAGGTGTGCACTGCATTGAGGTCAGACTCCCCTTTACACATCTCCTCCACGTGCGTCGATGTCGCATGCGGACCGTCGTCCCATCCGACATAGACTCGGATCGACCCACCATGGGTGGGTATATGCTCCACGTCAAATACTCGCAATCCCTTGCTTTTGAAAAATGGGATGAGTGGCGTGATATGGTAGTACAACAAGTGCTCGTGATAGATGATGTCAAACAAATTCTGCTCAACCAGATCCTTGAGATATTGCACCTCAAATATGAAGGCACCATCTTTGGCCATGAGTACCTTGACCGCCTCGACAAAGCCGATCACATCATCGGTATGAGCAAACACATTGTTAGCCGTGATGACCGACGCCTTACCATACTCTGCTTCGACACCTGTAGCTGTCTCGGGGGTGAAGAATTTTGCGAGGGTAGGTATGCCGCTCTGAGTCGCCTCGGCAGCTATATTTTCCGCCGGATCAACGCCGAGGATTTTGGTCCCCTCTTTTTTAAACTGTGTAAGCAGGACACCATCGTTGCTCCCCACATCGATCACGAGTGAGTCCCCGGAGAGCTGAAATCGTTTGGTCACCGATTTCGCATAATCAGCAAAATGCGCCACAAATACTGGCGAAGTGCCCGATACGTATAAGTATCGACTAAAGAGAACCTTCGGATCTACCACGTCGCGCAGTTGCACAAGCTTGCAATTGTTGCAGAAATTGACGACGAGTGATGCAAAGACCTCCGGCTGGTCAAGCTCTTTCGACGAGAGGTACGCATTGGCAAGCGGTGTCTGTCCAAAATCCATGATCTGCGTGAGATCTGCGCTCCCACATAGCCGACAATCGGTGCGCGGATGCACTACAGAAGAGATCGTGTCCATAGGGGCAAGCATACGCGAGGGTCATGTCATTGTAAATATCAACGAGACTTCTCGACCATCCGGATCACCTGCTCCACCTGCGGAATGATCGCATCGAAAGAGTAGCGCTCTTGTACGGTCTTTTGGCCTTCCCTCCCCAGTCGCTCACGCAGATGCTTGTCCTGCAAGAGCTGAGAGAGTTTCTCTACCCATTCATCTTCCGATCTTGCGACGAATCCGTTTACCCCATCGGTGATCATATACGGCATCTCACCAAAATCACTCACCATCGCCGGCACCGCGCATGCCATGTATTCCAAGACTTTCATCGAAGTCTTACCCCTGTTCCAGACACCCTCACTCTGATGGGGCACGACACCTACATCGAATTTTATGATTTCTCGCGGTGCGCTTTCGGGATCAGTATAAGCGATCTTGTCGATGAAGCGCACATTGAGTCCCGGGATATTCTCAAAGAGGCCGTACACGTCTTTATCGCCAAATGCTCCGATGAGCATGAAAGAGAATGGCACGTCCCGTTCAATCAAACGCCTAAAAACAGGTGCCAAGATTGGTAGATTTTTCATGTGTTCGGGACCCGTGCCAAGCCATCCGATGATTGGCTTTTCAGGCTGCGCTGAATAGTCTTTGGTGCAGTTGATGTATGGCACAGGATCGATCGCGATGTGAATGACATGCACATTTTTATTGAATTGCTTGGCCCACTCACCCTGAGCATGCGTACAGGTGATCACCGCATCGGCCATTTTTGAGAATGTTTTGGTCTTGAGGAAATTGTGCGTATAGATCGGATCGTCGAAGTCAAAGATCATCTTGCGGCGAAACACCTTCAAATAAGCGACCATTATCACAAAGAAAAATTTGTTGTAGACGGCACGCTGAAGAAATACAATGTCACCTTTTTTGATCGAAAAAAGTGAGCGGAGGCATTCGAGGATAAGAACTAGCTTTCCCGGCCACGGTGTCTTGGACATTGAAAGGACTGTCGGTGTGTGGATGATTGTATCAATACCCCTCTCCCGTAAAAGCTCAGCGACATAATACCCTCTCTGCCGTGAAGACGGGGCAACCCGATCGCTAAACATGTAGAAGTGCACGGTCATCAGATTACTGTATATGCCCTCCCTCGCCCCTGCAAGTTAATTAGTGAAATCCGACTTCATTACCATGCACTCTTTGGTAGTACACAGGTCTGACCTGTGTGCGACTGATTACGCAGCCCTTTCCGCATCAAACCCCTTGTTGTACATGATGATGTCGGTCTCGATGAGGTATGGGAAGCGGTATGGCAGGAAGCGGTCGGGCAGGTGACATAATCGTATCATTATGCTATCCTAATCGTATCAATTTGATACGATTACTATGGATATTTCTTCACGAGAACAAAAAATCATCGCCATACTGCTGAAAAGCGGCCCCATGCAGTCGTCTGCACTCCACAAAGAACTCGTTTTGCAAGGCGATGACATCTCGCTCGTCACGGTCAAACGTACGCTTGCGAGCATGACAGACCGCTCTCTCCTCACCGCGATCAAGTCAGGCCGATCATCCTCATACGCAGTCGGCGTACGCGGCAGAGTATTTGTCGCGATCGATGCACATGCGTATTGCACGATAGAACCGGATCAACGACATGGTCTCAAGACCTACAATTTCAATCTGTTTGAAGAAATGCCCGTTGATATTTTTTCCACCGAGGAGATCAATACGCTCACACGTGCGACAGCCGCATACGAACAGCGCACGACCGATGTGCCGCCGGCAATAGCCAAACGCGAACTGGAGCGCCTCATCATCGAACTCTCCTGGAAATCCTCAAAGATAGAGGGCAACACATATACCCTACTCGATACGGAAAAGCTCATCCTCGAACACAAGGAGGCAGTGGGACACGACAAAGCCGAAGCGCAAATGATATTGAATCACAAAGATGCATTTACGTTTGTCCATGAGCACTCATCGTTATTTCAAAATATCTCACGAGCCAACATTGAGCAACTCCATGCGATCCTCGTGAAGGATTTGGGTGTAGGCATCGGCCTGCGCAAAAAACCAGTGGGTATCACAGGATCGACCTATCAACCGCTCGACAATATCTATCAGATCAGCGAAGGGATCGAGGCGCTTGCCTCTGCCGTGTCGCGCATGGACACCCCGTATGCACAAGCGCTCATCGCCCTACTCGGCATCAGTTACCTCCAACCATTTGAAGACGGCAACAAGCGCACGGCGCGACTCCTTGCAAACGCGATCCTTCTTGCACACGGACGCGCGCCGCTCTCGTATCGGAGCGTCGAGGAAAATGAGTATCGCGAAGCGACGATGGTATTTTATGAACTCAATTCCATCATACCTTTCAAGCGTATCTTCGTAGAACAATACGATTTTGCGGCACGCACGTACGCGGTCAAATGATCGCTAAGGGCTCGTCCACAAATTAACGTACCCGTTATGTGTGGACTACACTTATGGGCCCGTTCATTTTGTGTTGCAGTTATTTATGAACGGGACCTAAGGTGACCTGTGTACTGATTATGCAGCCCTTTCCGCATCAAACCCCTTGTTGTACATGATGATGTCGGTCTCTATGAGGTATGGGAAGGTGCCGGCGTTATTGGGGACGAAGGCGCTGAGCTCGAAACCTTTGGAGCGATAGAATTCGATCAATTCGGTGTAGTCTGGCACGCCCTCGTAGAGCTTTTTGATCGAGACCTCGCTTTGGATGCCGACAAAGTGATGGAGTACCCTCTCTGAGCCCTGAGCGATCGTGAGATCACTGCCCTGTGTGTCCATCTTGAGATACGGGCGCTTGAAGCCAAGCTTTGCCTGATATTTGTCATACATCTCTTTGAGTGTGACTGTCTGCACGGGGATCTCCGAGACGACAGTATTGCTCTTCTTCAAGGTCTCGCCCGTCTCGCGGTCGGACGGCGTATTGAGTGAGCTGAATTGATCGATCGCCATGACTTTGAAGGTCGTCTGTCGCGCTGTGCCATCGAGTGCCACACCTTCGACATACCAATTCGGATCGTGCTTGGCATTCTTGCGGAGCTTCTCGAGCGCACGCGGCACTGGCTCAAATGAAATGATGGGGCCTTTGTATCCGGTGCGGCGTACCATCTTGGCGTACTGGCCCTCATTGGCACCCACATCGAAGACGCAGTCCACCTGGTAGTGCGGGAGGAAGCGCTTGAGGTGCACCTGCTCGAAGATGACACCGACGCGACGCGGCTGCATGAGGCGCACGCCGAAGACCTTTTCCGCAATGGGATCAAATATCCGATCAACATAATTTACATGCTTCAATTTATGGACAAAGGTCTTCAGGGACATCATAGAGTGATTATAGTGACAATATTAATCTATTGCGTTTCAAATACCAAAGAGAATCCAAGGAAAGCCCGGAGCTTATAGCCCTTGCTTCGCATAAAGGCATATATTTCGCTTGAATCTGGCGTTGCAGGAGAGAAGCTCGCATCTTCTGCGATCACTACACGCGGCCGATAGGTGTCCCAATCATTGGTTTTCAAAACCTCTAGATCAAGTGTCTCAACATCGACCGTAAGGAGGTCAATGGATGCTGGTGCGTATTTTTTCAAAACGTCTTTGATGGGAAAACATTCGACACGCTCGGAACCGAGGTAGTGCATGTATTTTTGTCTATCGAGATTCTCTTTTTGCTCTTGGGAAAAGGTATTTCCTCCCGCTAAATCATAGCGATGGTACTCTTTCACGCCCGCATTGCCGATACCAATGGTCAAATTGATATCCTTACGTCTGTACGTCCTGAACAATCGCATCGCTTCTGTGTTGGGGTCTATGTTTATCCCATGCCAACCCCTCTTATGAAGCGCGTAGGTGTTGGAATAAATCATCGGATGGTATGCGCCCACATCCACATAAAATCCTTTCTTTTGATGTGGAAAAGCGACTTCCATAAGAAAGGCATCCTCACCGTTTTGAGAATAAAATTTCTTTCCAAACCCAAAGATTCTCTGCTTCCAATGGGTGACCGAGTATACGAATGATGGGGGGATCAGGGATTTGATTTTACGAAGCATAGAAGTTGCGTACAGGCAGTGATGGTTAGTGTAGCATTTTTTAATTACAAAGCGTTAATTACAAAGCGTCGCTTTGTAATTTGTACTTGTGGTGTAATAATTACAAATCCAATTCGAGAAAAGCGTAATACTCGGCCATATCCTTGAGGATGTCTTTCAAATCGATCCTCGTGTGGTTCAGAAAGTCCACCGCCTCGCGATTGAGAATTGCTGACTCGGGACGTTGTCGGCCTTCAAATTCCAAAAGGCTACTCGACTGATAGGAGATCAAGCATCTTTCTGCTGCTTCGTATGACGTGACAATGCCCTGTTTCCACTTACTTTCAAATAACTCGATCGGATTTAAATGGATATATTGCGTCACCGTGCGGAGGTAGTTGTCATCGTCAATATGTTTTGAGCGAAACGGCTTGATAAAAAGATTGCCGACGCGATTATTCTGCGCATTGTATGAGCGGGTAAAACTCGTACCGAGCTTGTGCATAAAATCGGTAATGCCGGAATCTGTGAGTGGTTGGAGCAAGAGGTGGTAGTGGGTCGGCATAACGCAGTACGCGCCTATTGCGACGATCTCTTGCCCCCGTGGGAGCGCAAACATGTCCTCGTGGGAATATTTCTCCCGAAGAGCGGGGATTCTTGGCATTGGTGCCGCATCATTGGCCAGATACAAACTCTCGAGGAATCGATTTGTATGTGTAGAATCTTCAAAGGGCCGACTTTTATCGATCGTACGGGTATAACAGTGATACCACTCATGAGGCGCAAAAGCTGTCCGGCGATAAGCCATGGATGAATATTACACCACATCTCAAAATTACAAAGCGTCGCTTTGTAATTTTGAGATGATCCTTTTTACGCGCTCCTTCCAGCTATGGCTTTGGGCCGCAACAAACGCGCGATCGAGGGCTGCGGAGTCGGGGGCACTGACCGCGCTCTGTGCGGTCAGTGCGAGGCTGTGTGCATCATCCGGCTCGTACCAGACGGCATCTTGTGCGGCAATCATGCTCGTGAGTGCAGGGGTACGCGAAGCCACGATGGGTCGCCGCGCCGCCATGTATTCGTAGACTTTCATCGGCGCGGTGTGGCGGTAGGACTGCTCGTTGCGCTTGGTGCCGAGCACAAGGAGCGCATCGGCGGCGGCGAGCCAGCGGGGCACATCGCTGGGCTCGCAGGCCCCCGCTATGTGGAGATTGGCCGGTAGGTCGGTCCGACCCGCCACCCGCTCAAATACCGCGCGTGTATCCCCTACCACGTACCACTGCATATCGGGTGCCTGCTGCGCCGCGTCCACGAGGATGTCGAGTCCCTTCCATTCGTAGAATCGCCCGACGTAGAGTGCGATCTTTTGATCCTGCGGAATAGCGAGTGCGCGACGCGCTTCATCACGCGTAGGCGTATGCATAAAAAGATTGAGATCGACGCCATTGGGCTCGATGAGCATACGGTCGGTCGGGATACCAAAGCGCTCCGCAAGCGCCCTTTGGATCTCTGTGTTCGTCGCGATGATGAGCTTTGCGCGCTTGAAGAAGAATCGCGTAAATATATTGCGCGGCTTTTGATCGTGCATCTCGACGACGACAGGAAAGCCCGAGAGCACGAGCGGCACAAATGAGAACGTGTCCATATCAACGGTATACACGAGTGCCTTTACACCCCGCACTTTCTTCCACCAAAGATACAGCTGGCTCGTGCAGATAAAAACGCACGAGCTGATGAAAAAGAGCATCCGACCTCCGCTGTACCAATCGAGCCCGGGTAGGATCGTGGTCGGGATGTCGACGCGAAGCTTGAACGCGTCTTTGAGGCTCGCGAGCGATGAGGCATGTGTCCGCGGGATCACGAGCTCTAAATCGACCCCTGCCCCGTTAGAAGCATCGCTTCTAACGGAACCAGCCTCTACATATGCCTGGCACATCTGGGCGATCTGGATACCATACGCCTTTTTATTGGGCATGCGGGCATTGACGATGAAGATGATTTTGGGGATATCACTTGGCTGTTTTTTAGTGTTTGGTGTCATGGTTGTACAGATGCCTTCGGGCTCGCCCTCGCGAAAGCGGAGGCACATTATTGCCCATTACTATTCTCACGTGCGAAAATCGCCGCGAGATTTTTTCTACCATCCACGACACGAACGATCTCGACCGTATCCGT
>VGJQ01000013.1 GCA_016867375.1 Candidatus Kaiserbacteria bacterium | reverse complement strand
AGGGCAGGCAAAAATTCCTTCCCCCCCAACCCCCTTCCTTTTTGCCCGCCCGAGCGAATTTTTTTCAGAAATCAGCGTCGGGATTTTCTCGGAAAAAAGTTCGGATTTTGTTCAGGAGACACAGCCAATTTGTAAAGTTTCCGCTTCCCGCCTCGCTCGGGGCTTCGCCCCTCGCTTCGGCAAACGAATTTTCAAGCAATTTCCAAACGAGCCAATCCTTTTTTCGCCCGAAGGGCGAAAGCAAAGTGGCAATTTTCTGCCCCAAAGCGATTACAAATTAAAATGTAAAACTATATGAAATATTTTCTCTACGCCAGAAAATCAACGGACGAGCCGGATAGGCAAATTCTTTCCATTGAAGCCCAAATAACGGAGCTGAAAGAATTTGCCGAAAAAGAAAATATAGAAATCAAAGAAACTTTTATTGAATCCCAAACCGCCAAAATTCCGGGCCGTCCGATTTTCAACGAAATGATAAAAAGAATTGAGTCCGGCGAGGCCGAGGGAATTTTAGCGTGGCACCCCGACAGATTGGCGAGAAATTCCATAGACGGTGGACAAATAATTTATCTCATAGACACAACTAAAATTCTTTCGCTAAAATTCCCGACATTTTGGTTTGATCCAACACCGCAAGGAAAATTTATGTTGAATATCGCTTTTGGGCAGTCAAAATACTACATTGATAATCTTTCAGAGAATGTAAAACGAGGTTTGCGCCAAAAAGTCAGGCGAGGCGAACAATCGGGCGTGGCCATAACCGGCTATCTCAACGACAAAGTGAACCACAAAATTATTCCCGACCCGGAAAGATTTCCGCTCGTCAGGAAAATGTTTGAGCTTTACGCCACCGGCGAATATTCTCTGAAAGATTTACGGAATAAAATGACTTCTTTGGGCTTGATTAGCCGAAACGGCAAAGTTTTCACCATTTCTAATATTCAGATGTTTTTGAAAAATCCGTTTTACTACGGAGCGTTTGTTTTCAACGGCGAACTTCATCAGGGAAATCATAAGCCAGCGATTGCAAAGAAACTTTTTGATAAATGCCAAGAAGTTATGACGCAAAAAGCCCACAAAATAAAGCGAGGCCAAATAGAATACGCTTTTCGCTCGCTTTTGAAATGCGGCGAGTGCGGCTGTTCCATAACTTCGGAAACCCACAAAGGGCATAACTATTACCGATGCACCAAAAAGAAACAAAACTGCTCGCAAAAATACATTCGCGAAGAACTTTTGGCCGAGCAGATTTCAAACTTGATTCAAAAAGTTTCTTTGCCTTCGGCTTGGACAAAAAAGATGATTGCTGAACTGGATAAAGAAAAAGAGGAAAATGTCCAAGCCGAAATGACTTTCGCTCAAAATCTGAAATCTCAAATCGCGGAGTTAAATGAGAAATTGGATAAACTTTTGGATAACCAATTAGACGGTGTGATTTCCACCGAAGAATACGCCGTCAAAAAACAAAAAATTCTCAACCAAAAAATTGAGATTTCCGAAAAATTGAAAGATTTCGAGCGAAAGGGCAATCGCTGGCTCGAACTTTGCCGAAACTTCATTTTAACGGCTAATCAAGCTCAAATTGCCGCTTTGCAGGGAAATTTTTCTGAAAAGAAAAATTTCCTCAAAAGGATTGGCTCGAACCCGCTCCTGCGGGAGCAGGCGGTTTTTGTAGAATACAAAAACCCTTGGAAATTGCTTGAAAATTCGTTTGCCGAAGCGAGGGGCGAAGCCCCGAGCGAGGCGGGAAGCGGAAACTTTACAAATTGGCTGCCGGACTTGGACTCGAACCAAGATGAGCAGATTCAGAGTCTGCTATCCTACCATTAGATGATCCGGCAATTCGCCTACAATACCTTAAAAACACACCCTCTTCAACCGCCACACCCATTACGCCGTGAGCGCCATGCAGGTGGTGCGATCGCGCTTGAGCTCTATGGGGATCTCGTGGACGCCGGCGACGCCCGCGGGTGAAAAAGTGACTTGGAGTAGGAGTCCGCGTGAGACCTCGGCATCCCAATACTGATCGAACACAAAATTGCCGAGCGAGTAGTAGATGTGTTTGCCCTGATAGAGCTCGTGGTCGGCGACGACATGCGGGTGCGAGCCGATCACGATCTCCGCTCCTTCGTCGACGAAACTATACGCAAGGTCACGAAGATACTGCGGCGACGTGGTGGCATACTCGATACCCCAATGCGTGTAGACGACCGGTATGAAGCCCGCGGCGCGCGCCGCACGGATCTGCGCGATCGTAGTTGAGGCCGCCTGCCCTGAGCCTGCTAGCCCCGAGCTTGTCGAGGGTGTCGAAGGGAGGAATTCGTTGTAGCTGATGAGTGCGAGCGGTACGCCATGTATCTCTGTCGAGGCGACACGGTGATCAGTCGGGTCACCCTCCTTCGCCCCTCCTTCGCGTGAAGCTTCGGTAGGGCGCGGCAAGGCTTCGGAGGGCACGCCGAAATAATCGACACCGGAAGATTGGAGCATCGCGATCGTCGAATGCACGCCCGCCGCGCCAAAATTGGTGATGTGGTTGTTGCCAAGATTTACCGCACGGATGTTGTGGCGATAGAGGAGATCGGCGGTCGAAGGTGCAAAGGTAAACGTCATGTTGTCGGGATGCCCGGGAGTGGTCGTCGCCGATACCGAGACGTGTGTCGTGATCGGGCCCTCGAGATTGGCCACCACGAGATCATGCATCTGCAGGAGAGGTGCGATGCAGGAGAAGACGACGTCGTCTCCCCTGCGCTCCATCACCGTGCGCACACTGCGGTCAAACATAAGATCCCCGCCGAAAAGGACCGACGCATACGCCGCCGCAGGCGGCGGCTCGTAGTCGCGCATATAGGGGATAATCGTCGCCGCGACATCGCGCAAACCGCCCGACAGCATGGCGAGTGTGGCAAAAAACGAAGCAAAAAAACTGGACATGGCGTCCACGCTATCACGCTATATCAAAAAAGGAAAACCCGCTCTCCGAAGAGAGCGGGGTCATCGTTGGATTTTAACGAGAGCTCGCGCCACGGACCGTCTCGATCAACCTGCTGAGCTCGCGCTCGCCGGGGTTGATGTTCTGAAGCAGATTGGCGATGTGGGTGTAGCCAAAACACGGCAGACCGAAAGCCCACCATTTCGCCTCGCCATTACAGATCACCAACGGGCTCATATTGAGTCCGGCGGTCAGAGAATCGATCGTGTCGTGGAGTTGTTGTCGCGAGAGCGCCTTGGAATCAAGCACTTCGCCGAAGTCAGTCTCGACAGCCTGCAACACTCGCAGGATTGCATGGATGCGTCCCTGCGTTCGCTGGAACACCTGATATCCTTGCATGAAGCCGATCTGGTCTTTGTTGGTCAGCTCCGTGATGGACAAATTCAGCCCATAGTGAAGCTGCTGCAACAAACGACCCAGGGTCTCGGCTTGCGGATAAAAGTTGCGCTTGATCTTCAACTCATCCGCATATGCGCCGAGCGCATCAACCGCCGTTGACATATTGGATACGACGCTCGGATACGCAAACACGAGGTCGATATCGTATCCGATCTTCGCGTCCGCCTTTTCCAGATTCGCGTCCGGGAATGCCCGCCGACCCTGCTGCGACAGATCCTGCAACATGGACCGCACTGTGAGCTTCCAGATGAGGTATTTACCCCGCTGAAACTCATCGCGATATGCGAGCACCATGCGCGGCCATGGCCAGAAGTCATCCGGCACCCAACCGTTCATGATCCAGCCCCAAGCGATCGCACCGTGATCGAGTTCGGACTCGATATCGTTCTGCACCGCCCGCGTTAGCGTCGTGCCGACCGGAGCCTTGGGATACAGTCTTGGCTTCTCAATCTCCGTCGGAATGAATCCAAAACGGAGCAAGAAGACCACCGAGAGGACCACGAATGCGGCCACAAGACCCAGCCAGAAGCGCCAGGTCTTCACAAAGCCCGGGATCCGGGACTCGGTCTCGACGGCGTCGATTTCGTCGCCGTATGAGAACTCGCTATCCACGTCACCCCTCTTCCAAATCCTATCCAGAAGCGACATGTCTCTCTCCTTCTTTCATAGAGCTACTCCCCCGCAGATGCAGGAGAACGAGGTTTCCAAAGGTACTTGGTACTACCCCCCTTTGGCTGCCGTATGTATAGTACATATGGGTACGAAAGTCAATATTGACCCAGTACCCTTATTGTCCTATCATTTTCCTAGGTCGGGAGGAGAATCTGACATGCGACTGAACAGACCCCTGTCCCTCGTCATCATAGCGTATGTCGTCATACTCGTGGCCGTGCTTATCTTCCCACGATATCGCGCGGATAAGCTGAGCAGCCCTCTTCCCAGCGGCGATGTGTCCTATGCGGCACCGCCCGCGTATAGCTTTAGTCCGTATATTCCTCACCGCGACTTCTTCAAGGGGCTGGTCGCCGGCAAGCTCATGACGAAGGACCTGAGCGAAGAAGACAAGCAGTGGGTCCAAAAGATCGTGACCCACTTCGACTTCTCCTCCAGCGAACTACTGCACTCTCAAGAAACTTGCGCGTAGCATCGAGCTCATCGATGTTTGCCCAAAGTTCTCCGAGCCACTCAGCAGGCAACGGCTCCTTGGCGCGGGCATAGCGGGCCCAGGCGGCGAGAATCTCAGTGTTGCGCTCCAAGAGCTTGAGCCTATCCCACTCACTCTTAGGCATCAGACCTAACGGTGGCTTGGGATGGTAGGGAATGTCGACCATCTGTACTCTCCTTTTGGTGTGGTGGAACGAAATTCCAAATGGATTTAATCCTGATATTCCAATATTGTCAATACCGGCACGGTAGAGACTGGGTGCGGAAATAGCATGCGGCAGCTCGCCCTCGGGCGAGCTGCCGCGCTTGTTGACACCCTCCCTTACCGCGATACTATCCAATCAGACATTCCGGCACAGGCCGGACAATATACAGGAGCATGAAATGAAAATCCTCATCACACTGTGGTGCGTGATCCTGTTCGGGATTTCGTGTGCGCCCGCATTAGCAGGCGAGACCAAGATGCAGATAGACCAGCACGAGCAGTATCCCTACATAGTCGATGTCTCTTTCGGACGCAAGGGGCGGATTGAAGACGGAGGAAGCGCCATAGTGGTACATCCGCGCATCCTGCTGATGGCCGCGCATGAATTCTTCGATGAAAAGGGACGCAAAATATCATTGAAAGAAATTCGCGTCGTACACAATGGGACACACACGTACCGCGCCGAAGTGGATCGTGTCTACATGCATCCGGAGATCGAAGCTTATTTGCGTAAAGGAACGGGCGACCAAGACATCCCATTCAGAAAAGCGAGCGACGATCTAGCAGTCGTGGTACTCACCTCATCGATCGACGGGGTGCCCCTCGCTCACACGATGCTGGAAAAGGAATCACTCGACTACCTCGCATCAGTGGACTCAACGCTCGGCAATAAGGCTCCGCCCCCCGATGATCTGAAGGGATTCGCTACTAAGGAGTGGCAGGCAGTCATCGAAAAGGTGATGCTCGATCCGGCAAAACCTGTCACGATCCGGACAGTCGGATTTGGCGTCATATGCATGAGTGGAGGGAAAAGATGCGACGATCGCAAGCGACGTATCCGTGCAGCCATGCTTCGCAGATGGAAATCATGCGACACCAGTCGCCACCTCGCACCGACGAAAGTGTGGTGTGTGCGCGGGTTTATAGCACCCGGTGATTCTGGCGGAGCAGTCATAGCTGACATGCCCTCAGGCACACACACTGTGATCGGCATTATCGCAATCAGCAGACCCCCCTTCAGTGGACGAAAATTAGTATGGTCCGACGCGTCGGCTGCTTCGGTGTTTGATGCGAATGATCTGCTGAAAAAAGCACGCGCACGCGAAGCAGTGCTACCGCCAAAGACTGCACAGGAATTGAAAGAGGAACCTCCACCGAAAAAGGTACGCAAAAGAAATAATCGGTGAAATAAAAAGCCTTACGCTCTGCGCAAGGCTTTTTTCATGTGTGCAAAAGAGATGCGGCGGCTCGCTAGGGCGAGCCGCCGCATGTATCACCGCACCTTGCGGAAAAACTGCGTCACAAAAAGATCTTTTTTTGTCGCACCGGTGCTGGGATCAACATAATCATCCGTCGAGTGATGCTCGACGATCAATCCGTGCCGATGCGCAATCTCAGAAATATCGCGTGCAAGCGGATGAGAAAAGTATTTGATCCGTCCGGTGTTAGAGAGCTTGAGGCTGTCGTATGGAGCAAACGGATCCGTCCGCTGCGTATAGCTGATCGCCAAAACCCCCTGAAGCCGCAAAGCGCCTGCGAGCCGCTCCATAGTGGGCTCGATGTACTCTTCCGGCGTATGTGTCAGAAACGATGTGTTTGACCAGATACCGTGAAGGTTCGCGTGTCGCAGAAAATCTGCGAGATCGATGTACATGTCGCGCACTATGACAGTCGGCTTGTAACGCGTTGAAACTTCCGCGCAGTTCATTGGGTTTTCTGCAATTTCGCACATCGCTTTCGACGCATCGGCGCCGATGACACGCAACGCAATCGTGGGAATCTTCCCCCATACGCCTCTTTTACCGTTTATCAGCGACTCGCGATATTCCTTGTTCGGTACGGCCATAAACCACAGATCGCGTCCCGTACCGCATCCGAGATCCAGCACGACATCCCCGTCATTCAGTTCATCGACGAAGCGGATGAGCGCGGGCTGTATCTGCGCATGATTCTTGCACGCCGCATAGTAAGCGGCCGTGTCCTCATAGACTTGCAGTGTATGATTGACGATGTGCCCGCCATGCACCTCGTGAAGAATCGCGACCGCATGCTCATCGAGCCTCTCCTGTCCCGCCGCAGCGATCTCTGCCACACTTCCAAGCCCCATCACGCGCATCGCCGCTTTCTCAAGCATCGTGGGCGAAAGCATCTGTGTATTTCTCTCCATTTCAGAATCTCCCTACTCTCGGTGACACTCGCACAAATATAGCAAAGGGACGCACTTTCACAAAGAAAAGGGCCGCTGTCGCGGACCTTTGCTTGATATATTGTGTTTATTTGCTTTTGTGCAGATTGACAAAGATATATCATTTTTGCTATACTCTCTTCAGGTCGAACATTATCAAGTTAGGGTCAGACAATGGCATGGTAAAGCAATATAAACTGCTTTTCCTCGCCTCGGTGAAAGACTTTATCGCCAAGCTCAGTATTACCAATCAAGCCAAGGTCGCAGCTGCGATCAGCATGATGGGAACCGGAGAATTTGGTTTTGTATATACAAAGAAGCTAAAAGGTCCGGTAAATGAACTCATAATAAAAAGCTATCGATTTGTGTACTATATAAAGAGGGACGAAATCTATTTCGTTAACGCTTTCATAAAGAAAAGCGCCAAGACACCGAAACGAGTGATAGAGCATGCAGAAAAACTCTTCAAAAATTTCTAAAACAAAAATCGAAGATACAAATAAAATAAGCTCTAAAAAACATGAAAAAGGCGATGGAAAAAATTATTGAAACTAATTCAAATAAAGACACTGCTATGTGGCACTCGTTCGAAGAAACTTTCGGACGAGTGTCCAAGACCAAGAAATTTCAAACAGCCTATACTGAAGAAATTATTCGATTGAAATTAGCAAAACAAGTTCGTGAATTACGACTTTCCAAAAATCTTACACAAAAAAATGTGGCGGAAAAAGCTGGTATGCCACAATCTGCGGTTGCACGCCTAGAAAGTGGCGAACACAGTATTTCTGTTGATACATTGGGTAAGGTAGCTTACGCGCTTGGTAAACATATAGCACTTACCTAATGCTATGAGATAAAAAAACTCCGCCGAAAGGCGGAGTTTTAGTTTACACCTGAACGACCTAAAATCCAAATATATTGAGGTGATTTAATTCTTCCACCTCCTGTTCAAAAACCGAACGAAAGTGCTTTATTTCTATTTTCTTGATTATTTTCATCGTTTTTCTTTATCACAAACGGCTTCATTCTACGCTCACACCTCAAAATTTCCAGTAATCCAGAATTCAGTTGCAGAAAACTACCCTTTCGAGCGGTTTTCTGTTTTGATATGTTCGAAATTTACTTCCCCTCTCGCAGTGGCAGCCCAATGTGGCGCAGGAAGGCTTCTGCCTCTGCTTTGGTCTTGGCGGTCGTGGTGATGGTGATGCCGCATTAGAGGGTCTGACCCTCAAGATTCATGCATTTTCATATACTCACGAACAATTGGATGAACAGTCTTTTTACTAATCATTCTTTCGAAACAATATTCGGTCATGAACCACTTGCACAGCGGTTTATTACTCCGACTCGAATTACAACTACCACAGCACAGTGCAACAAATCGGCCGCTATCGCCTCTATGATTGAGATGTTCAATGGTACGTGCATTTCTTTGAGAGCCACTACTCCCCACTCGCGCGCGCAACTGTCGCTGGCAATATATACACTTCTTGTATTTCCTTAACAATACATCAAACTCCTCGTCTGAAATACCGTATTTACGTGCACTTGATGACATATTTATTTCTTGATTATTGGAGGATCTGACCCTCAAAATTTCAGCAACTAGAATCGTCGAGATTTGTGATTAGGAAAAGATAGTACCTGACATCATTAGTCCTAAAGTCCCCAGTCAGCACGAGTCAAACCTGACTGCGCAATCATTCCATTCAGTGTCCTTGGTTTAAATGATTTCTTTCCGTGAAAGGGTACTTGGACTTGGAAAATCCGACCATTTACAAACTTAACATAGAAATGGTGACTACTGTCAATATGATTGAGTTGGAATGTATGCTCTTTTAACACCGCGACAACATCTTTGTATGTCCAGTTAAAGACCCCTCTTGTCATACTAAAACAAAGCGCCTTAGACGCATGTCACACCAAAGTATTTTATTTGAATCGGCGAAGCGACTGGTTCCTTTGATTGGAGCTTGTCCCACATAGTCTCATATTCCTGATCAGCAAGCTGATTAAGTGCCTGATGAGCATTAGTACGCGTACCTTTAATTTTCTTCAATGACTCCACATATCCCTTAATGGCCTCTTGTAAATTAAAGTGGACCACCTCATATTCATCTCCTTCAACTACAATATTAAATTCCAAAGCCACGCCATACCAAATGTCGCCTTCCTTAAATACAATACACCTAACTTGTCCGCTTTTTGTTGTGTTCATACCAAAAAATACAAGCAATTAAGCCAAATATGACTACACTCCTGTCTATCTATAGTTATCACTATAGCATAATTAATATTATTTCTACATGAACCGTCAACTCCTCAAACCCACCCCTTTAGGGAAACTTGGGGCCGAAAATCACAAAGTCAGATTATTTCCCCTCTCGCAGTGGCAGCCCAATGTGGCGCAGGAAGGCTTCTGCCTCTGCTTTGGTCTTGGCGGTCGTGGTGATGGTGATGCCGACACCAAAGACATCCTTGGCGTCTTCGTCGGCTGTCTCCGGGAAGACCGTGTGCTCCTTGATACCGATCGTGATGTTGCCCATCTCATCGATAGCAGAGGGCTTGATGCCGCGGAAGTCCTTCACACGCGGAAGTACGATATGGATGACCTTGTCGAGGAATGACGTCATGCGCTCGCCACGAAGCGTCACCTGAAATCCTGCCGGATCACCTTCGCGCGATTTGAACGACGCGATCGACTTCTTGGCGCTGCGCAAGACCGGAGCCTGGCCGGTGATACGGACGAGGCGGCCCTGGATGAATTCGATACGCTTCTTGTCCTTGATCGATCCGATACCGATCGAGACGACAACTTTCTCTATGCGCGGAGCCTGCATGATGCTCGTGTAGGAAAAATCCTTCTTGAGCGCATCAAAGGTGCTCGAATGCTTTTTATGTGTTGCTGCTGCTTTGGTCATACAGGTAGAAGTTATTTAAGGCTCTCGCCACTCTTTACTGCCACACGCTCACGCGCATCATCCTTGCCTCGACTGATCTTGATACGCGAAGGCTTGCCGGTCTTTGGGTCGGCGATAGCGACATTGGATGCGTGGATCGCGACCGGGCGCTCGATGATCTGACCCTGGCGGGCCTTCGCAGTCGGACGCTGGTGACGCTTCATGATATTGACACCCTCGACGAGGACCTTGTTTTCCTTTGGCATGGCGCGGAGGATAGTACCGGTCGTACCACGGTCCTTGCCTGCAATCACTATTACTTTGTCTCCTTTCTTGAGTTTCATATGCGAAAAAATAGACTACACGATTTCCGGCGCGAGCGAGCCGATCTTTTGATACCCACGCTCGACGAGCTCGCGAGGAATGGGGCCAAAGACGCGATTGGCCTTAGGCTCTTTCTTGTCCTTTTCGACGAGCACAACGGCGTTTTCATCGAAGCGCACGTACGAACCGTCTTTGCGGCGATAGGCCTTGACCTGACGCACGACGACAGCGCGATAGACATCTTTTTTCTTGACCGCCTTGCGCGGCTGGGCCGTCTGGATAGAGATCACGACCTCGTCGCCGAGCTCTGCATAGCGGCGCTTGGAACCACCGAGCACCTTGAAGACACGTCCGATCTGGCCGCCGGAGTTGTCTGCAATTTTGACGATGGAACGTGGTTGGATCATATTATTTCACTAAAATGAAATGCTTGCGCTTCGACATCGGGCGGGTCTCGCGGATCGATACCTTGTCGCCGACAGTCGCGGTATTGCCTTCATCGTGGACGAGAAACTTCTTCGAGCGGCGCATATACTTCTTGTACTTCGGGTGCTTCACGTAGCGCTCGACCTCCACCGTGATGGTGTCTTTCATAGCGCTCTTGACGACGACCCCCTCAAGGATCTTTCCCCCATCCGGGGACAAGCCCGCAATCGTCTGTTCAGTTGTATTTTTGGTACCTGTCATAGCTTTGAATGAATCCGCGCAATATTACGCTTTTTTCGCCTTGGATGCAACCGTGTGGCCGGACTGCGCCAATGCGCGCAAGCGGATCTCGGTGAGCACGCGTGCAGTCTCGCGGCGAAGCATGCGGGCCGCGCGCACATCGCGCGAACGGCTGCCCGCTCCCCCGAAACGCATCACACGCAGAGCCTCGCGATTGTCCGCGACCGTCTTCTGCAAATCTTTTATATCTTGAGTTTTGATGTCTGCCATAGAATAGTGTTTAGTGACTAGCCACTAGTGATTAGTACTCAGATTAAAATATTTTGTGTAGTGAATCATAGTATTTTTTCTTTGAATTTCCTAGTGGCTATACCCCAGTGGCTAATACCTATCTTGCGACGACGCGGACTTTCATCGGGAGCTTGGTGCCCGCCTTGCGGAGCGCCTCACGTGCAGTCGCTTCCGGAGCACCATCGATCTCGAAGAGGATGCGGCCCGGGCGGACTTCCATCACGTAGTGATCGAGATCGCCCTTACCGCTACCCATACGGACTTCTGCCGGCTTCTTGGTAACAGGGCGATCAGGGAAGACGCGAATCCAGATCTTGGCAGTCTTGCCTGCAGCACGGGTCATGGCACGGCGGGCTGCCTCGATCTGATTGGCGGTGACGCGTGACTGTGTCGTCGCCTTGAGGCCAAAGCTGCCAAACGCGACGGTGATGCCACGGGTATCGGGTGCCTCGAGTCGATCAGGGTGTTTGCGCCCTGTCTGCCATTTGCGGAATTTTGTTTTCTTTGGTGCCAGCATAAAATTAAAAATAAGAACCGTAAAACTAAAATTAATTATTTGTTTTTAGTTTCTTGTTTTCTGTTTTTTCAAATATCTCGCCGCGGTAGATCCATACCTTGATACCGATCACGCCGTACGGAAGATATGCCTGCTCGCGTGCGAAATCGATATCGGCACGAAGGGTCTGCAGCGGCACACGGCCACGCTTGATCTCTTCGGCGCGCGACATTTCAGCACCACCCAAGCGGCCGGAGAGTGCGATACGCACACCTTCGACATCGCGATTGGCCATCACCTTCTCAACCGTCTGCTTGAGCACGCGGCGGAAGGTCTGACGCTTCTCGAGACCCTCGGCGATCATGTAAGCGACGACAGGGGCGTGTGATTCAGGAGAGCGGATCTCTTCGATATCCAAGCGGACGGCCTTGCGCTCCGCTTTCGGTACGGTGCGGATGATGCCTTCGATCTCCTTGGTGAGCTTGACGCTCCCCTCGCCGCCGCGACCGATCACGAGTCCGGGGCGGGAGGTCTTGAGGATGATGCGAATCGCCTTGTCGTTGCGCTCGATCTCGACAGAGGTGATGAATGAGCCGCGCAAGCGCTTCTTGAGAAAACGGCGGATTGCTGCATCCACCATGACATTCTCACGGTACTGTGCGGCATTCTTGGAGAACCAGCGCGACTTCCAGTCACGGATGATGCCGAGGCGATGTGCGTATGGATGTACGGTGTGTGTCATAGGCAGAGGTGAATACGTTTTTAGTTTTTAGTTTTTAGTTTTGAAGTGGTTTTCTTAGCTGCGGTCTTTTTGGCGACAGTTTTCTTGACGGCCGGCTTCCCAGGCTTCTCAGCTTTTGCGGCAATGCCGACTTCAGGGGCCTTTGTGCCAGACTTGGATGCGAGCTCAATCTTAACGATACTCATCTCCTTGTTGATGGCGCCTGAGCGGCCGCGGCCGAATGGGCGGAAACGGCGCATCACGACACCTTTGTCGACGGTGATGGTCTTTATGTACAGATCATGCGTCTCGTACCCACGATTGGCAGCGTTGGCGACAGCCGAATCGAGAAGCTTGCCCATAGTAGGGGCCGCCTTTTTGGGGAGGAATGCGAGCGCTGCCCGCGCATGCGGGACGGACTTGCCGCGGATGAGATCGGCGACGAGTCGCACTTTGCGCGGAGCCTGGTGATAGTTTTTAAGTAAAGCTTTCATAGATTATTTCTTGGTGGTCGTAGCGGCCTTAGCAGCTTGCGCAGTGGCGATCTCGGCAGCCTTCTTGGCCTGTTCGATCTCCTTCTGCATCTTACCGCCATGACGAACGAACTTGGTCGTCGGAGCAAATTCACCCAAGCGATGACCCACCATATCTTCGGTCACGAGCACCTCGTCGAAATTTTTGCCGGTATGCACAAGGAAGGTATACCCGACGAATTCAGGTGCGATCTGCGAGGCGCGTGCCCACGTCTTGATGGCTTCAGAGCCCGGCTTGCGAGCACCGACTTTCTTCATCAGCTTTTCGTCCACGTAGGGGCCTTTTTTGAGTGATCGAGTCATATGAAAACCCGCTCCGGCGGGTAGGCACAATGTATAGGAAACGGATTAGGAAGTCAAGAAAACCTGCTCCAGAAAACCTGCTCCAAAGCCCCCTCTTCAAGGACTTCGCTTATCCTTAGGTCCCGTTCATAAATAACTGCAACACAAAATGAACGGGCCCATAAGTGTAGTCCACACATAACGGGTACGTTATGTGTGGACGAGCCCTTACCGATTTCCGGAATAACTATTTCAAAAGATCTTCAAACTCACAGTTGATTAAGTCTTCCTTTCGCAAAACCATCTGCTCTTTCTGATTCAAGTTGTTGGCAGTCACACGGATGAGCTTTGTCGTCAAAGTATCCCCGACAAGCTCGTAATTAACTTTCTTTAGGTATCCCTCGATTTTCTCGTAAAAAAGCGAGGCGTATTCTTTCTTCTTTTTCTCCGATGTCGGATGGCTACGCATACCATTCGCCGAGAATTCTATGTGGTCGCTCACAGTATTGTTGATTGTGAACGAAACCTCGATATCTTTGAAAAGAAACCAGTGCTCACTCAAGTTGCATATAATCCTCACATGATCGCCTTCCTTGGTGCTATACTCAAAGATAAAAGAGAAGACATCGGTGCGAAAATCTTCAAACACTCGCACAGTATCAAATTTTGATACCGTCCGAATTTTATACGCATCGCGCAGTCGACAGAACGTATCGCGCCAATTTGTGAGCCAATGTGTTACATATCGAGCATCAAGAAAGAGTGGCGACAGATCGTTTTTTAGATTTTCATCACTCACATTATTCATCTTTACCGCGAGCTTGGTGAATAACGTCCGATAATCTTTTGCTTCTTCAACTTCTTTTGCTTGTAGATAGTCAAGGTCCGGTATAATCTTTTTGCTCATATACCACAGCAGATCGTAAATATCGCGACCCTTTTCTTCATAAGTCGCGGCGCCGACACCACGCGTTCCCCGTAGGAAAATTGCTGCGACTTTACTCGCCATGAGAGCAGATAGATTGTATGTTCGTATTACAAATGACAGCTGTCCGTGATTCTGCGGTATCCGTTCCGTAACCACACGAGAGGATGGGACAAATGTGTTGAGGTCCACTTTTACATGAACCCACTCCGAAGCATACCCTTCAATCAAACTTCCGACTCTGAATTTAAGGGTCAGGCCTCTATTGTTTGTAATAGTGATCCGCAAAAAACCGGAGTCTATGCTGTATACTTTGGAAAAATGTTCCTCCACTTCTTTTTTAAGTTGGTTTAGAAAACCGTCACTAAGTGTATGATGTACTTCGAAGTCCAGATCGACCGACATGCGGTCAAGGTCGTAGCAAATACGAAGTGCCGAGCCCCCGTACATTATCCACTTGCTATATTCCGGGTGGTGGTAAATGAAATCCAGCACGTAAAACTGCAATTCTTCTTTTAGGGCGTTGAGTCGTACTTCAGGATCAGTAATCGCAAAACCATAGGTCGAGAGGCCATCGAGTTTACTCTTAAGAATTGCTGAAATCTGTTCACTCATGGCAGTATGTATTAATCATTGAATAAAACTTCTCCTGTTCCTCTTTACTCATCTCATCGAGATCTATACGAAGTTCAGTGATGAGTGTTTTTATATTTTCAAGCGAAAGTCCGCGAAACTGCTTTGTCCTAAAGTACAATAAATCAAAAAGCGCCTTCGCAGGTGAAGCAATGAAAAAATCGAATTTACCTTTGACCAGTGAGAACTCAGAAAAAAGTTCTTTGTTAATGGACTGATATGCGAAATTGCCCGCCTTAGTCTGATATTCTCGTGTCACTTTCGGAGTAACACAGGTGATTGAATGAATCGCTTCCATAGCAAGGTTGTAATACTGCAAGGCTGCCCAAGAGCTGATGTAGGAAGGCGTGCGAATGATGTTCGCGAGGTAGAATAGGTAAGAAATATCATTTTTATTTTTGTCGAAAAAGTCTGCCGAGATATACAGCCCATTCTTGAGGCGATAGATATCCTTATACCTCAAAAAACGGCTTATGTAGGTATTGACCGTAGAGTCTTCCAAACCCAACTGTTTGCCGAGCTGATATATAGTGTTTTTACTGAAATGAGGCAGGGTTTTGATCTGCTCCAGTAGGTTATTCTTGCTTTTCATAATTATGACAATAATGTATCATATATGAAATGGTAAGGCAAGGACCTGTCATAGAGCGGCTAGTTTCGGTCTCAACCTTTTGCACACCCCTAGATCACAGATATTCACAATGGTAGGCTATAGCCAAAGAAATGGAATATTTTAGTGAGATTCTTTAGAATTACAAAAAGAAGCCGCCCGACGAACCAAGCCGGACGGCTTCAAGATTCGTGGGCGGCGACTGAGTACAGAGTCGGCCAATTAAATCCAGTCGGGATGATTGGCTTCGACCCATGTGCGCCAGTTTTCGCTTTGGCGGTTCTGCTCCCACACCTCCTTGGTGCAGGCCGCAGAAGCCTTGAGGATGTCCGAGCCAAACGGCAGGCAGCCGAGCGGCATGGTCAGATCAAGCGCAGTTCCGCCCTCGACCTCGCCAGCGGCGTGCTGACACGGTGGACAAAGAAGGCCACTGCCTTCATCGCACCACGTCGCTGCCCAATGCGCTTTCTCCTGGTTCTTCTCCGGCACGAACCCCGACCCGCACAGCGCACAGGTTGTCTTCCGTGCATGCACCTTGGACTTCGTTGCAGTCATCATTGCGATCCTCCAGTTTAATGTGCTTACTACCAATCCAGACACCGTGCCTGGATATTATTTTAGTATAGCATACTGTGTTATAAAAGTCAATTATCTTAGGGTATTTATCTGAAAATCCCGAGCTTTGGGCTCGGGATTTTTTCATTATTTTCGCTTGCCAACCTTTCGGCGAGAAACGATAAAAACGTTGGAATACTTCTTCGGAGTGCGCGTCTTCTGTCCTTTGCCGGTAGGCTTGCCCCACATCGACTTGGCGCGTCGGAGTCCTCGACCCTGACGACCTTCACCACCACCATGCGGGTGATCGACTGGATTCATCGCAGTGCCACGCACGGTCGGGCGTGTACCCTTCCAGCGGGTGCGGCCTGCCTTACCGATCGTGACGAGGTGATGCTCTTCGTTGGACACTTCGCCGACAGAGGCCCATGCAGTGCCGATCACACGGCGCACTTCGGTCGACGGAAGCTTGAGGTGTGTATAGCCAGAGTCCTGCGCGACGACTTCGGCGTAATTGCCCGCAGAACGGACGATTTTGCCGCCATTGCCCGGCTTGAGCTCGATATTGTAGACGAAGGTACCGACAGGGAGCTTACTGAGTGGGAGACGATTACCGAGCTTCACGGGCGCATTCTCGGAGACGATGAACTCATCACCGACTTTGACCTGGCGTGGGAGCACGACGTAGCGCTTCTCACCATCACGGTAGACGGCAATACCGATAAACGCAGAGCGGAAGGGATCGTATTCGATCGTGGCGATGCGTGCCGGGATGTCTTTCTTGTCGAATTTGAAGTCGATGAAGCGATAGGCCTTCTTGTGACCACCACCGTGGTGGCGAGTCGTGATGCGGCCCTGGCTATTGCGTCCACCAGTCGACTTCTTGCCGCGCATGAGCGACTTGGTCGGCTTGTGACCAGAGAGCATCTCACGGTAATTGAGCGTGGTCATACCACGAGTGCCGGGAGTGCGAGGTTTGTAGGATCGGATGCTCATACAACTAGAAATAAAATATAAAAATTAACATTACGCGACGGTGATAGTCTCCCCTTTCTTGAGGTATACATAGGCCTTCTTGCCACCGCCTTTGACACCCACCTTGCCCGTGCGCGGATTGCGGACGCTCTTGCGCGGGATGGCTGCAATGGTGACTTTCTGCGGTGTGACTTTGTAGACTTCTTTGACGGCTACCATGATCTCGCGCTTAGTCGCGCGCGGTGCGACGTCGAAGATGTAAGCACTCGCGAGTGCGTGTGCGGTCGCCTTCTCGGTGATGCGTGGATTCCGGAGGATATGTGCGAGGCTCGTGCGCATACCGTGATCAGTCGACGCGACGACCGCCTTTTGCTCATTGGTATTCGTTTTCTTGGAAAAGATGGCCATAGGATTTTATTTGGATGCCTTCTTGGCTGCGGCAGGCTTGCGCGCTTTGGTGGCGCGGCTCTCGACGATAGCTACTGCTGCTTCGGGATTTTCGATGATGAGGAATTTGTGCTTGAGCACTGTGACGGGATTCATATCGCGCACTGCAGACACCTGCATTGAGCCGATATTGCGGAAACTCTTGATGGTCGCCTCCGAAGGATCAGCGAGTGCGATAAGAGCGGCATTGCGGCGCTTGGCCTCCTTACCCGAGAGCTTGGAGAAGCCGTCGATCTTGGAGAGCGAAGAGAGGACCTTGGCTGCGGCAGCAGTCTTGGGAGCATCAAAGCCGAATGTGTCGACAAATACGATCTCGCCATCCTTGAGCTTGCGGGAAAGCGCCATAAAGAGGGCTTTGGCGCGCATTTTCTTCGGGATCGCCTTGCTGTAGTCTTTGTCATTACGGGGACCATGGGTCACGCCACCACCCTTCCAGATCGGAGAGCGTGTCGAACCATGACGAGCACGGCCGGTACCCTTTTGGCGCCACGGCTTCTTGCCTCCACCGCGTACATCGCCACGGTCCTTGGTGTGAGCGACCGGCGTACGAGCATTGGCCTGCATCGCGGTCACGACCTGATGCATGAGCGAATCATTCCAGATGACACCGAAGATCTTTTCCGGGAGCTGCAAAGTGCCGCTCTTCTTACCCTGTGCATTGTAAATAATTGATTCCATACGATTTTAGTTAGCCGCGGATTTCGATGAGCGTCCCCGGATGGCCAGGAATAGCGCCTGAAATGAGAAGTGTGTTGGAGGCCTTGTCGACTTGCAAGACCCGAAGATTTTTCACGGTGATACGATCCCCGCCCATACGGCCCGCCATGCGCAGACCCTTGGCGACGCGACCGCCGGCACGCCCTGCGCCCGAGATCGAGCCTGGGGCGCGCTCTTTGTTCTTCTGACCATGACTGCGTGGACCGCCGCGGAAGCCATGGCGCTTGACGACACCCTGGAAGCCCTTACCCTTGGAAGTGGCTGAGACGGTGACGATATCGCCCGGCGTAAACATAGAAATATCGAGGGTGGCACCGCGCTCGAGAGCCTCGGCAGCTGTATACTCACGCAAATATTGAAAAGGTCCCAAGTCCTGTCCGCCGGAGGCGGATCCGCCTTTGGCGGAGAAATGACCAGCCATAGGCTTGGTCGTGCGGCTGGACTTGCGCGTACCAAAGCCAACCTGGACAGCTTTATAGCCATCTTTTTGCACATCTTTGACCTGGGTGACGGTCAAAGGGCCTGCCGAGATGATCGTGGCAGGCGAAACAACGCCTTTGTCATCAAAGACTTGCGTCATACGGCCCTTGGTTCCCAGCATGAATTTTACCCCGTTAGAAGCTTTGTTTTCCATAAATGGTTGAATTTCATTGTCTTCCATCCCTATTTCCCTATCAGAGTCATATTGGCTTCTAACGGGGTGAATAAAGTTTTAGAAAAATTGCCCGCTCTCTAGCGGGCCCATAAGGCTCCAACTAGAGGTCCCATCAAGTAACTATAGGGACATAGGCCGCCCAGCAAAAAGCCAAACGTGGGTGCAGTATACGCGGCTTTTGGGGAAATGCAAATGTATGTATGTGGGGCAATTCGTCGTCAGTCTTTACACAAGGGTCTAGCACCTCTCACTACTTAGCAAAAGGCAGCCTTTCCTGCAATATAATCAGAGATACTAAGGATACTGCGCATTTTTACTATACCTATTGCCACATGATAAAAAACGAAGAGTGTTGGGAGCGTAAATATATAAAACCTGATTGGATGCATCACAATTGAAAATGGTAGGGCAAATTGAGGGTTATTTTTCACAAATGACTTTGCATTTTCAATTGCGAAACCATAAATCTTCTTATTCTCGTCAACTCTTAACATGACTCCTTCATCTACAGAAAAATAGAAGCTTCCCAGCGGGAAATCCCTGCCAGCGATAAACATATCCGCTGTTTTATTGTACGAAACCGCCCAACCTCTAATTTCTGAAGGAAGGTTGTCGTTAGCACTCAAGATTGCCTTTAATTCTTCTTTATTTATTGCGATTTGCTCCATACATCTTGTTCACCTGCCTTAAATGTATTAGTGAAATAGGCTGTCACTACTTCTAGTTTACCACGCCAATTTTTTGCAATAACAACTTTCATATGATGGTTGGGATAATGAATGTCTCCGGAAAACCAGGCGTAGTAACAAAAGCGATTTGCATAGTCCTTATCCCTTTTTACTTGATTGGGATTTTCGATAGCTTGCCTTACCGTCTCAAAATGACTTTCGACCTCAGGACTGCCAGTATGCCCTATTCCATTTCTGACAGCAAGATAATCTCGTTCATACCAGACGACCTCCTTTTTATTCATCCCTTCGGTGAACCTGTAAAGGATATTCTTTATCAATGAAAACATGGTGGGCACTTTAACACCTTCTCTTCATTATTGAAAACCTGACCTGATGACTATATGTATAGGCCTGTTCATTTTGTGTTGAACTTCAAGCACGCGAGACTCACTCACGTGCTTTATTGACCCACAAAAACGCTGATTCTTTTGGTATATGAGGTGTTGAATTGTACCTACCAAAAAACAAAGGGCCCGCTCGTCATATGTGACGTGCGGGCCCTCGTGTCAAAGGAGAGTATCTTCACGGAATTCGCGCTCAAACTTCTCGATGCGTTCGCACTGGATACGTGCATCCTTCTCTGGCATACATGATTTGGCAAGCTGCATCAGTATTTCGACCGAAATGCTAGAGCTGTATGCGGTATCAGCGACATATGCCGAGACGAGGAGCGTCACCTCATGAGGACTCGGCGGACGCTTCAGAAGCTTGGTCGTGATGTCGGGGAATCTCCCGTGGAAACCCGCGCGGGCTGCCATTTGCACGAGACGCTCTGCGATCGCCTGATTGACGTCGTGTCGGTAGGTAATATCGAGCGCAAGCGAAAGCTCTTCAGTGCTGCCAAAAAACCGGTGGCGACGCTCGGCGTAGATGTCGAGAAGTCTCCCCACTGCAAACGAAGCGAGATATCGTTTGTCTTTCTGGTCTGTTGTTTCGAGAATCTCCTGCACGGCATCCCGATGATCGCTCATCCCCCGCGTCCCGACACTGTATCTTTTGCCGGCAAAGAGAATGATCATCGACTTTGCGATGGCTCGCGTCAGTTTTTGTGTTCGTGGCATGTATGCAGCTCCTACGGCATCAGATATCAATTCTGCCGATACCATAGCACGATCCTAAGGGCTCAACCACAAATAACGTATCCGTTATTTGTGGGCGCCACTTATGGGCCCATTCATTTTGTATTGAACTTATTTATGAACGGGACCTAAGCCTGCGCCTCTACGCGGAGTCTGTTGCGGTGCTGGAGCTCAAAGAAACCAGCTGCTAGAGCTAAGATCAAGACCACCAAGACAGCAAGTGCGATAGGGACGGTCATGTCAGACCCGCTCAATCCTAGATACTTATTGAAGGAGCAGAGCGGCTCGGGGACAGATCCGCAGTAATTGCGGACGGCAGCGGCCTCATCGGCAGCGGAGACAGTGTGTGCGAGCATGGGGCGCCAATACAGATCATGCTGGGTGATTCCCTGTGCGACAGCCTTTTCCGTGAGCGCATAGGTCAAAGCGGCGACCTCTTCAAGCGAGAGATTTTGCGCACGCGGATCGCTCATGATGGCATTGCGTATGGCCACTGATATATCACCTTGTGCGGTGATGTCGGCCTGCGCAAAGATCGAAAGCGGGATCATCATGAGCAAGACGAGGCTCAGGCCAGCAAACCATAAGACGCCTTTGCGAAGGCGCGCGGAGAGGAGAGTTGCTTCGTAGCTGTCCATACTTCACATAATAACAGAAAGGGCCGTTTGTACGGCCCCCAGGGAGTGGATAAGGGCTCCGACGCGCTACATCATCTTTACATCGATAGAGACGCCAGATGGGAGATCAATATTAGTGAGTGCCTCGATGACCTTGGGTGCTGGATTGAGGATGTCGATCATGCGCTTGTGGATGCGCATCTCGAACTGCTCGCGAGAATCCTTGTCGATGAAGGTCGAGCGGTTGACGGTGTATTTCTTGATATCGATAGGGAGCGGGACAGGGCCGACGATCTCGGCATTGTAGCGATTGGCGGTGTCGATGATTTGCTTGACGGAAGCATCCAAAACGCCACTTTCGTAGGCGCGTACGCGCATACGCAAGCGATGTGAGGTCTCGCCTTTCTTGGCCCGGCTCCGGGTGGTCTTGGCTGCTGTTTTTTCTGCCATAGAGCTTGTGCACGAGAGTATGCACTATACCTGCAAAAAATGCAAATATCTCCATTGCCACCGACCCGTACCATGGTATCTTGTGGCAAGAATGGTCCATTGAGAGACCTTAGGAGGGATATGTGATGAAAAGATCTCTGCTGGCTGCCATAGCGTCCGGCATCTTGCTCTACCTCGCACTACCAGGGTGGACAAAGGATTTTCCACGATTCGACGCATTGCTCCGATCGCTCGACGTGATCGAAGATGGTTCCTGCGAGCACGTCGTCGTCCACAACACCCCGTCCGGCATGTATCCGACAATCCGATTGTACAGAGGTCTGGAGACGGAAGACGACTACCTGATGCTGCAACGATTCACTTACAAAGGCACCGATATATTCGCTGTGTCTTCGTTTACCAAAACCCAGTCTTTAGGAGGAAAGTGTCGCGAAGCGCTCATCGTGTTCAACATGCAGACTGGCTCCATTGAGGCCGCATCTTACATGGGATGTCTCACCAAAGGAAAGTGGCATGTGAAGGATATCTACGGCGAAGATACTCGTGGCAAGCTGGTCGGTAAGAAATACCTTCCGGCATGGGAAAAACGTGGCGACGAGCTGCTCAAACAAACCGAATCCATCATCGCTCTCTGTGCGAAGAAAAAATAATAAGAAAGCCGGCGTCTCGTGGAGACGCCGGTTTTTTTAGATTTCGGAAGGATCGAGGACGCGCTTGCTCTTGGTATCGAAGACCAGGATCGGAGTCCTGTATGCAAACTCAAGCTGCGAGACGGCCGTAGGTGTGACGCCGATGGTGACATGCGAGAACACCAGCCTCCATACGATGACCACAGGCGCCTGATCACAATACTCTATCTCCAGCGCCGCCAAGGTGAGCAACTCTCCCAATGGGAGATTCTTCGGCAGCTTCACCAGCGCTTGTTGGAGCTCCGGCATCGCGGCGATGGTGCCTCGCTGCTTGTAGAAATCGCCGAACGAAACATTCCTCCAGACGGAAGGCCTTGACTTGTTCTTCTCGGCAGCCACAAGCACAAACGGTGGTATGCTCCACACCAAAACGAGGATCATCGAGAGAGTCGTAGCCGCATACAACTCAAGTCCAAGCACACCTCTCATTTGCGGCGATAGGAGGGATAGCGCGAAAATGAACAACGCCGCCCACGGAAGGCAGAATTTCCAATCATTAAGCATCTCCGCGCATGTATTCCAACCACTGGGATGGAACGGCACGCGAGCCCTGAGTTGCGAAATCTCTTCAGGTTTCCATGGTCGAGAAGACTCCGATGCAGGCGCTTTTTCGCTTTCGAACTCGGACATCTCACCGCGGTCCGACCATCGTTCTTTAGCCATAGTATCCTCCTGTGGATCCTGTACTGACTTGTGTTCTGGGTAAAAGATGCCACCAAAGCCACACAAACACAAGGCCCCGCGTAAGCGGGGCCTTGTGAGCACAAAGTGTGCTGGGAAATTAGGCGACGATCTTCGTCACCCCGGTACCACAAAACCCCGCGAAAACGCGGGGTTTTGGCTACGGGGCAGGCAAACGCCTGCTTTAGTAGATGCTAGCCGATTTAAGCTACAATTTTTGTAACCACACCAGCACCAACGGTTTTACCACCCTCGCGGATAGCGAAACGCATCTGCTCTTCCATGGCGATCGGTCCGACAAGTTTGACCTTGAAGGTCACCGTGTCGCCCGGCATAACCATTTCTACGCCCTCCTTGAGCGTCACCTCGCCGGTGACATCGGTGGTGCGGATGTAGAACTGTGGCTTGTAGCCCGAGAAGAACGGCGTATGACGACCACCTTCCTCCTTCGAGAGGATGTATACCTCTGCATCGAATTCGGTGTGCGGCTTCACAGAGCCAGACGCCGCGAGGACTTGTCCGCGATGGACATCGTCCTTCTTGGTACCGCGCAAAAGGATACCAGCGTTGTCACCTGCCTGACCTTCCTGGAGGGACTTGTTGAACATTTCAACGCCCGTGACAGTCGTCTTGACGGTGTCCTTGATACCGACGATTTCGATTTCGGTACCGACCTTGATGACACCGCGTTCGATGCGGCCCGTGACGACGGTACCGCGACCTTCGATCGAGAAGACGTCTTCGATCGGCATGAGGAACGGCTTAGACGTGTCGCGCTCAGGCTGCGGGATGTATTCATCGAGTGCCTTGACGAGCTCCATGACTTTCTCGCTCCATTCATTGCCTGGTTCCGGACTCTCGAGTGCCTTGAGGCCCGAGCCGCGGATGATCGGGGCGTTGGCGCCATCGAAGCCCTGCTTGGTGAGAAGCTCGCGCACCTCTTCCTCGACGAGATCGACGAGGTCCTTGTCGTCGACCATGTCCACCTTGTTCAAGAAGACAATGAGGCGCTTGACGCCGACCTGAGCGGCGAGCAGCACGTGCTCGCGCGTCTGGGGCATGACGCCGTCAGTAGCAGCGACCACGAGGATCGCACCATCCATCTGGGCGGCGCCCGTGATCATGTTCTTGATGTAGTCAGCGTGACCCGGCGCGTCGACGTGCGCGTAGTGGCGGGTCGGGGTCTCATACTCGGAGTGCGAGAGTGAGATAGTAATGCCGCGCGCCTTTTCTTCTGGCGCCTTGTCGATGTCGGTGACACCCTTGACCTGTGCAGTGTAGCCGTTGCCAGCCTTGGAAAGCACATTGAGGATCGCCGCGGTCAAAGTAGTCTTGCCGTGGTCGACGTGACCGATCGTGCCGACGTTGACGTGCGGCTTCGTACGATTGAATTCTCCTGCCATATAGTTGTATATGAATTAGCTTGTAATTGATAATGAAGCCAACGCAAACGAGATGCTTCGTGATTCTATTCTGTCTTCCCTGTCTGTGCTGTCAGCCCTTCGATATACTCAGGGTAAGCGGGTCGCTAATCCGCACACAAACAAATCGTACAAAAGAATACGCACGAAGCGTGCGTGTGCTCATAATAGCAGAGAAATCACGTGGGTCAATAATGGGGATAAGACAAAAAACCGCCCGACAGATGCCGGGCGGCTTGCATAAGGATCGAAACACGGCATGTACATTATGTATTGCGCGTTGTTGATCACGCTACAGGTCCATCGGTCTTAGCATAATAACGAGGATTATGCCGACGATCTTTTGATAACCCTTTCGTCGTGGGTCGAGGTGAGATATTCCACGTTGGATGTTCAAATTCTCCTCTGAAACTGAATTTCAGTGTCTCCAACCAGCTCTGGAGCTCGAGGATGAGTGTCCTCCCTTGGTGAGTGAAGTCACCAAAAGCGTACGACACACTATGCCTGTCAGTGAATGTGTGTCGTGCGCTGGGATAGCCAGTCCGCAGAGGCGTCATCAATCCAAGTGCGACCAGGCTTTCATAAATCTTTCGAGTCGTTTCACTCGTAGTCTTCAGGGAGTGATGACTGCCAAGAAGTAGTAGAAGCGTTATTTGGTTTCTGTCGAGCTGCATCGTCGGATCCTTTCCTTTTATTCCAAAGAAATATGTAGCACGAGAGAAATAGCACTGCAAGTGAAACTGCATATCTGCCCGCAATGATCTCCAAGTGTTCTAAGGTAGGGCCTTAGAACACGCCCCATGAGATAGGCTTTGGCACCTCACGGGGATCGTATGCTACTTGCGAGAGGCGACGATCTCCTCCTGCACGTTGCGCGGCACTACGGCGTAGTGTGAGAACTCAAGATTGGGCACGCCGCGGCCTTCGGTGAGAGAGCGCAGCTGTGTCGTGAAGCCGAAGAGCTCCGAGAGCGGGACCTTGGCCGTAATGACCTTAGCCTGACCGCGCTCACCCATCGCTTCGATGCTCCCGCGCTTACTGTTGATCATACCCGTGACATCGCCCATGAATTTCTCCGGCACGACGACTTCGAGCTTCATGATCGGCTCGAGGATGACAGGCTTTGCCTTCTGCACTGCTTCCTGGAAGGCATTCATCGCCGCAAGCTTGAAGGCGATTTCGGAAGAGTCGACATCGTGGTAGCTACCATCGTAGAGATCGACAGAGATATCCACCATCGGGAATCCAGCGAGCACACCGCGCTCCATCGCCTCCTTGAGACCCTTCTTGACCGGCTGGATGTATTCCTGCGGGATGACGCCGCCCTTGATGTTGTTGATGAATTCGAAGTGATCTTCGCGATCGACGTTGTTCTTGATCTTCTCACCTTCGACGATCGGCTGAAGCGGCTTCATCTTGATCTTGACGTGACCGTACTGACCGCGACCACCTGTCTGCTTGATGTGCTTGTATTCGACATCGGATTCGCCCTGGATCGTCTCACGATACGCGACCTGCGGCTTGCCAGTCGACGCCTCGACGTTGAATTCGCGCTTCATACGATCGACGAGGATTTCGAGGTGCAGCTCGCCCATGCCCGAGATGATGGTCTCGAGGGTCTCAGGGTCGGAAGCGACACGGAAGGTCGGATCTTCATCGGAAAGCTTGGAGAGTGCAATACCCATTTTCTCTTGATCGGCCTTGGTCTTGGGCTCGATACGCATCGAGACGACTGGCTCGGGAAATACGATCGACTCGAGGACGATCGGATTTTCGGGGGCACAGACGGTCTGGCCGATTTTGACTTCTTTCATACCGACAAAGGCGCCGATCTCACCTGCGTAGACTTCTTTGAGGTCTTCGCGCTTGTCTGCCTGGAGGCGCACCATGCGGCCCACGCGCTCTTTCTTGCCAGTGGCAGAATTGAGAATGGTCGCACCTGCCTCAAGCTTGCCGGAGTACACACGGAAGAATGTGAGTGCACCGACAAACGGATCCACCTGGAGCTTGAAGACGAGCGCTGAGAAGGGTGCGGTGTCAGATGCCGGACGCTCTTCTTCGGTATCCGTGTCAGGATTGGTGCCCTTGGCGGCGGGAACGTCGAGCGGAGACGGAAGGTAATCGACGACTGCATCGAGCACAAGCTGTACACCTTTGTTCTTGAGCGAGGAGCCGGTGAGGACCGGGAAGATGTGATTGCCGATGACAGCCTTGCGTAGCATCTTCTTGAGTGTATCGAGCGAAATCTCTTTGCCTTCGAGGTAGTCGTTCATGAGCGCGTCGTCGTGCTCGACGATACGCTCCACGAGCTCGGCGCGGAATTTCTTTGCTTCTTCCATCATGTTGTCGGGGATGTCGTATGCGACGACGTTCTTACCCATCTCCCCTTCAAACTTGTAAGCCTTCATGTTGAGGAGATCAATCACGCCTTCGAATTTATCTTCGGCACCGATTGGGATCTGGAGACGGACGGCTTTCTTGGAAAGTCGGTCGAGGATCGAATCGTATGATTTTTCAAACGATGCGCCCGTACGATCAAGCTTGTTGATATAGCAGATGCGCGGCACCTCGGCTTCTTCGGCATAGCGCCAGTTGGTCTCGGACTGCGGCTCAACACCCGCGACACCGTCAAACACGACGACCGCGCCGTCGAGTACACGCATCGAGCGCTTCACTTCTGAGGTGAAGTCGATATGTCCTGGTGTGTCGATGATGTTGAAGCGGTGCTTGGAGGTAGTGTCTTCACCCATGTAGGAAGGGTTCCAAAAACACGTGATGGCGGCGGCGGTGATGGTGATGCCTCGCTCGCGCTCCTGCTCCATCCAGTCAGTGACCGTGTCACCTTCGTGCACTTCGCCGATCTTGTGGCTCATGCCGGTGTAGTAGAGGATGCGCTCCGACGTGGTGGTCTTGCCGGCGTCGACGTGAGCAACGATGCCGAAATTTCTGACTTTCTCTAGAGGGTAATCGCGTGACATAGTGATAATTTTTAGTAGGCGTTGGTTATAAAATAAAAGCCGCCTGTGGCGTGATATGTAGAATAGCTTAAAATTGCGGAAAAGCAACCTGGGTGTTTGTAAAACGAAGCGGGCGGGCACTTGAGAGTGCCCGCCCGCCATTATCAAATTTCAATCCCTCGACCAAGGGCCCGTCCGTAAATGCATTGATACTATATGACTCAGTGCGCGTCGAATACAGCCGCGACGATTGAGCAAAAAGCGAGGTGTACCCGAGGTACGATGAGCTTTTTGTGATTGAGGAGTGGTTGTAGTCGGCGATGCAATGAGCTCAGAGAGGGTCAATGCATTTACGGACGGGCCCTAAGCTCGGGATAATTTTGCTATCGCAAAATTACCACGCGAAGTGGGCAAAAGCTTTGTTGGCCTCGGCCATGCGGTGGGTGGTCTCGCGCTTGGTGACGGCTTCACCTTCACCTTTGTGGGCAGCGAGCAGCTCTTTGGCGAGCGATTCATGCATAGGGATACCTTTCTTGGCTTCAGCAGCAGTGACGATCCAGCGCAGACCAAGTGAGAGGCGGCGCTCCGGGCGCACCTCGCGCGGGACTTGGTAGTTGGCGCCACCGACGCGGCGCGAGCGGACCTCGACGGTCGGGGCAGCCTTTTCGAGCGCCTCTTCGAGGATCATGACCGGGTCACCCTCCTTCTTGAGCTCTTCAAAAGCGCGATACACGACCTTGCGTGCAGTGTCCTTCTTGCCACGCTCCATCACGTAGTTGATGAGCTTAGAGACCTTGACCGAGCCATAGAGCTCGTCCGGCTGTGCTTCGTGTTTGCGTTTGATAGGGCGGCGCATAAAAATAGTGGTTAGGGTTTAGTGATTAGGGTTTAGTGAATGCATTTAAATTTTACGAGGGCTATACCTTACGGCTATTTACTAGCTTTTGGGCGCTTGGCACCGTAGCGCGAGCGACCACGGCGGCGCTTGTCGATGCCGGTCGTGTCGAGACGACCGCGCACGATAGTGTAGCGCACACCGATGTCCTTGACGCGACCACCGCGAAGCATGACCACGGAGTGTTCCTGGAGGTTGTGACCCTCTCCCGGGATGTAGGCGGTGACTTCCATGCCATTCGTCAAGCGTACGCGAGCGATCTTACGGATAGCCGAGTTTGGCTTGCGCGGCGTCTTGGTAGTGACGCGCGTGCAGACACCACGTTTGAAGGGTGCCGGATAGAAGCTCGGGCGATTCTTGAGGGTATTGAAACCACGACCAAGAGCCACCGTCTTTGAGCGGGTGACTTTGTCTTTGCGGCTTTTCCGCGTGAGCTGATTGATCGTTGCCATGTGTCTTAAAGAAAAGCGCCCTTACGGGTGCCAAGAAATATACTATGCACTCATCAGAAATGCAATACTTCCCCTTTGCCGCAGAAATCCATTGTCATGATAGCTATTTGCTCCTGTGGTGTTAGAGTTATCTCAGACAGTATCGTCAGGAGGATACGATGAGCCAACCAAAACGACGACCGGAGATACCTATGTTCCTCCGGCTCAAAAACATGAGCCCGCGCGATAGGGTGAGGTGTCCGCAGTGCAAGACGGAATTCGAGGCACAATACGGATTTCCCTTCTTCTGCGAATACACCAATGCGGCAACACAAGAACGACACCGAGGCGACATACTCTTCTGCAGCACAAAATGCGCTCTAGAATGGCCCTCACTCTCCCAGATGGGGAAAGCACAATGACCGGGCCGCCATAAGCCACCCTACCGATCCGCACAGGATCACAGGGTGGCTTTTTAAGGCTCACTTTTGCATAAATAGCTTTAATCATTTAGCAAGTGTGCACTTATACCATCCCCAACTAACCTAGGTCCCGTTCATAAGGCTCACAAAATGAACGGGCCCATAAGTGTAGTCCACAAATAACGAGTATGTGATTTGTGGACGAGCCCTTACCAATGGTGTCTTTGCGAGCGAAGCGAAGCAATCTAGGGTAAGTGGTAGCACTCTGGATTGCTTCGGCCACAGGCCTCGCAAAGACGAAATTTCCCCACTGACGAATGGTTAGTGAGAGATGGTATTAGATTCCCGCAATCGCACGTGCGAGGGTATAGACCGCCCCACTAAATGCGCCTCCAAAGAGCAGAATAATGAGGATAATGAACCCCATACCAAAGAATGGATTGTATTCCATACGCCTGCGCCATTGCGCGTACCCATGCGCCAGGCGGCCCGGCAAGATCGACTCAAGCACCTTGGATCCGTCGAGGGGCGGGATGGGGATGAGGTTGAAAAGGCAGAGCATGACATTCATCACCACGACAATAAACAAGATGCCGTTTGCCTCAGGCCCGAGAATGTCGAGCCGAATGACCACTCCCGAGAGGATCGCGAGAACGAGATTGGAGAATGGACCAGCGCCGGCGACAATCGCCTCGCTGAAGTGCCCAGGACGCAGATTGTACGGATTGTAAGGCACGGGCTTGGCCCATGCAAACCATATCGGCGAATGCGTGAGCGAAAGTATCAGCGGCAAAAAGACCGACCCGATAGGATCGAGGTGCGGCAGCGGATTGAGCGTGATACGCCCGGCATATCGCGCCGTCTTGTCGCCCAGCCATTCGGCGGCCACACCATGCATCACTTCGTGGATGATGGCTGAAAATATGAGGATAATGATGAGAAACAA
>VGJQ01000012.1 GCA_016867375.1 Candidatus Kaiserbacteria bacterium | reverse complement strand
TTTCAGGGTATTTGGCTTTGACACTCGGTTTGGCTACGGTACTTCTTCACAATGTCTGGGTCGCCGACTGGAGAGTCGTCATCACTATCTTCGGCTGGATGTCAGTGCTCAAAGGAGTGGTGAGAATTGGTTTCCCAGGAATTGCTCAAAAATCAGTGTCGGTATTTAAGGATAGACCTTTAGTAATCCGAGTGTTGTTGGCCATTTGTATTTTGCTCGGTGCATGGCTCATTTGGATGAGTTTTTAAATTTGAAATCGCCGCCCAAAATCTCGTCCGGCCAAGCGAGGGCGCGGCAGTGTATACAGTAATCACATCAAACCCCATGGAAAAGAAAACGGTATTAGCTGGCGGGTGTTTTTGGGGCTTGGAGGAGCTTTTTCGCACGCAAAAAGGGGTCTTGGAAATTACGGCGGGGTATACCGGTGGCAAAAACGAGAATCCAACGTACGAAGACCACCCCGGTCATGCCGAAGCACTCGAAATACGATACGATGATACCAAAACAGACTTTTGGCATCTGCTCGATTTCTTTTTTCAGATTCATAATCCGACTACGCTCAATCGGCAGGGCAACGACATCGGTAGTGCGTATCGATCGGCCATTTTTTATGGCAATGAGGAAGAGAAAAAACAAGCAGAAGATTTTATCGATATTGTAAATAAGTCTACACGATGGAAAAATCCGGTGGTCACGACCTTGGAACCGCTTGGTACATTTTATCCGGCCGAAGAATATCATCAGGATTATTTACAAAAAAATCCGGGTGGATACACCTGCCACGCTATTTATTTCGACAGTTATCTGAAAGGTCAGTCGTAAAATGTCTCTTGATGCAGCAGGTGCCTTTCTGCATGACGTCTGCAAGAAAGGACATTCTTTTAAAAAGGAGTAGAATATGAGTATGAATAAAATCATCCTCTTTTTAGGAATAGGCGGACTTCTTTTTGCCGGATATTTGAGCGCGGTTAAATTCTTTTCAAATGCATGTGCGCTAGGTGAATCGTGCCCATACTTCTTGGGCTATCCGGCCTGTTATTACGGTTTTGCGATGTATCTTTTGATTACCATTTTTGCGACTTTTCTTGTCACAGGGAAGATGCATCGACGTAAAGCCCTTGCGGGTATTTCGATCATTTCTTTCTTGGGAATACTATTTGCGGGATATTTTACAGTTGGAGAGTTACCCGTATTATTCACATATGGATTCTCCGCATATGCGCTCGGACTGCCGACCTGCGCCTGGGGTCTCGTGTTCTACGTAGCACTATTCCTCCTTTCCATGAGAGAAAGAATAGGTCATTCTGACGAAGAAGGATACAAATGGTGGCGCGCAGGATTTGCTCGGCGCGCTTTGGTGCGATATATGGAATAAGGCATCAGGCCTCAGTGTGAGGTGCAATTAAACCCATGGAAAACACATGTTGCCAAAGCTACATGCAATCAAACACTGAACTCTATGGATTCGGCAAAGCAAAAATACGCTTTCTTGGACAGGGATGGGACATTCCTTTGGGAACCAAAGCAGCCTGAAAATGCTGATCCACGAGAAATCACCCCATTGAAATCAATGGACGAGTTTAGATTTGTGGACGGTGCGATTCAAGGCATCAAGACACTTGTCGAAAGAGGATACAAGCTTGTGATGGTGACGAATCAGCCTTTTCTCGGTACGGACACACATCCTCAAGCGATGTTTGATCAAGTCATGCAAAAGATTGATGATGAGTTTGCTCAGCACGGAATGCAATTTGAATTTAAGATGGTATGTCCGCATGGGCCGGATGAAGGGTGCGATTGTCGCAAGCCACAGATTGGTGGATTGAGAGATTTTCTACAGACGCATGAGATCGACCTCGAGCATTCGCTTATGTTTGGCGATCGTGCCACCGATGGAGAATGTGCGAAGAATCTCGGTGTGGCGTTTGTAAAGATCAATACAAATGATCACTTCCTCGTACCGGAGCTATAGGGACTACTATCAAAAGCTCCTCATCCGTAAGGCGACGCCTTACGGATTACTACTATCAAAAAGACCGGACAGTGTACCTGCCGGTCTTTGCACGTGTCGTTCACGACAACAATCTCTGACGGATGTCCTGCCACGAATGCACTTGCATGACGCGACTCAAATGCTGCGCGAATCGCCTCACCTCATCGTATCGCGGTTGGAAGAGGAAGAGTGAATCCACCGAAGTGAGATAGCTCAAGACTTCCAATCGATCGTCGATGAAATGGGTGATGCCCAGATCTTCGCAGATACCGGATTTCTCATGACGTTGTCGGCAAAAGCGAACATTGTCCGAGAGAATCCCTGAGAGATCGTGAAAGCGATGGTGAGCGAGCCAGTGGAGAGTCTTTTTTTCCACTTTCTTACCGCACTTAGAGACCAGGTACACCCGGTCGCCAAATCGCTGTTCGACCAGATCCCGAATGACCCTGAAGGCATCCGGCACCGCGGTCGTCCGCAAGTAATTGTCGCCAAAGAACGAGGTATCGGTCCCGTCGTTTACCCGATCAATAATGACACCGCCGATATCGATGCCCAATACTTCCTTCTGCAAAGTGTGTTCTCCTTTCCTACAGTTGGAATCTGTATCTGTCTGGAAAATAACACGTCGGTATTTAATTGTCTAGAGTTTGTGTATTCGTTGCAGATATGTCACTATCCTGTGCAGACAGAGAGGAGAATTGATCATGAGTTACAGTGACCAATACCAAAAGCTTACCGGCGAGATAGTGGAGGTACAGCGATTGCTGGCATGTCTTACATTTCGGATTGAACACGATGAAAACGTGGATCCGGACGAGAGGCGTGAATTGGGTCGCCTGCGACAGCATCTCGGTGTACGCAAGCTCGCGCTCAAGATCAGGCGGACAACGCTATCGCGGCGTATGCGCGACAGTACCGGCGTGCTCTGAAATATCGGCAGCGCAATCCCCGGAGGGATTGCGCTGCTTGTGTACGTGTGATCCATATGGCATTATCCGCTCGGGAATGATCCCATACATGAGGATGAGGAGTGGGTAATGAAAAAGCGCTTGATTCTCGCCGCTGTCGCGGCGACACTGTCTGTCTCGCTGGCGCAGGCAAAGGATATGCTGCCGCGTTTCGAGAAGCTTCTGAAAGACGTGTCGTCTTATGCGGAAGGTGCGTGCCCGTATGTAGCGTCGACGCTCGACCAGGATTTGAGTCGAGTGTTCCTCCTGCGCAAGGATGATAAGGTGGAGACGGAATTCCTGTCTATGAATTATTATCCGTCGGTCAATTATCTGAGGATTGCTGCCCGTACCGCGGGTGCGCGCTTCGAAAACAAATGCCTCCTGGGTGTTGTCGTCGTAGATGCGGCGACAGGAGAGCTCAAGCTCAGCGGCTTCTCGGATTGTCCGTCGGAAGCAGGCCTCCCTCAATATCGCGACGTGTATAAAAACGCTAACAAAAGCGCGAATCCGACAGGCGTCGAATTCAAGGCGGCATGGGAGCAGCGCGCGGAAGAATTCCTCGCCGAAGCGGAAGCGATGGTGAAGCTCTGCACTCCCAAAGAACAATAACGGCCGCTGATGCGGCGCGTATCTCGCACAGGCCTTCGAGGCTTGTGCGAGATTTTTTATGGAGGAGGACAAAGGATGCCCGCGACGCATTCATGCGTCGCGGGCGATTCTTACACCTCCACCACAAACAAACTATTCGTGCTCCCGACATTGCCAAAATGCATTCCGGCAGAGAGGACGATCTTCTCGCCTTTTTGGGCGACGCCGTTTTTCAGGGCGAATTGGATGATTTCCTTGGTGAAGGCGTCGACGGTATGTGAGCAGGTCAGATTGACGGGCGTCACACCCCACGAGAGCATCATCTGATTGAGTACCGTCTCGTGCGGACTCACCGCATAGATCGGAAAAGGCGTACGAAAACGATTGATCATGCGCGCGGTCAAGCCGCTTTCGGTCAGGGCGACGATGGCTTTCGCTCCGACGTCTTCGGCCATGCGTACCACCGAGAGCGTGATGGCATTGACCACATCTCCCTTTGCGCCGAGGTCGATAAATTTTCTCAAAGGGAGCGATTCTTCGCTGACGAGCGCGACACTCTTCATCACGCGGACTGCTTCGACAGGGTACAAGCCGGTTGCCGTCTCGCCCGAGAGCATGAGTGCGTCGGTGCCGTCGAAGATGGCGTTGGCCACATCGGAGACTTCGGCGCGCGTCGGCACGGGAGCGTGCTCCATCGAGTCGAGCATTTGGGTCGCAGTGATCACCGGTTTGCCTTTTTCGTTGCAGAGAGAGGTGATGCGCTTCTGGTACACGGGGACGTTTTCGGTGCCGATCTCGACCGCCAGATCACCGCGCGCGATCATGACGACATCCGTCGCATCGACGATTTCGTCGAGATTGGCGACTGCTTCGGTGGTCTCTATTTTGGAGACGATCTTTGCTGGCGATTGCGCTGCATCGAGAAGGACACGCAGTTCATGCACGTCGCTCGCCGTCCGGACGAAAGAAAAAGCCACAAAATCAAGGTTGTTTTTGATGCCAAAGGCGAGGTCTTCTGTGTCTTTGTCGGTCAAAGATTTGATGGAGAGATGGGCGCCGGGGATATTGACTCCTTTTTTATCTGAAATCTCTCCTCCGGTGGTCACGGTGCAGTGGATCTCGTTGCCGGTCACGTGGGTGACCTGAAGTGATATCTTGCCGTCAAAGATCATGATGGTGGCACCGGGTCCTACTTCGGCTGGCAGATTCGGGTAGTTGATGTGGACGATAGTGTCGTCGCCCACTACGGGCTCGGTGGTGAGGGTAAATTCCTGCCCTTTTTTCAATGTCACTTTTCCGTCTTTGAAATCACCGATGCGGATTTTTGGCCCCGAGAGATCCTGCAGGATCGCGATGCGTACGCCCAATTCGCGGGCTATGCGTCTTACCGTATCGAGGAGTTCCTGATGACCTTCGTGGGTTCCGTGGCTGAAGTTCAGGCGGACCACATTGACGCCCTCCGTGAGCATGTCTTTGAGAATAGCCTCGTCAGTGGAGGCGGGGCCGAGGGTGGCCACGATCTTGGTGTATTTTGTGCCTTTGTTCATTACAAGAGAGTGTACCACACCACACAATGTTTTGAACGTGCGGAATCCACTGCAATAAGACTTCGGTCTCCCCATCGTCCACGTAGTCAGACTACGTGGGATGTATATGGTATGCGGTGCTAAGGGCTCGTCCACACATAACGTACCCGTTATGTGTGGACTACACTTATGGGCCCGTTCATTTTGTGTTGAAGTTATTTATGAACGAGCCCCAAATGGTATGATGTCCTCACATATGGGGCTCGATAGGATTAAATCGGAGAAAGACACATCAGAAGACATGCTTCCGTCAGATGCGTTTGACGAACAGAAGCACATCTTTGAATCCGAGGTTATGAGCTCGGGTGCTGAAGCGGCGGAAATCCTAGAACAAAAAGAAAGCTATCTGGGCGACAAAAAACTGCGCGAGATCATGGAGTATGCGACAGGAAAAGTGCTGGGGCTCATCGGTGGCGCGGCGGAGAAGACGTTTGATGTAGGCGTGCGCGCGGGGGTCAATATGTGGTTTGCGCGTCGTGAAAAAAAGATAGAAGGCAAATATATGGCGACACATATGTTGGTAGTAGACAGTGGTCATGAGGAATCCAAAAACACCATCATGTACATTCCCGGTATGTTCGACAAGGGTGTCTATGCGCGCATGGCAAGCATACACAACAAATGCGATCTTAGTCGGGATGAGTATTGGATGATGATCGAAACACTCTACAGTGCGCGTGATATTCCTCGCGTGCGCGCGATCATCGACGGGCTCGAGGAGTTGCTTGTCGAGCGGCTGGAGCAGGGTGGCAATGCGACAATCGTGGGGTACTCATGTGGCGGCCTCATCGGTAAAGTGCTCGCGGACAAGCTCTCAGAGAAATACCCAGGCAGAGTTGGTCTGGTGGTCCACAATGCCCCCATCGATCCCAAGAATGGACTCTTTGTGAGGCTTTCCGGCATCGAAAAGCTGCAAAAAGAGATCGGATTTACTCATGAACACGTAAAGACGGAATATCCGTTTGTTGTCCTGTATGGTCACAATGACATGATCGTCCCATGCCAGGACTGTATCGAACAGCCTGATGGAGAGCCGATAAAGACCAAAGTAATCTCTGGAGGGCATCGGAGGTCATGCATCAATGATCCTCGGGCGGCGCGGCGTGTCTATGCGGCGGTGCGTGCCGTCCAACAGTATATGCCAGAATACGGCAAGACAGAGTCAGACCAGTAGCATCAAGAAATAGTTCAATAGTGGTGGGGCGACGATAGTGTGCTACCATTGGCCCTATGACACCCGAAATCGAAAAGGCGTCCGCCGAGGCGCTCGCATTCTTAAAAGCCCACAAGGCCGGCGTGCTCGCGACCGTCTCACGAGAAGGCAAGCCGCACGCAAGCGCGGTCTATTATACGTGCGATGACAAGTTCAATATTTACTTCCTCACCCTGGCATCCAGCCGCAAGTATGCCGCCGCTTCCGCCAATCCGTCGGCGGCATTTGTCATTGGCACACAAGAGATACCGCAGACGCTCCAGATCGAAGGATCTATCTCCGAGGTCCGGCGCCCGGAGGGTCTGGAAGAGCGGGAGGCACAGCTCATCGACATCCTCACCTCCAATGGCACCTACTATGCGCCTATCACCAAGCTCGATCCTTCAGACACTGTCCTCATGTGGCTCCAACCCAAATGGATCCGTTGGGCTGACTACACATCACCGCTCAACGGCAACAAAAATATCTTCACCGAGATTCCGGTGGCACACCTCTGATTCAGGGCATTTACGACCACTCAATCGTATAAGTGATATACTTCATGGTATGAACGATTACGGACTCGGCTCAACGGCATCCGATACTACGAAAATCCCGCACTATTACGGAAATTATGTCCGCATGATTTTTATTGCGGCGGCCGTGCTCTCGGCTTTTTCGATCCCCATTTGGGGAGATGTCCTGCCGATAGGGACTATGCCGCAGATCATCGGTATCGTGATCCTCGTCGTGCTGGCGGGCCTCACCAATCCGCATGGCACCACCGTGCTCTGGGTCAATGCGATCGTCGCGGGGTTGGGCATTATTCTCATCGAAAATGCCGCGATCACGCTCTATTCCATAGACGAAGTCCCGATTTTCCTCGCGCGCGAAATCATCGTGCTCCTCCTTTTGGTCGCGATGTACTTTAGTATCAAAACAGTCCGGGCCATGGCCACGCATCAGATCGGACACACGATGGATGTGGGGGAATTCGACACGCCAGAGGAAGAAAAACAGGACGACGAATAACTTCCTACCCACACTCGACTTTTTAAGAAAGAAGTATAAAGTATTGACAGTTTCCGATTGTGTCAAAAGGAGGGAGAAATGCCTGAAGGGCTTCCAACGTTCGTGAGAGCGACTTTTTACAAGGATGTCCCGGGAGAGACGGACGAAGAGCGGCAGGTTGTTTGTCAGGGAAGCCTTGGGAGCTGCCTGCCAAATGTGCTCGGCGTCTTCCGTTTTCCCGACCCCGAAGGGGTCATGGAGAAGCATAAGGAACATTTTAAAGATGTCGCTGACGTGTGGGCAGTCCTGAATGCTCGTATAGAAAGATCCAGGTTACCTCGACCGTTTCTACGCTTACGACGCTGGTGGGTAGATCAAGAGGTTGAGAGTATCCTGGCTAAAGAGATCCTGCTCGTCAAAAGGCAGATGGCGGTCTCCGATGTGGTTGAGGAGAAGAGTGGCACACTTCATCCGCTCGACAACTATGAACTTTTCACGCGTCTCGACGAGCTTCATGATGCGACTCATGTCCAGATCGTCATGTGTCGAGGAAGAGTGAGGGAGCCCGCGTTCGACTTTGTCGCCTGATAGCTCACAAGACAACCGCCGCGTCTGTGGACGCGGCGGCTTTTCCTTTCAAAAAGTCGCATGTCGTTTTTCGGATGGCGGTGTCATTGCAGACGCATTGCATGCGGCGTGCAGTACGGCACATATGATAGCGACCATGTCTTCCTGTTCGATATCGAGCTCGATTTTCTTCTCGCGTCCCTCTATGTAAAAGAGCGCTCCGAAGATAATTTTCATTTGATCCGCTATATGATCTTCATCGTAGTTTTGGGTGATTCTGTGGGAGCCGACCCACTGCGGACCGTCTCGTTTTTGCACGGCGATTGCGAGCAACTCTTCGTGGAACATGGTTGTGGTTTTGGTCTCGAGCTTCAATACATCGATCGCCGCATAGATGGCCCAATCAATCCCAGGATCAGCGGCGAGGATCGCCGCAGGTTTGGCAGTGATAAAGCGTATTCGCTCAATCATGTCGGACCAGCGTAAAGCAGGCGCCAACTGGCGTTCGATCGTCACATCAAAGCATGGATTGTAGTCATCCACAGCTTCCCGAAGCCTATTCACGACATTGTCTGTGTTGTGGCCGTTTTCCAGTATGACTTTGACACGCATGTGCGACCCCTCTATGGTGGTGTTTCTCGATGGTCTCTGTGGTCACAAGAGACGTCTCGCACAAGCGTAGCATAACTTTCGGTTCGTTTCATCGTGCGCGTGTCGATGATGCGCTATACTACATGCATGGATCTATCGCAAAAGAAATGCATTCCGTGCGAAGTCGGTGGCCCGGCGCTCACCCTTGAGGAGGCGCGTGCGCTCATGGGGCAGGTGCCCGGATGGACGCTCGCGACGGATGGGAAGCAAATCACGCGTACGCTTCTCTTCAAAGATTTTGCTCAGGCGCTCCAGTTTGCCAACAAAGTGGGAGATATTGCTGAGGCAGAAGGGCATCATCCGGACCTCCATGTGTCGTGGGGCAGGGTGATGGTAGAGCTGTGGACGCATGCGGTCGGCGGCCTCTCGGAGAACGACTTTATCCTAGCCTCAAAAATCAACAACATCATACCATAAGGGCTCGCCCACAAATAACGTACCCGTTATTTGTGGGCTACACGTATGGGCCAGTTCATTTCGTGTTGAACTTATAAGTGCACACTTGCATACATGACCAAAAGTCATGTATGCAGAAGTGAGCCTTATGAACGGGACCTAAACCAAAATTCCGAGGTGTCACATCAGTCTTTTGGGGAACTATATACAACAGTAGCATGGGTGCTTCATGAATACGCACGCAAGTGTGAGCGGTGGATATCTACAAACTAAAGGCTCCTAATCACTTCAAGAAACCTGTCCTTTGGAATAGCGGTCTTTTTCCAAGCCTTTGCTAGATCATCTTGGTACAGCTCTTTTTTCTTGTTGTGTCGAAAGTGAATCGCCCACACGACACAGGGGGTTGCATCGTCTTTATTTTGGAAAAGTTGAAAGGAATATACTGATCCCTTGTTGTAACCATGCTTTAGATACCCATATCCGCGCTCTACTGCACAGATTTCGAGAGCTTTGCAGTAATCATTTAGACTGATCCCTGTAGGACTCGACATAGCAGTATTCAGAATCAGCCTTACCGGCCGAGGAGTGTAGTTGTTTTAGCATGTCTTTATTACCAAAAACCCAAGCAAATACTTCACGATCAGTGATATCGCCCAATCCGCCATGGATTAGGTGTGTGGGGTTTTTATATTGTGCTGCGATTTCTTTGTACGCTTCTGTTAGATCGCGTATCTGTGTCAATGCCTCGTCTTTCGTATCTGCTTCTGTGCTTTCGCCATAAGGATGGGCAAACGCTCGCCATGAGTTATCGTCACGTTGATACACGATGATGATAGGTTGAATATTATTTGATAGTCCTGCTACGGGAAGTGGACCATCTGACCTTTTTTCTTGTATCTGCATATGGATGATAGACTATATCACAGCTATTATAATACGGCAATTATGCATCGCATTATGCATCGCACAACATGTATTCAATATGAATGTGCATAACTGACTGGTATTTGACGAAAGCACTAAACAGGCATACGGTGATAAGCGGGAAAAGCATATAACCCTTAGGGAGGGTCCCATGGGTCTCATGGTCTCTGAAAAACTGCCCGATCATTTCATGATCGGGGAAATCCAGGTGGATCGGATCGCGCATCACGATCTTGAGGCGTGGCATTTCGCCGTTGATCGTCTTGGTCTGAAGGGAATTGATATATTCACCGGTCCACGGCCCTCAATCGGCGGCATCCGCTGGATCAACGGCACGAGCCGTGACCAGGCATTCACCACGGTGTCTGGGTTGGCGTTGGCTATGGCGGAGAAATCCGCTCAAGCTGGACTCCCGCTCGATGGCGTCAAGATGTTTGTCTATGCGGGAGAGAAGTCTCCGGATGCGCTTCGTCGCGTCGGCGAGTTTATCGAATTTTGGCAGGGTAGGCATATCGCGAGCGTCGATATGGGTACGAAACTTGCAGATATGCAGATCGTGCGCGAAACGACGCAGTATGTCTCGACCGTCAATCCGTCGCCGTATACTGCGCGCGGGGTTGCATCGGCTATGCGTACGTGCACAAAACTGTATGGCACCAAGCCGTCTGATCTGCGCGTGTTTGTGAGCGGAGTGTGCGGCGAGGTAGGCTTTTCGCTTGCGCAAGAGCTTATCCGGGACGGCATGCAGGTGCTCGGCAACGACATCACGCAAGACGAAGATCGTATCGCTGCGGTCAAAGGGCTCGGTGTCGAGTTTTTCTCAGAAAGTCGCTTGCCACTCCCCGAAGAGAAGGTCCACGTCTATGCGCCGTGCGCTGGTGGTGGTGTGCTCAATCGCACCACTATCCCGCTTTTGCGTCAGGCTGGTATCTGGCTGGTCAACGGATCGGCCAATTGCCAACTGGCGGCGGGTAGGAGCAGTGCCGAGCATATGCATATCCTCGGTATCGACTGGGCGAAGGACGATGTGACCAACAGGGGAGGCCTTCTCGCTGTGGCACATGAGTTTAGTTTGGTCACGGACATGGAAGGAAAGATCAACGAGACGGGTCAGATCGTCTTTGATCTGATCGAGTTGTCGCATGAGTTGGATCGGCCTGTTTCCGACGTCGCGCGGGAATATTTTGCCAAACATATAAAAGACGCGGCTTAAGACTCATTGAAGCGCTTCGTGCATGGCACGAAGCGCTTTTCTCATTGCCTCGCTCGTATACAGCAGGTACACAAGTCAGACTTGTGTACGTGGACATGCCCTTATGCGCGTGCGAGTGCCAGCGGGGTGACTTTTGCCCCGGCTGCACGAAGCGCATGTGCCGCGCTTTTGAGGGTGGCGCCGGTTGTCGTGACGTCGTCGAGAAGATAGATGTGCGTATCTCGGATCGTGTCGGGAGCGGGTACGGTAAAGGCATCTTGCATATTTTTGATGCGGTCGGCGCGTGAGAGATGCGCCTGGCTGCGAGTCTGTTTTATACGTATGAGCGCATGTGGCGCAATGGCTGCCGTGCTCCCGTTGCGCCACTCTATCGGTAGATGATCCAAGACGATGTCGATCTGATTGAATCCGCGCTCGCGCAGGCGGCTCGCATGCAGCGGCATCGGCACCAGCAGGATGCGCCGCGGCGAGTATGCTTTTTCTTCCGAGAGCTCTTCCATCAGAAAGTCCACGAGCACCTGCGCACAGAGGCGTGCCGCGTGCCTGCTACCATCGTACTTGAGACTGCGGATGAGGTCCTGTACCGCGGTGTCTCGATAATCCATGATCGTCGTGATATCCATACCGAGTAAGCGATGTACGGCGGGGGTGAGGGGGATATCGGCTTGCGCGCGCTTCTGCGTGCGAATCGTCCGCGCTCGCCGCGGCGCGATCACGTCGAAGAATGTCGCGATCGTATTTCGCATGTGTGTATACCAGTGAGGCATGCGGGCAGTGTACACAGCTGTGCAGACTCGTACAAATAGGCGCAATACGGGGGAGTGGTCCACCCCGTGAGAGAACGCGCATCTTTCGTATGTACACAGATGTTCGAGTGCAAACACTACTAGAACATCCTCCCACGGGGTATACTTTTTAGCATGGCGTTTTCTCTCGGAAAAATTCTGCAAGGCCTGTCGGGTGGCGACGAGAGTGTCATTGGCATCGATATTGGTTCATCATCGATCAAGATCGTGCAGCTGCGCGCGTCGCGCGGTGTCGCCGTCCTCGAGACCTATGGCGAGATTTCGCTCGGGCCGTATGCAAAGCAAGAGATAGGTAAAATGGTCAAATTGTCGCCCGAACAAACCGCCGAGGCGATCAAAGATCTCATGCGTGAAGCCAATGTCACCGCGCGGAGTGCAGGCGTCTCGATCCCGTTCTCCTCAAGTCTCGTGTCGGTCTTGGTGCTTCCCGATGTCGACAAAGAATCCCTCAAGCGCATCGTGCCGATCGAGGCGCGCAAATACATCCCGGTCCCGATCACGGAAGTCACTATCGATTGGTTCGTCATCCCGCGCGAAGAGGGCGAACAGAGCGCTTTTGATCAAATCCAAAAGGAAGTCGCCAAGGGACCAAAGCAGCAGGAAGTGCTTCTCGTTGCAATCCAGAATTCCACGCTGCGCGGCTATCAGACGCTTACCGCTGCCGCAGGCGTCAATGTGAGTTTCTATGAGATTGAGATATTTAGTGCTATTCGTAGCGTTGTCGATCATGGCGTCGCCCCCATCCTGATCGTCGATATCGGGGCCGCCACCACCAAAATCTACGTCGTCGAACGCGGTGTCGTGCGGCTCACGCATCTCACGACGATCGGCAGCCAGCATATGACCGAGGTCCTCGCGCGTTCGATGGGGTGGGAGTTCGACAAGGCTGAGCGCATCAAGCGAGAGCGCGGCCTCGTGAGCTCGACAGCGTTTTCATCCACCGAAAACGAACAAATTAAAACCGCTTTGTTATCAACACTCTCGCGTATCTTTTCAGAAGTGAATCGAGTACTATTGAGTTACGGGCAGCGATACAATAAAAATGTGGCGCACGTGGTCCTTACCGGCGGCGGCGCGTCTCTGCCCGGACTCTCGGGAGTGGCGAAGACATCTTTAAATGTTGAAGCGCGGATCGCCAATCCTTTTGCGCACACCGAAGCGCCCGCATTTCTCGATACAGTATTGCGCGATATCGGACCAGGATTTGCCGTAGCGATCGGTTTGGCGCTGCGTAAGCTGCGGCGTGAATAGCTCATCTTCCCCATGGAAACAGGCATACAATCATCATTCATACCCAAGGAAGCCGGAAAGGTCTCTTCCGCGCCTCGTCCGATTTCGAGCGGTGCCGGATTGCCGGAGCTTCTCATCCTCGCATCGGTCATTCTACTCATTGCATCGGCGGCGCTTGCGGCAGGTGTCTTTCTCTATCAACAATTCCTTGGCGGACAGATCACCTCGAAGGCCGCACAGCTCAAGCGTGCCGAAGCCGCCTTCGAGCCAGCGCTCATCCAGCAGTTGACGCGCCTCGACGACCGGATGAATGCCTCTGAAATCCTTTTAGGTGGACACCTTGCGCCTTCTATTTTTTTCACCTCGCTTGATCAGGCGACCTTGACCACCGTTTCCTTCAACGACCTCACGCTCAATGCGACCGATCCACGCGCCATTAGTATAAAAATGAGCGGTATCGCGCGGAGCATCAATTCGATCGCGCTTCAAGCGGATCTCTTTAGTAAAAATAGCGTGATCTATGATCCGATTTTCGCCGGTATCGATCATCAGCCCGATGGTGTCCGCTTCAGTCTGACGGCGCTCGTCAATACTGACGCACTCAGCTATTCGCAGATGATCAATGGTGTGCAGCAGGCTGCCGCGCCGATTGTTACGGAGCCAGTGCAGGTGCCTTCTTCACCATTTACGGAGACTCCTGCGTCCCCTGAGACGTCCCCCCAACAATAATCTATGACACGCGGACTCTTATCGATACTATTCATCGCGTTGGCAGGGACGATCTTCTTTCTCTATACGAAGCCAGCATATGACACGGTGAGCGAGCAGCAGGGACAGATTGCGCAATACGACCAGGCGCTCGACAAGGCGGCACAGCTCCAGGCGCTCAAGCAGTCGCTTTTGTCACGCTACAACGCATTTGACCCCAATGACATCGATCGTCTCCAGAAGCTCTTGCCGGATCATGTCGACAACATCGGACTCATTCTCGATCTCAATAGCCTTGCGTCACGGCATGGTATGACGCTCGAAAATGTCGATGTCACCAATTCGGGCACTATCGTGGCATCAGACGTTTCCGCGACGACCATCGGCTCCGACCGACAAGAATACGATTCACTCACGCTTCGCTTTACCACACATAGCACCTATGCCAATTTCGAGAACTTCCTGAAGGATCTTGAGGCGAGTCTCCGCATCGTCGATCTCATGGAGCTCTCGATCAGTCGGGATGGCGGCGTGTCCGGCGGTGCCCCACTCTACGAATTCAAGATTACTATTAAGACCTATTGGCTCAAGTAGTATGTTTGGCAACCTCATGCAACACAAAATGGTCCTCATCGGCATCGCGGTGCTCGCGGCGGGCGCCCTATGGTATGGCATGTCGCAGACATCGTCGAGTACCACGATCGTCACTTCCAACACTGCAGGGACGAGCAATGTTGTCGGCGGCACCGTGACTGCAGGCCCGGTCGATAAAGACACGCAGCGTATTCTCGAGATTCTCCTGGCGTTGCGCGCGGTCAGTCTCGATGACGTCATATTTTCAAATCCTTCATTCATAAGCCTCAAAGATTTCAGCACAAAGATCATCCCTGAACCGGTGGGACGCCCCGACCCTTTTGCACCGCTTGATCATACGATCCCCTCTGCGCAGGCACAGCAGGCCGCGACCGGCTCGGTGACTACTCTTTCCTCGCCTCATTCATCGGGAAAGCTTCAATTATTGCCAAATCTCCAATCATCCCCGGGGCAATAGGTTTTCGGTATGTCTGCCATCGCAAACATAGTACTGCCTGAGAAAGAGGTTGATGAGAACGCTGTAGCGGCCAACGGCGATGTACCCTTGCGGAACCTCGGTGATCACAAGGTACCATACGACGTGCTGCACTATATTCCCGAAGAGTCGGCGCAGCATTACCGGCTCGTGCCCATCGGCATCGTCGAGGGTGTGCTCGAAGTGGGGATGGTCGATCCCGAAGATATTCACGGCGTCGACGCGCTCAACTTCATCACCCGTGTCTCGGGCATGCCGTTTAAGATCTTTAGGATTTCTACCGAAGATTTCAATCGCGTCATCACGATGTATCGAGGATTGGGCGCGGAAGTCGATCGGGCTGTGTCGGATTTGGAAAATGAGCAGAGCCAAAAGGCAAAAAGCGCCGGTGCCGCATCCGAGGCTGTCGCACTCGATATCAATTCAAACGAAGCCGCCAATACTGATGGCCAGCAGGGGATCAATATCCAGGAAGATGCGCCCACGATCAAGATCGTATCGACCATTTTGCGGTATGCAGTCGATGGCAAAGCCTCCGACATCCATATCGAACCTCAATCCAACAGCGTCCGCGTCCGCTATCGTGTCGATGGCGATCTGCATACGAGCGTCATATTGCCGATAGCCGCGCATCGCGGGCTTGTGGCGCGTATCAAGGTACTGGCATCCATCCGTCTCGATGAAGCGCGCAAGCCGCAGGACGGGCGTTTCAGTGCGACGGTCGACAATCGTCCGATAGACTTTCGCGTGTCTACCTTCCCCTCATACAACGGCGAAAAGATCGTGATACGCATCCTCGATCGCGAGCAGGGATTCGTCCCGCTGAGCGATATCGGATTGGGAGATCGTAATCTCTCTATCATGCGCAAAGCGATCGAGCGTCCGCATGGGCTCATCCTCATCTCCGGTCCCACGGGGTCGGGTAAATCGACGACGCTCTATTCGCTCCTTGCCGAGCTTGATCGTGAACGCAAAAACGTCCTCTCGCTCGAAGATCCGATCGAATATCACGTCGATGGCGTCATCCAGTCTCAGGTGCGGCCGGAAATCGGATATACCTTTGCCAATGGTCTGCGCACCACACTCCGCCAAGACCCCGACGTGATCATGGTGGGCGAAATCCGCGATGGAGAGACAGCCAAGCTCGCCATCCAGGCAGCGCTCACCGGTCACCTCGTGCTCTCGACCATCCACACCAACGACGCCGTCGGCACGATCCCGCGCCTTATCGACATGGGTGTCGAGCCGTATCTCATTCCGCCGGTATTGATCGCATCTGTCGCGCAGCGACTCGTACGCACACTCACCAAAGACACCGGCACACAGGTGCCACTGAGCCTGAGCGACCGGAAAAATATCGAGACGCAGCAGGAATCGCTCCCGCCGCAGCATCGGTTTCCCATCCCTGAATTCGTCTATGAGCCTGAAAGTACGCCGACTTCTCCGACCGGCATGCATGGCCGTCTGGCCGTGTTTGAAGTGCTTGAGATGTCCAATGATCTCGAGCGTGTCGTACTCTCGAGTCCTGCCGACTCCAAGCTGTGGGCCGTGGCACGCGCTCAGGGCATGTTGACGATGCAGGAAGATGCTATGATGAAAGCATTCCGCAAACTTATTCCGTTTTCGGAGATTAATACGTTAAGCTCGCTCATGCTTTCAGATGAGGACCAAGAGGAACATGTGCCTGCAGTCGGCGAGGCCGTCCTCTCCGAATCTGAAAAAGATGCGCAAGCATGATTACCAGTAATCCATCTATACTTACTATTATGACAACTCCAACAGAATCAGGTGCGAAGGCGAAGGTCCTCATGGTCGACGACGACAAGTTCTTGGTAGATATGTACGCCATGAAGTTTACCCAGCAGGGATACGAAATCCAATCGTATCTCGCTGCATGTGATGCGCTCGCCGCACTGCGCGGCGGATACAAGCCCGATGTCGTCTTGTTTGACCTCATCATGCCCGAGTGCGACGGCTTTTCATTTCTCGATAGTATGCACAATGAAAAGCTTGCGCAGGATGCCGTAAAAATCGCCCTCACGAATCAAAGCAGCGATGCAGAGGCGGCGCGCACCAAAGACTTGGGTGCAGACGCATTTCTCATCAAAGCGACGCTTCTCCCGTCCGAAGTTGTCAACAGGGTCGGTGAGGAGCTTCAGAAGCATCGTAAGGCATAATATGAAATACAGTTGGCAGTTCTGGTTGTTAGTTGGCAGGAGGAGTTTCACCGTCGTTTTTTGCCGCTCACTAACAACTATCAGCTAACAACTATCAACTAATATGGATTACACACCCACACTCAAAAAATACATCAATGTCGTGCTTCATGAAGGCGCGTCGGATTTGCACTTGACCAGGGGCACACACCCGACGATCCGCGTCAACAAAACGCTTTCGCCGATGCTCAAAGAGCCGCTGTTGACCGACGAAGACACCAGAGGATTCCTCAAGTGCCTCATCAATCCTGCACAGATGGAACACCTTGAAAAAGACCAACAGATTGATTTCGCCTATGAAACTCCCGAGGGGACGCGTCTTCGCGGCAATGCCTTTTACACGCGCGGAGCGCTCAGCATCGTGCTGCGCTTCATCCCCAAGACCATCCGCACGATCGCGGAGCTCAATCTCCCGGATATCCTCCTTTCTTTCGCGCGCAAATCGCAGGGATTCTTCCTCGTCGTGGGTCCGGTGGGGCAAGGCAAGACGACGACTTTGGCGGCGCTCGTCGAATCGATCAATACCGAGCGCATGGAGCACATCATCACGATCGAAGATCCGATCGAATACATCTATGAGCCCAAGCAGTCCATCGTCAACCAGCGCGAGCTCGGGCTCGATACCAAGGATTTTGCATCGGCATTGCATGCATCCTTCCGCGAAGACGTCAACGTCATTCTCGTGGGTGAAATGCGCGATGCCGAGACGATGGCGGCAGCCGTGACGGCCGCAGAGACGGGACACCTCGTCTTCTCGACCATCCATACCAACAACGCCTCCCAGACAATCAACCGTATCATCGACTCATTCCCGGCCGGGCAGCAGGATCAGATCCGCCTCCAGCTGGCCGCATCGCTCAGCGGCATCTTCTCGCAGCGTCTCGTTTCTCGGGTGTCCGGCGGCCTCATCCCGGTATTTGAGCTTCTCATCAACAACAAAGCCGTCGCCAATCTCATCCGCGAAAAGCGTACCCACGAGATCGATACGGTCATTGAGACAGGCTCTACCGAGGGCATGATCGATATGAATCGCTCGCTCGCTGATCTCGTGTCGCGCGGCGAGATCACGGTAGAGACCGCGTATCAGTATTCGCTCAATCCCAACGTCCTCAACAAACTGCTCTAATCTCATATGGCAATCTTTGAATACACAGGTATCGACGCCGAGGGGAATGAGCGGCAGGGCACCATCGATGCTGTCAACATCGACCTGGCGATAGCAGCACTTCAGCGCAGGAGTATCGTCATCTCCAAGATCGATCCTGCCGGCAAAAAGGCTTCCCTCCTCAATTTCAACGTCTCGCTCTTCAATAGAGTCACCAATGCCGATATCGTGATGATCAGTCGCCAGATCACGACGCTTTTCGAAGCGCAAGTCTCGGCTTTGCGCGCATTTGAATTGCTTGCCGCCGAAGCACGTACGCCTACTCTTGCCGCAAAGCTCACTGAAATCACGAGCGATATCCAGAGTGGAAGCTCCATCTCGATGGCGCTCTCAAGGCACCCGGACATGTTTTCACCCTTTTATGTGAGCATGGTGCGCGCGGGCGAGGAGTCGGGCAGCCTCGATAAGACGTTTGAATACCTTGCCGGGTACCTCGATCGCAACTATGAAATGGTGACCAAGGCGCGCAATGCGCTCGTATATCCGGCGTTTATCGTCGTCACCTTCATCGCAGTCATGATCCTCATGATGACCGTCATCGTGCCGCATCTCTCGGACATGCTCACTGATACCGGACAGGAGCTGCCCATCTATACCAAAGCAGTGATCGGCCTTTCGGATTTCATGAGCCGCTACATCTTGCTGATCCTTGTCGTGCTCGGGGCGAGTGTCGCATTCTTCATCAACTATAGCCGCACCGAAAACGGCAAGACTGTCCTCGCGCGCGCACGTCTCGAAATCCCCGCCGTCGGCGTGATCTACCAGAAGATTGCACTCTCACGCATCGCCGACAACCTCGCGACGATGCTCAAAAGCGGCATTCAGATCCTGCATGCGCTCGAGATCACTGCTTCGGTCGTCGGAGACCCTGTGTATGAGAGCGTCATCAACGAAGCAACTGCTGACGTCAAAAGTGGCATGCCACTTTCGGAGTCCCTCCGCAAGCACCGAGAACTGCCCGGTATCATGGTGGCGATGATCAAAATCGGCGAGGAGACCGGTAGTATGGGTCCGATCCTCGATACCATGGCCAAATTCTATCGCCGTGAAGTCGATGGCGCCGTTGACACACTCATCGGCCTCATTGAGCCGCTCATGATCGTCATCCTGGCCCTCGGTGTGGCATTCCTCCTCGCGGCAGTCCTCCTCCCCATCTACAACATCGCCGCTTCCTTCTAGGGGCGACATCACTAATTATCCACAGGCTCTGGCGTCCCGAAGGGGAAGTAAGGTACAATGCGTATACACACCTTAGGTCCCGTTCATAAATAAGTTCAACACAAATGAACGGGCCCATAAGTGTAGTCCACGAATAACGGGTACGTTATTCGTGAACGAGCCCTTATCAGCGTTATTACTAGTTATACAATTATTTAGAGAAATCATATGAATAAATCTTCTCGCGGCTTCACGCTCATTGAATTGCTCGTCGTGATCGCGATCATCGGCATCCTTGCCTCTATCGTGCTCGCATCGCTCAATACCGCCCGCAAGAAAGGCCGCGATGCCCGCCGTGTGTCCGATGTCAAACAGCTCCAGCTTGCTCTCGAGCTTTACTATGATGCAAATAGCAGTACGTATCCTGTACAGGGTACGATCACCACGAGCGGTGCTGCAACCGTCACTGCGCTCGCTGGTCTGACCACAGGTGGCTACATTGCTGCGGTTCCGACGGATCCGACAAATAGCACCTCATACTACTACGCGTATGTCTCTACCAATGGCGCCTCGACACCAGCGGCGTGCTCAGCTGTTGCATGCTTGGGGTATGTGCTCAAAGCATTCACCGAAACAAACAGTGTCACCTATGCTCAAGTGGATTCGGGAACTCTCACCACTTGCACGGTATCGACAGCTGCTCCGTACAACTACTGCGCCAAGCCGTAATTGTCTTGCGAGAGGACAACAAAGACTCCCTCGTCGGGAGTCTTTGTTTTTTGTGCGCTTAGGTCCCGTGCATACACCTTATCCCCAGTGTAAGGGAGCAAAGGGATGTTGTCCGTGTACAATGAAGATTAATGGCTCACTATACATCTAAGTATGCGATACAGAGCAGTCCTGCCTTGTTTCGCCAAAATAAATTAAAAGGTTTCACCTTGGTCGAATTACTCATCGTTATCGCTATTATCGGTATATTGGCTTCTATCGTGCTTGCCACTACCGGCACCGCTCGTGCAAAGAGCCGTGACGCGCGTCGCTTGGCGGATTTCAAGTCGGTGCAAGCGGCGCTTGAATTGTATTATTCCAGCAATAGTTCGACTTATCCGCCGGCCAATACGTGGGCAGCGCTCGGCACTGCGCTCAATGCCGGCTATATCAAAGGCTTGCCGAGTGATCCAGGTAGCTACGCGTACACCTACCAGTCCACCAATGGCGCTGCTACGCCCGTTGCATGTGGTGTTGTCAAGTGCGAGGGGTATCTCATCCGAGGACAGACAGAATATGCCAACTACATGACGCAAGATGTCATTGGTGTCGGCGCCGTGCCATCAGCCAATTGCACGGTCGCGGGCGGTCCACCGTATGATTATTGTTTAAAGCGGTAGGGCTCTTTAGATCTGTCCCCACCATTTCTCATGATTTCAGAGGCACTCATCTTCGGATTGTTTGGCCTCATCGTGGGGAGTTTTCTCAATGTCGTCATCTTGCGGCATGGTGCACGGTCTGTCGGCGGCAGGAGCGGATGTATGGCATGCAGCGCACAGCTGCGATGGTACGACATGGTCCCGGTTTTCTCTTGGGTGCTTTTGCGCGGTCGGTGCCGCTCTTGCCGCGCATGGATCTCGTTCCAGTATCCGCTCGTTGAGGTATCGACGGCGATACTGTTTGCTATCATCGGGTTTGCGCCCCTACACATCGTATTCAAACTCTTCAGCTTGGCCATCGTATCGCTTTTGGTGATGATCACGGTATACGACATGCGTCATACCATCATTCCCGACGAGTGGGCGTATTCATTCGCGGTGCTTGCCCTGGCACTGTCTTTTGCAGGTCTGCCGCCGGGGACGGATACGGTGCAGATTATCCTGACTCTATGCGCCGGGCCGATCACGGCGCTCCCACTTTTTGCTCTGTGGGCGATGTCGGGGGGTAGGTGGATGGGGCTCGGTGATCCCAAGCTTGCGCTCGGTATCGGATGGCTTCTCGATGTGCCGCTGGGCCTGTATGCAGTGTTTCTCGCATTTGTGATCGGGGCTCTGGTGAGTATCTTTGTCCTGCTGCCACTCGGGTATCTGCGAAGTGGGCGTGGGATAACTCATTTGGGAGGCTCGGGGCGACGGTTTACAATGGAAAGCGAAGTGCCATTCGGGCCGTTTTTGGTCGCAAGCTGTGTGCTGGTATGGTATGCAAACATGTACGGTCTTTCCCTTCTCTTTTTCTAATATGATGTCACTGCCAAAAAATCGAGACACAGCACAGATGCATCGCCGTATGCACACATTGATCTTACGCCGAGGTATTATGCAGTTGCATGCCTCCGTATCCAGAGGATTCACTCTGTCTCGTACAAGTGTATCCAGAGGATTCACTTTGGTTCGTACAAGTGTATCCAGAGGATTCACTTTGATCGAGATGCTCGTGGTCACGAGTATTGTCATTGTCGTAAGCGGCGTGATCTTGGTGGACAGCGGGAGACTGGGCGGCCAATTCATCCTCAACAATTTCGCCTATGATCTGGCGCTCACGCTCCGCGAGGCGCAGCAGTACGGGATTTCGGTCCAGAATTATCAAGGCAATTTCAATGTCGCATACGGCGTGTATTTCCTTGCGTCAAGTCCTACCACGTACATTCTCTTTGCCGATGTCAATCAGAACGGCATTTATGATACGGGAGAGCTCGTCCAGTCATATACGATCACGCGCGGATTCCGCATCAGTGCTCTGTGTTCTACAGACTCTGCCAGTAGCGGGATCGAGGACTGCACCCTCAGCAGACTTGATATTCTCTTCAAGCGCCCGGAGCCGGACGCGCACATCAGCGCAAACGGTGTCTCCTGTAGGCTGCAACCAAGCGCTTGCAAATGGACATCGCGCGTCATCATGCAGGCGCCGCGTGGCAATATAAAAAGCATCGTGATACCGGCCAATGGCCAAATGTCCGTACAATAGGATGAAAAAACAAAAAACACAAAACAAAAAACAACAAAAAGGGTTTACGGTCATCGAGATGATGGTGGCCGTCGCACTCTTTGCTGTCGTGATGCTCGTGTCGGCAGGCGCTCTCATCTCACTTACGACCGCCAATCGCAAGGCCCAGGCTTTGCAATCAGTCATGAACAATCTCAATGTCACACTCGATAGTATGGTGCGTTCCATGCGTGCAGGCAGCACGTTTCATTGCGGTCCCGGTGGGTCGCTGAGTCTGCCGCAAGATTGTAGCAACGGCAATACCTACTTCGCTTTCGAGTCGCATGGCGGCAGTTCTCTGACGACCACCGATCAACATGTGTATTCATTTGTCCCCCCGACGGGCTCGGCAAACGGATACATCCAGCGTTCGGAAGACGGCGGTGCTACGTGGGTACGCATCACGGCTCCCGAGATTTCCATCACGGACATGCAGTTCTATGTGGTGGGGACGACGCGCGGTGATACCGTTCAACCGAAAGCGGTGATCGAGGTGCGCGGAGTCGCCGGAGGTCTCAATACCAAGCTCACGTCGACATTTCATATCCAAGCAACGGCCGTTCAGCGTATACTCGATCTTTAATGTATGGGCAAAAAAGAAACAGCAAATAAGGGCTCGTCCGGAAATACATTAAACCTCTCTGAGCTCATTGCATCGCCGACTACAACCACTCCTCAATCGCAAAAAGCTCATCGTACCTCGGGTACGCCTCGCTTTTTGCTCAATCGTCGCGGCCGTATTCGACGCGCACTGATTCATATAGGATCAATGTATTTCCGGACGAGCCCTAAAAAACAAAAAAAAGGGTTTACCTTGGTCGAGACTTTGATCGCTATCACAATTCTCATGATGGCTGTCGTCGAACCGATGGCCCTCACGGCGCAAAGCCTCAAGACAGCATATTATTCACGCGATCAGATCACTGCATCCCATCTTGCACAGGAAGCGATCGAGGCAGTGCGCAGCGTGCGCGACGGCCAGATCCTCACGATAGCCCTGACGAGTCCTTCCAATCCGGTCGATATTTTCGGTTCGATTCCTGTCGACCAAGACTTTATCATCGACACGACCAACAATGCGATGACGCCATGCATCGGTTCATGTCCTCCGCTTCAGACTAATGGTACTCTCTACGCGTATAATGCAGGGTGGGTAAATACGGGATTTACGCGCGTCGTGCATGCCTCATATGTACCAGGATCGACCGACGAGATATTGCTGAAGGTGACGGTGACATGGCGTACAAGTTCATACCCGATGCGCACGATCACTATTTATGAGAATCTCTATCGCTGGGTCAGTAACGGCTAATGTATGAATCATCATCCACACCATCAGCAAGGCAAGCGGCAAGCGAGGAGTGGGCAGGCTGGATTTACGCTATTGCTTGCAGCTATTGCGGCATCGATCGCTCTTACTCTAGGTACTTCGATCTTCAGCATCTCAGCCAAACAGATCCAACTGTCATCGATCGGACGCGATTCGCAATACGCATTCTATGCGGCTGATGCTGCTGCCGAATGCGCGCTGTATTGGGATATACGATTCAGTTATTTTGGCACCTCGACGCCGCCGGACCCGCAAGATCAGTACAAGTGTGCTGGACAAGCCATTACCTCGGCAGGTCGTCCGGCGCCCAATGATCCCACACCGTATCCGTATACGGTCACTACACAGCTCGAGCTCAACGGCAGGTGCGTCAATATAAGTGTCTTGAAATGCCAGGGTACGATCAGTCCTGCGGGCCTCTGCACGCTCGCTCCGCCGGCGATTCGGACGCTCGTCCATGCCGATGGGTTCAACACCTCGTGTGCTCAGATCGGTTCGCTCCAGGCACTCCAGCGCTCGGTCGAATTGCGCTACTAGCCACGTACGGCATTGGGCTATATGCTGTAGCCATGACAGTTCCAAAAAACGTCCGCGATCGGTATGAAAAGCTGAAGAAATCAGTCAATCACTACCGTACGCAATATCACGTATACGACAAGGAAGAGATATCTGCCGAGGCGCTCGACTCGCTCAAGCATGAATTGGTCGAGATTGAGATGCAATATCCCACGCTCGTGACACCTGATAGCCCTTCGCAGCGCGTCGCGGGCACGGCGCTTCCGCAATTCAAAAAAGTGCGCCATGCGGTGCGCCAGTGGTCTTTTGGCGATGCATTTACTCCCACAGAAATCCGTGAATTTGACTCGCGCGTCAAACGCTTGTTGGAGGTCAGACCTCCACATGGAGGTCTGACCTCCAACAAGCCGACGTATCTCTGCGAGCTCAAGATCGACGGTCTCAAAGTCGTCCTCACCTATGAGAAGGGGTTGCTCGTCACCGCGGCGACGCGCGGCGATGGCGAGATAGGAGAGGATGTCACCCACAATGTCCGTACGATCGAGAGCGTGCCTCTTTCGCTTACGCGCCCCATCGACATCATCGTCGAGGGGGAAGTGTGGATGAGTGGAAAAAACTTGGAAACATTAAACAAAAAACAACAAAGCGAGGGAAAGCCTTTGTACGCAAATCCACGCAACGTGGCTGCCGGGTCGATTCGCCAGCTTGATCCGCGTATTACCGCGAGCCGCAAGCTCGACACGTTTGTGTACGACGTAGCACGCACTTCCGAAGACATGCCTCAGACGCAATCGGAAGAGATCGAGTACCTGCGCGCGCTCGGATTCAAGGTCAATACACAATACCATCTCGCCAAGACCATAGATGGTGTGATCGATTTCTGGCAATCATGGAGCAAAAAGGGCAGGCATCAGGAATACTGGATCGACGGCATCGTCGTCAAGGTAAACGAGCGTGATCTGCAGGAGCGGCTCGGATATACAGGCAAGGGTCCGCGCTATGCGATCGCTTTCAAATTCCCCGCCGAACAGGTGACGACAATTCTCGAAGATATCGTGCTGCAGGTCGGGCGCACCGGTGTCGTGACGCCGGTCGCACATTTGCGCCCGGTCTCGGTCGCAGGAACCACGGTTTCGCGCGCCACGCTCCACAACGAAGACGAGATCAAGCGACTCGATGTGCGCATCGGCGACACCGTGATCCTCCAAAAGGCGGGCGACGTCATCCCCGACATCGTCGCGGTCGTGCCCGCGCTGCGCCCAAAAAAGGCGACGCCTTTTAAATGGCCGACGCATGTTGATGCGTGCGGCGGCGATGGATCAATCGAGCGTGTGCCAGGTACCGCTGCCTGGCGCTGTGTAGACCAGGGTGGCATCTTGCAGCGCAAGCGTGCGTTTGCCTATTTCATCTCGAAGAAAGCGTTTGATATCGACGGGCTGGGCACAAAAACTGCCGAACTCCTCATTGATGAGGGTATCATCGATCACTTCGACGAAGTGTTTGAGCTGCAGGAGGGTGATTTTCTGTCACTTCCAGGATTTGCCGAACTCTCTGCCAAGAATGCAGTGGAGGCGATCCGCAAAGCTTCGCGCGACGTGCCGCTTCATCGTGTGCTCACGGCACTTTCGATCCCGCAGGTGGGCGAAGAGACCGCGCGCGATCTCGCGGAACATTTTCGATCGATCGAAAAGTTGACATCTGCTTCCGAAGAAGCATTGATGGCGATCAACGGCGTCGGCGATATCGTCGCGCACTCTGTGCATGCCTGGCTTGCACAAAGCGAACATAAAAAGATGCTCGCGCGACTCCTCAAGCACATCACGATCCAAAACCCCCAGAAAACGTCTCCATCCGTAAGGCGACGCCTTACGGGATTGACGTTTGTGTTCACGGGCACTTTGCCGACTCTTACACGCGAGGAAGGGCAAGAGATGGTGCGCAAGTACGGCGGTGAGATAGCCGGCTCAGTGTCCAAAAAGACCGACTATGTGGTAGCGGGGGAGGAGGCTGGATCCAAGCTCGACAAGGCGCGGGAGCTGGGCGTAAAAGTCTTGACAGAGAGCCAATTTTTACGCATACTTGCAAATCGGGAATAGGTGTGGTATACTTACACTTAGTAAGGCAATTCCGTCTTGCTTTAGGTATCGGAGGTCCCTAATGCCCCTCTCAACACTGCTTGGCCGATTGCTCGGCCGCAAACCATCAGCTGATCGCTGGGGTCATATTGACCTCAGTGAAAAGATCAGGAAGGAAAGGGAGAGACTCCATGGGGAGAAGCGAAGGAAAGACGGGCGCGTGCCTGTTCGAGTTCGCTAATATAATATGAGGGCCCTACATTCTCGGAGAGGATGCAGGGCCCTTAGATTTTGGTATAGTACACCTCATGAACGACGAAAAGCCCATCATCGACCCCATTAGAGAAAAGACAGATCCAATGTCTGGAGACGAAGCCCATATCTCGAACGGGGTAAACGTCCGCGCGCTTGCCGAGCTTACGCGCCTCGCAATCTCCGACGAAGAGATCGGCAAGCTTCAAAAGGAACTGCCCTCCATCCTTACCTTTGTTGAAATGATACAAAGTGTGCCGGCAGATAAACTGCTTACACTTCGAAGCCTTGGCGAAGAAGTGCGCAATGTCATGCGCGCTGATGAAAATCCGCATGAAAGCGGCACGTATACCGAGGTGCTTCTCAGTGCCGCTCCTGCACGGCAGGGCGATCGTATTGCGGTTAAGCAAGTGGTGAGTAGAAATAAAAAAAATGAAACTTAAAATAAAAACGATGCTTGCAAAATCCCCGATGTCCTCGACCTGTCTCCCATTTCATATTTCATATTTTATGTTTTAATTTTGTATTGTATGGATATTTCCACGCTCACTATCGCGACTGCGCGCAAGGACCTTGATGCAAAAAAGTATTCCGCGCTTGATCTTACGGATGCATATCTCGATACTATCCGCGAGAAGAATCCGGAGATCCACGCATACCTCGAAGTATGGGAAGATTCCGCGCGCGCGGAAGCGAAGCATGCCGATGGGATGATCGCGCGTGGCGAGATACACCCGCTTACTGGTATCCCGCTTGCGATCAAAGACAACATCCTCATCGAAGGCCGCATCGCGAGTGCGGCATCGAAGATTCTCGAACAGTATCGTGCATCCTACGATGCAACGGTGACGAAGAAACTCAAGAGTCAAGGGGCGGTCTTTCTCGGCCGCACCAACATGGACGAGTTTGCGATGGGCAGCTCGACGGAAAATTCTGCATTCGGGCCGAGCAAGAATCCGATCGATACTTCGCGCGTGCCTGGCGGCTCATCCGGCGGCTCGTCTGCTGCCGTCGCGGCTCATATGGCGCTCGCGGCGCTCGGCTCCGACACGGGCGGCTCGATCCGCCAGCCAGCATCATTTACCGGTCTTGTCGGCCTCAAGCCCACGTATGGTGCAGTATCGCGCTATGGACTCATGGCGATGGGGAGCAGTCTCGATCAGATCGGGCCGCTTACGCGCTCGGTAGAAGACACGAAAATTCTTTTCGATGCGATCAAGGGTAACGATCCCTATGATGGCACCACGCTTCCCGATTCACCGAACATGTCAAAAGTCAGACTTTTGACAAACGATATGTCGGCGATTACACCGAAGAGAATTGGTGTCCCGCGTTCGTTCCTTGCCGAAGGCACCAATCCCGACATCCTTGCGCGATTTGAAGAAGCTCTGGCGAAGCTCAAAAAAGCCGGGTATGAGATCATCGATATCGACTTGCCCAATGTCCCGTATTCGCTCGCCGTGTATTACATCATCATGCCGGCCGAAGTCTCGACCAATCTCGAACGCTTCGACGGCATCCGCTACGGGCTCTCTGTACCGGCAGAAGCGATCAGGGACGTGTATACAAAGACGCGCGGTGCTGGCTTCGGTGCGGAAGCGCGCCGCCGCATCCTTCTCGGTGCGTTTGTACTCTCATCCGGCTATGCGGATGCGTATTACCGCAAGGCACGCGCAGTACGCAGTCTCATCCGTCAGGATTTTGAAAAAGCATTCCAGAGCGTCGACGCGATCGTCACGCCGACCAATCCGTCCCCGGCGTTCACCTTCGGCTCAAAATCCGATCCGATTTCGATGTATGTCGAAGATATCTTCTCGACACCTGCCAACCTCGCCGGCGTCCCCGCGATCTCCGTGCCTATGGGCACAGTCGTCCGCGATGGTACCGATCTCCCGGTGGGTCTCCAGATCATCGCGCCACACCGCCGCGAGGATATCCTTTTTACTATAGGTACTGATATTGAGCGTGCATAAGTACACAAGTCTGACCTGTGTACCGGTGCCTTTTTCTGGTGGGGTATAATACAAGGTAATGAACGAATCCGATACACTACTCGGCGCGTTTGGGACGGTTGCCCAATTTATGGGGACTGCGCTCTTTCAATGGCTGCCGGGCGCTGCCAGTACGGCATTGGTCCCTGGACAGCCGGGGAGTCTCGTGCCAGCAGTCAATCCGATAGCGCAACCGGTCGGATTTGGGCAGATGATCAGTTTTCTCAATCAGACGTCGCTTGCGAGCACTCAGTACCCGCTCTATCAGAAGTGGGTGAGCTTTGTATTCTTTTCGGTGTTTATTTCACTCTGTCTCATCGCGTTTATCATCTACTGCACGATGCGTATCAAACAGATCCGAGAGGCCGAGGAGGAAAAATTTGCCGCCTCCGCACATACGATCCAGGCACTTGATGTCTCTCGCACGCAGATGCGCTGGAACAGGATCATGCAGCAGATCATCAGCGACAACGAACAAAACTGGCGTCTCGCCATCCTTGAGTCTGACATTATGCTCAATGAGCTTCTCGACGTACTCGGGTATCGCGGCGAGACGATGGGGGACAAGATGCGCAGTGTCGAGCGCGCCGATTTCAATACGATCGATATGGCGTGGGAGGCACATCGTGTGCGCAACAAGATCGCCCATGAAGGCACGAGCCTTCTGCTCAACAATCGCGAGGCGCGTCGGGTGATCGGTATGTATGAGCGGGTGTTCCGGGAATTTCAGTTCATCGAATAATGCCACGTATGCCCAAACACTTTTTTTTCGATATGGACAATACGCTCACGCGCAGCAAATCGCCGATCGCGCCGGAGCATGAGCACATTCTTGTCGAACTGAGCGGTCGCGCCGATGTGATCATCGTCTCGGGGTCCAGCGAAGAGAATATCTGGAGTCGTCTTACCGAAGCGAGTACAGGACGCTACTACTCGCTCACACAAAACGGCAATCGTGCCTATGATAAGGATCGTACGCTCATCTGGGAACACCTCCTGAATCAGAGGCAAAAAGACGCGGTGCGGCGGTTTGTCACACTCGCTCGCGTGCACACGCCTACTATAGTGCCCGACGAAAACGATTTGTTGGAGGATAGAGGATGCCAGATGGCGTTTAGCTTCATCAGTCAGCATGCCGATATCAACCTCAAAGAGAAGTTTGATCCGGACTTTGCCAAACGCCGCAAAGTCCTGGCGGACCTGCATGAAGAGGTCGAGAAATTGGCCAATGAGTATGATCTCGAGATCACCATCGGCGGGACGACGAATCTCGATATATACATCAAGGGAATGAATAAGGGGTATAACGTGCGTCAACTCGTTGAACGAATGAGTTGGAAATTTGATGAGTGTGTCTACGTTGGCGACGCGATTTTTCCCGGTGGCAACGACGAGACGGTGATCGGCATTATCCCGACACACCCAGTCAAGGATTATCACGAGACGTATGATTTTATCGCTGATATGCTCGGTATGCCGCGATCGTCGTATACATAAGCATTGTAGGCGTACGGAATTGAATGCAATGCTCGTGCATATGCCTCACATGCAGATTCAAGTAGTGGCTGACAATTTTCCCAATTGGGAAAATTGTCAGCCAGAGTCTCTATGTCCTCGTGGAATGTGTTGAAGGAGGATTAGGGCCTGTTCATAACATCGGCCCGAAGTTCAACACAAAATGAACGGGCCCATAAGTATAGTCCACACATAACGGGTACGTTATTTGTGGACGAGCCCTTACGGACGGCCTACAACCACATCTTTTCCTGATATTCGCGTACCATGCGGTGCGTATTGAAATGTCCGACGAGTGCGATAGCGGCTTTCACGCGCGCCATCCATTCACTGCGCTGGTCATGGTAATCCTTGATCGCTTCCTCGAGTGCGTCGAGTAAGGCTGCATTGTCGTGCATGTCGTGTTCTTCGCCTTCTCCGGAGCTTCCCACCACACCCCAGCCTGACTTCGGCTGCATCTCATAGCCTTCGATCCACCATCCGTCGAGGATCGAGAGATTGAGTGCGCCGTTGAGTGCGGCTTTCATGCCGCTCGTGCCACTCGCTTCGCGCGGAGAGACGGGGTTGTTGAGCCAGATGTCGACACCTTGGACCATGCGCGTCGCGATATCGAGATTGTAATCGGAAGCGACGACGGTGCGGATCTGGCCGCGTAGTTCGCAGTCGTGGTGTGCGATCGCGTCGTGGAGTCTGTTGCAGAAGGCGTCGTCGGGGTGGCAGTGGCCAGCAAAGACAAACTGCACCCTGCGGTGACCGATTGCGCGCAGACGGTCGATATTTTTGAAAATGAGATCGGGGCGTTTGTACGAGACGAAGCGTCGCGCGAAGCCCACGGTGAGTGTATCAGTATCGAATTGGTCGTCAGCGGAAGCTTCGGCATGGCTAAAGCAGCGCGGCTGCGTGTTGACCCAGTCGATCAGGGTCTGCTTTTGGGAGCGCATGGCTGCTTCGATCTCTCCGTCGGGAATGGCGAATACATCGCGCAGCTTCACCGGGTCTTGTGCCCATCCGGGAAGATGTGTGTCGAGTACGGCGCGGATATCCTGGCCTACCCAGCGCGGGTGATAGATGCCGTTGGTCACGTATTCGATGTCGCGGCCGGGGAACATGTCGCGCGTCACTTCGGCGTGTTTGCGCGAGACGGCATTGGTGCGGACA
>VGJQ01000011.1 GCA_016867375.1 Candidatus Kaiserbacteria bacterium | reverse complement strand
TGCAGCGCTCGCGATATTTGTGATCGCATTGACGGCGCAGTCCATCACGCTTTTGATCGCGCGGACCTACTATGCATCCGGCAACACAAAAAAACCCCTGTTCTACGGACTGGCAAATATCCTGGTCTCTGTCACGACGGCGGTAGTGGCGGTCATCTTGTTCCAAAAGATCCCCACATTCCATGCATTTATCGAATCACTCTTGCGTGTGGAAAGCGTCCCCGGTACTGCGGTCCTCATGCTCACCCTCGGATTCACGCTCGGGGCGATCGCGCAGTTTGCAATCGGCTACTATCATTTTGTGCGCGATTTTTCGATAGCGTCCCAGCGGATGCTGCGTCTCACCTTCCAGAGTCTCGCTGCATCGATTATCGGAGGGGCGGTGACCTATCGCGTACTCTCACTTTCGGGGTATATCGTCGAAAGTCGGACGACAGCAGGCGTGTTTACCCAGGGGCTCGTCGCAGGTCTTATCGGTATCGCCGTCGCCGTGATCGTCCTCGCCCTTTTGAAGAACACAGAGCTCGATGAGACGATATCTTCCCTCAAGCAGCGCTTCATTAGAAAGGCACCCGCCCTTGAACCGACTAATACCGCGTAACTTGCTTTTGTTTTTCTCTAATGGCATAGTCGGGGCAGCGACACTATACCTGCCGCAGGGTGCGGCTGGAGGTCTCTATAGGAAGGAGTTACGGACATGGGTCTCAAGGAACATTGGCTGCGGGATTTGATCCTGATTGCACTTGGCGCACTTTTCGTATTGGCAGTTTCTGGCTCTTCGCATGGCGAAGAGCAAAAAGGAGGACTTCTACCTGAACATCGAGTGATCTTGCAAAAAGCGACTGGATGCACAGGAGATGAGCCTGTGTGCGGCATCGACATGAACTACGGCGGTGTTTTGGAGGATTTTCTACATGCAACATGGGTGATTATCGGATATGATCTCAACATCGCTGTTCTGGGAGAATGTGGCTCCTCATGTGAATTGCTTATGGAGTGGGCTGCAGGGCATGTATGTATGAGTGAGAAAGCAACGCTCATCTTCCATCAGGGGTGGCAACCCACTGAAAAGAAGTACATCCCAAATCGCCACATCTACCCTATTCAGAAATGGATAGATCAGCATGGAGGCGAACCGACGACACTAGAACGTCGAGCGATGCTCGAGATGAGTGGTGCTGATGCTCTCGCCACTGGCGTGTGGCGCCATTGTGAGATCGAATCTGGTAAACTTGTCCTAAAGGACTGAACTATCATTGGCACTGTGCAACAGTGCCAATTTTTGTTATCGTACTCTACGATATGCAACATATCCGCAATTTTTCTATCATAGCGCACATCGATCACGGCAAGTCCACGCTGGCAGATCGCATGCTCGAGCTTACGGGGACCATTGAGGCACGGCGTATGCAGGAACAGGTCCTTGATCGTATGGATCTCGAGCGCGAGCGCGGTATTACCATCAAGATGCAGCCGGTACGCATGAATTGGGTCCACAAAGGGCAGTCCTATGTGCTCAATCTCATCGACACGCCCGGACACGTGGATTTCGCCTATGAAGTCTCGCGGGCACTTTCGGCTGTCGAGGGTGTGGTGCTCCTCGTCGATTCCACACAGGGTGTGGAGGCGCAGACGCTTTCGGTGCTCTCGGTCGCCAAGCAGCTCGGGCTTGTCATCATCCCCGTCGTCTCCAAGATCGACGCTCCCCATGCGCGGGTTGCGGAGATCAAGAGCGAGCTATCGCTCCTCCTCGATATCGATGAATCCGAAATCCTCGGTGCTTCGGGTAAGACGGGAGAGGGGGTCTCTGAAGTGCTCAACACAATCGTCGAACGCGTTCCGGCACCGAGTGAAGGTGAGCGTGGTGCTCAGGGGCTCATTTTCGACTTCGGGTATTCCGATCATCGTGGTGTCATCGTGTACCTGCGCATCTTTGGCGGTAGGATCTCAAAAGGGGATACGCTGCGTTTCGTCGCCGCCAATGCGGATTTCAACGCGCTCGAAGTCGGCGTACTTACGCCCGAAGAGTCACCGCGAGAATCGCTCTCTGCAGGAGAGATCGGCTATATCGTCACCGGTATCAAGAAGCCGGGCATCGCGAGTGTCGGCGACACGATCACGACGGCGCGCAATCCTGCGCCAGGCCTTCCTGGCTACTACTCTCCGACGCCGGTGATCTGGGCGAGCGTGTATCCGGAATCTCAGGATGATCTGCCCGTCTTGCGTCAATCGCTGGAGCGGCTCAGGCTCAGTGATTCATCGCTCTCGTATGAAGAGGAGTCCTCGGGCGTGATGGGTAAGGGTTTCCGGTGCGGATTTCTCGGGATGCTCCACATGGAGATCATCACCGAGCGACTGCGCCGCGAATTCAATATGGACCTGGTCGTCACGATGCCTACGACCGTCTACGAGGTCACCCATATGGATGGCAGTGTCGAAGATGTCTACGCGCCGGCGCGTTTCCCTGATGATGGCACGGCCAAGGGTGTGCGCGAGCTCTGGACTGCAATCCAAGTCATGACTCCGCCTGGATACCTAGGCGCAGTCTCCCAGCTCCTCTATGATCATGAGGCGGTCGTCGGTGACACGGAGACTTTGCCCGATGGCAAGACACAGATCTCTGCACAGATGCCCCTGCGTGAGCTCATGCGCGGCTTCTTCGACAAGCTCAAAAGCATCTCGTCAGGATTCGCGTCTCTCTCATACAAAATAATCGGCCTGCGCGATGCGGATGTGGTGCGGCTCGATATTTTGGTGGCCGAAGAGCTCGCACTCCCCTTTACCCGCATCGTGTCCCGCCGACGCGTGCAGCATGAGGCCGAGGCGATGGTAGAAAAGCTCCAAGAGCTTTTGCCGCGGCAGATGTTTGAGCTCAAGATTCAAGCGCGCTCGCATGGGCGTATTATCGCATCGCGGCGCCTTTCGGCAATGCGAAAAGACGTGACGCAGCACATGTACGGGGGCGACATCACCCGCAAGATGAAACTGCGCGAAAAACAGAAAAAGGGCAAGAAGCGCATGCTATCCCGCGGTAAGGTGGATATCCCGCACGATGTATTTTTGAAGGTTGTCCGAGAATCGTGAGGTGTTAGGTCCCGTTCATAAATAACTGCAACACAAAATGAACGGGCCCATAAGTGTAGTCCACACATAACGAGTACGTTATGTGTGGACGAGCCCTTACAATACAGCCCATGGAACAAGATCATCAAGACATGCTTGAGATACTCAATTTTATGAAGGACCGGATGGTCACGCGGGAAGACGTTGAAGAAATTGTCGAAGAAAGGGTCGAAAAGGCGAAAAATGAGATCATCGGCGTCGTCAACAACAAAATCGGCGGCATCGAAAACCGCCTCGACCACGAAACCTTCGCGCGCAAGGATCTTGAACAGCGCATCCGCACTGTCCTGCCAAGTCTTCCGCCTGAATTTGTAGCTGAGGTTCAGGGATAGGTTGGGTCCCGAAGTTCAACACCAAATGAACGGGACCTAATCCCTAAAAACATGTGCATGCCTGGCATGCACCACTGGCATGCACCATCATTAGCTCAAGAGAATATTTGTGACCCCCGGGGCGAAGAAGATGACCATGCTCACGATAATGAGTACGGCGATCACGCCCCACAGGATCTTGGCGATTTTTTGGGTACGGCGATGAAAAAGAAAACTCATACGATTGATGATAGGATTATATCCTATGGACGTATTTTCGCAAAGGACTGACCCAGTACGCCTCTTCTGGCGGCGAGTACTCATGCTTGTGCTCGCTATGCTCGTGCTGGTGGGTGTCTCCGGCGTGTGGCGCATTTACCAGCGTGAGCGCGAGTCAGCTGCACTCAGTCGGGAATCCGCCATGTATCTCGCCGACCTGAGTCAGCGAGAAGCAGATCTCAGGGCCGACATCGCTGATCTGAATACCGAGCGGGGCAAGGAAGCCGCTTTGCGGCACCAATATCGCATGGGCAAGCAGGGCGAAGGGCTCATCATCATCGTGGACCCAGCGGCCCCCGCCACCACTTCGGCGACATCTACCTCATCATGGGGCTCTTGGATCAAATGGCTGTTTCCACGATGGTAAGGGCTCGTCCACGAATAATATGCACAAGTGAGCCTTATGAACGGGACCTAACCAAGCGTTCGTACAGTGGGTACAACACATTCGTTACATGTTCAATGAAATATTCCCTATTTTACGCTATAGCATAAAATAGGGAATATGTATGTACGTGTGCCGTTTGGATGATTTTTGGTATAGTATTGAACGACTCTCCTTCGCGAACTACTTGCGGGCTGTGCCCGCCGTAGCTCGCTTCGGCGAGCGAAGGCGGGATTCGTTTAGTGGTAGGACGACTGCTTCCCAAGCAGTAAGTGGGAGTTCGATTCTCCCATCCCGCACCACATAGGAAAAGAAACATTTTTCAAACACTCCCAAGCGGCGGTGCTTGCCGCCTCTAGACTTTCGTAGTCTAAAATGCTAAGTTGACTTGGAATCAAGTCAGGGTGGCTTGGTTCAGTAAAACACTCATTGAGAATGGAGGAAGACCGATGAAGTTTTTCATCCCGCTCGGCTCCAAGTACGGGGGCTACTGGCATCTGGGCTGCGTCTACGGCCCCTACGAGGACGACAGGGCTGTGGAGGAGGAGATCGCACGTCGTTGGCCGAACAGCAAGTCCGATCAGTTCCTCGTGTTCGACGGTCAGATCGTCAACGTCAAGCCCTCGCCGAAAGAGAAGCCGGAATCCGAGAAGCGTGAACCCGGCAACATGGAGAACTACGTGAAGAACGGCGACGGCTGGAAATGCGAGGAATGTGGTGCCGAAATCCTCGGCGCTCAGGTCGCACATCCGGTCTGGTTTCGTGGCTTCACTGGCGGTGGTGGCGAGTGCACGTACGACACTGTGCCCTACTGTCCGAACTGCGAGAAGAAGCCGAACTTCCACGGAGCTCCGGTGTACGCCGACTAGATCGTGCACCATGTTCTCCGACAACAGCCACCGACTTCCGAGAGGGAGCGGTGGCCTTTTCTTTTTCAATTTTTGAATTTGAATTTTCGTAAAAGAATGTGCCGCCAAAGCAGTACATTTTCCAATCATTTTTCGCGGGGTCTTCCTCGCCGTCGCCCTCCTTCGCCTCTCGGCTTCGGACGGGCAGGCAGGCGGCGAAATGCGTTCAAGCTATTTTAAGGGTGGGGCACTAGAACAGATATACACATTTTTACACATCAGGCGAGTGCGAGCGGAGGTGATATAATGGCAATACTTATTAAGCGCATGACTAAAACCTAAAGCATATGGCAGCACAAAAAGAAGTGATCATTTATTCGACCCCTACATGTCATTTTTGCCATGACGCGAAGGATTTTTTCACCGAAAATCATATCGCGTTCAAGGACTATAACGTGGCGACGGATCTCGAGAAGCGTGCAGAAATGATCACCAAGAGCGGGCAGATGGGTGTGCCGGTGATCAATGTCGGCGGCGAGCTCATCATTGGCTTCGACGAGCCGCGTCTACGCGAGGTTCTCAGCCTTTAGGACTGGCACATCGCGGCGACATCGATGTGTGACACGGTGTCATATCGCACCATAACATTTGACAAATGTTTTTATATCGTGGGTTTGTTACACCACGAACTTTTAAATTAAAAAAATGTGTGGTTTGGTGTTGATTTGGCAGACCACCTCTATTTTTTTGTGCTACATTACGAAAAGCGGCGATGCCGCTTCTTTATCGTTAAGGACCAATGCGTCCAATCACACGAGGAACATCATGACTCAAAAGATAATCTCAAAGCCTGAGGCTATCAGTGCGTATATACGGGTAGACTGGGAAATTGTCGTGCAACGTTTTGCTGATTTGCGCCATGCGGAGCGAGTCTCGCTTGCCAACAAGCACTTCACTGATGAGGTGCTGCAGTGGGCGCAGACACTTCCAAGGCAGATGCAGCTGCGTCTGCTCGACGTTATTATCGCCGGCCTGGCAAATGACGATGCGCAGGTGGGCGTATACCTGACTCGACCGGAAGATTTGCAAGATTTTGCGTTCTTCTTGGATAGAATCGTACGCGAGTATCACGGGATTTCTGGCGACACCCGCCAAGAGCATGATTGGGATATTCCCGTCGGCGAATATACACTCACCAGGATCAGTCCTGAGTTCGGTCGGATGTCCATGCGTGCGCGTGTCGCACGTAATGTGGCTGGTTGGAATCTTCCGAGTGCGATGAATCGTGAGGAGCGACTGCGGTTTGAGTCGTTCATTGTCAGTGCATTCGCACAGCTGCCATTCGCTGGTTCGTATCGAAGTCTCACGCCGGGACATGCGCTCGAGATGAGCGTAGAGGAAGCAGAGCAAATGCGTCGGGATCATTTCTTGTTTAATGACATGACGACAGACAATCACCTGACCACGAGCGGCATCGCGTCAGAATGGCCGTTTGGTCGTGGCATATGGCTTTCTGCGGACAAGACACAGATGATCTGGGTCGGCGAAGAAGATCATTTGAGGATCATCTCAATCGTGCACGGATCAGATCTTGGGGAGGTCGATAAGTCTCTCGGAGACCTCTTGAAGGCCTTGGAAAAGGCTGGTGTATCGTTCGCCCGACATCCCGTTTACGGCGTCGTGACGACCTGTCCGACCAACATGGGCACAGGCAAGCGTCAGTCCGTACTCGTCCAATTCCCCCGTCTTTCACGCAGGGGGACTGATGAGGCTCACCTGAAGGCCAAGGCGAAGGCTCTCAATCTTCAGGCGCGCGGCCTATCCGGAGAGCATTCACAGATGGACGCGGCGGGGACGTCAGACATCTCTCCTCGTGCACGCTTCGGCGTCACTGAGGCGGAGATTACCAAACGTCTCTTCGAAGGTCTGACGGCTCTCTATGAGCTGGAACGGCAGCATCAAGAAGAAGATGCGCCTGTGACTGTCTAAGGGCTCGTCCACACATAACGTACTCGTTATGTGTGGACTACACTTATGAGCCCGTTCATTTTGCGTTGAACTTATGTATGAACGGGACCTAAGTTGGGAAAACAAGAAGGCCGGATAGTATTTCGGCCTTTTTATATTATGACTAGAACTATCCGCTCACTTCAAAGTGCATAGTTGGTCGCAGTCGAAGAAATCGAGTGTTTTATGCTCATTACGGACATGATACAGTTGGTATCTGTTCGAATGTAGCCCTTGTAGCTCAATGGATAGAGCAGTCCCGTCCTAAGGGAAAGATGTGGGTTCGATTCCTGCCAAGGGCACAAAAGTGAGCGAAGCGAGGTTTTGTGCCCGAGAGCATAGTACCTTCGTACTGTGCGAGCAGGAATCGAAAGGCGCAGCGATGTCGAGCGAGCACGCGAGGCCGCGAGCCAGGGTCGTGCGGCGCCCTGCGCGACGGCGCAGGGCGAACGCCTGACCGATTCCTGCCAAGGGCACCAAAATCTAAGGGTTGCGATAAACATGAGGATAACGATGTAACATAGCGTATTCCCTATTTGACGCTATAGCGTCAAATAGGGAATATTTTAATGGGTGTAGATTAGTGCGTGGGCTGGCCTTTTATATTATGAGGGCATTGGTATAATTATTCTTCATGGACCCCAATGCAAAAAAACTCGAAGAGATCGCACGGCTGGCGCGGGAAAACAATCAAATCCTCCATGGGATGCGCCGGAGCGCTTTTTTCTGGGGCTTTATGAAGTTTCTCATTTATATGGTGCTCTTCGCTGCGCCAATCTGGTTTTACCTTACGTATGTCAGTGGTACGCTCGACCAGATGGTTACCGCGATCAACAAAATGCAGGGTACGGCAGCGCAGGCAGAGGAGAAATTCGACGGATTCCAGAGTTTCCTCAAGGATGTCCGCGAGAGCCTCCCCTCATTGCCGAGTATGAGCGCTTCAAGCTCGGATGAGGCTCGATAAGGGCTCGTCCACAAATAACGTACCCGTTATTTGTGGACTACACTTATGGGCCCGTTCATTTGGTGTTGAACCTATTTATGAACGGGACCTAAATGCGTGTGGGCGCCATATAGCTAAGTGCACACTTGCACAAATGACTAAAAAGTCATTTGTGCAGAAGTGAGCCATATGTATGAACGAACCCTAAGCTGACAATTTTCCCAATTGGGATTTTTGTCAGCCTACAGATATGCACGAAGTCTTGCCTCACGCAGCCTTGAACGCAGCCTTGTACCTGACATACTCAAGATTTTAATTGTACGATATATATTTTGTGCTAAACTCTCAAATACTCACCACAGCGGCATTCGCTGATTTTGGTGCGGGGCTTGGGTAGCTCAGTTGGTAGAGCATTCCCCTGAAGAGGGAAGGGTCGTCGGTTCGATCCCGACCCCAAGCACTACTTCGCCCCTACGGGGCTTCGAAGTGCGCGGCACGTAAGAACATGTAGATCGGATGGTTTGTCGTAATCGAGCGAAGTGTAGTCCATAAATAACGGGTACGTTATGCGTGGACGAGCCCTTATCGTCACAGTCCAAGCGTAAACGTCATTGCGGCTTTTTGGGGGGCTTGCGTGAGCCACGAGGCGGTATTGAGCTTGATTTCGTGGGTCTTGCCGAGCTCTTTGTATTTGAGCGATTTATTTTTGAGCGCATGGTCGAAAATCTTGCGCGTGAGTTCGACGTCTTTGAGGCAGTACTCGCGCACGTCGTTTACGCGGCCTTCGCGCCACCAGATCACGGATTGGCCGCCTTTGCCGTCGAGCTTCTTTTGGCCTAAGGTGCCTTCGGCGATCATATCGAGCTTGAGCCGACGGCCGAGTGCGCCATGGACCTCTTTCATGATGTCCACGCTTTTGAGCTTGGTGAGATCGCCGGGATAGTACTTATTGAGGAGCGGGATATCGAAATGATCGCTGTTGTATCCCACGAGGATGTCGGTGCGTTCAAGAATGGGCCAGAGCTGTGGCAATTCGGGCACGAGGTAGCTCGAATACAGACCCGTCTCAGAATCATGGATGCAGACGATGGCGATGGTCAGATCGGCCGGATCGCTCGAATTGACATCGGTAAAGAAGTTTGCCGTTTCGATGTCGAAGGTGACTACACGCATCGGAAAGAGTATATCAGAAAAACAGTAGGTATTCAGCGAAGTGTGTCGTCTTTGCGAGCGAAGCGAAGCAATCCAGGGGTAGTGCACGGACTCTGGATTGCTTCGTCGCGACCCTCCGCTTCGCTCCATGCCGCTCCCCGCAAAGACGGAGGTTCTACCCGAGCGCGCTAAAGAGATGATCTGCGATGCGCTCTGCCGGCAGCGTGATCTCGTGGCCGGTGGCGAGGTTTTTGACGGTGTAGCGGCCTGTATCGCGCTCGGTGCTCCCGACGGCAATGATAAACGGTATGCGCATCTTGTCGGCTTGGCGGATCTGATCACCGACTTTTTTTCCGGAGAAATTGACTGCCACGGTCACGTCTTCGCGGCGCAGATCCTGTGCGAGGCGCATGGCATGGCTCGTGGCGCTCGCTTCGACGATGGCGACCATGACTTCCGTCGCGGGTGCGTAGCTCGGGAGGAGGTTGTGGCTCTCGAGAAAATCGCGCGCGGTCACATCGCCCATGGCGAATCCGACGGTGGGTACGGGCTCATGACCGAAGAGGGTAAGGAGGTTGTCATAGCGGCCGCCGCCAAACATGGAGCGGCGATTGGAAGGGTCGGTGTCAAAGACCTCAAAGACCATGCCGGTGTAATAGTCAAAACCGCGCGTGATCTTGGTATCGACGACCATGTTAGTGATGTTCATGTGTTCGAGGGCCACGCGAAGCTCTTCGAGGTACGAGGTCGACGTCGTGCGATCGAGGAGGTCGATCAGTGCAGTCGCTTGCTCGGAGCTCTTGAGTGTATCGGCGAGCACCGTCTCGAAATCACGCATTTTCTCGCGGCGGTCCAAGAGCCGTGTGGTCTCGGCGCGGGAAGCGGCTGGGATACCCAGGCTGTCGTACATGGCATCGAGTATGCGGCGGTCGGAGACGCGTATCTCAAAATCACGCTCTGTCGCTCCGAGGCTCTGCATAATCGTATGGGCCATAGCGATGATTTCGGCGTCTGCATGCACGCCGGAGACGCCGATCATGTCGGCATTGAGCTGCCAGTGTTCGCGCAAGCGGCCGCGCTGGGGGCGCTCGTAGCGGAAGACGTTGGCGATGGTGTACCAGCGGGCCGGAAGCGGGATGTCGCGCGATCGCGCGGCGATCATGCGGGCAAACGTCGGTGTCATCTCTGGGCGCAGGGTCACCTCGCGATCGCCGCGATCGGTAAAGGTGTAGGTCTGCTCATTCACAATCTCTTCTGAGGTTTTCGATCGGTAGAGTTCGGCATGTTCGAGGATGGAGGCGTTGTATTCTTCGTAGCCGAAAGATTCGCAGACGCGCTCCATATGCTCAAAGATGTAGCGCTGGATGAACTGGTCTTCAGGATAGAAATCCCGCACCCCTTTATAATGTTCTGTCGAAACCACCGTGCGCTTGTCTGCCATAGTGATGGGATTATATCACAATGCTCTCTTTGCAGATGGATGGAGGGGGAGTTTGACGAAAAACCGTGAACCAGTGCCTGGTCCGTCGGATTCGGCCCATATTTTACCCCCATGACCTTCTGCGACGAGCTTTGCTACATAGAGGCCGTAGCCTGTGCTCTGAGGATTGACCTGTGTCGAGTGCGACCCCTTGCCGCCTTCGGTGAAAAGGTGGGCCATGTCTTCGGGTGTGATGCCTACGCCGCTATCGATCACGGAAAATGTCGCATATGCGATATCCCAGGTCAGATCGACGTCGATCGTGCCCGATGGTGTATAGCGGATAGCATTGTCGATCAGATTGCGGAAGACGTGATGCGAGAGCTTGGGGCGGTCTCCCTCGATAAGGCAGCTGCCGATCTTGTCGCGGAATCGGAGTTCGACTCCTCGCTGTGCGGCTTCAGGGCGGAATGAGTTGACGCTCTCGCGGATCGTCTCGAGGAGATCAAATGTCTCTTTTTCCATCATGAGGGTGCCTTTTTTTATGTTGGCGGAATTGAGGATGTCCATGACCGTCTCGACACCTTCGCGGCTGTCCGCAAGCGCCTGGCCGGCGATGTCTTTGAGGCCCTCCGGGACTTCGCCGAAGTCTCCGGCGATGATGGCGGCAAAGGTCATCTGGCTGCGTGTAAGGTGTCCTTTCATCTCGTGGCTGATCGATCGGACGAGGGCGGCCTGTGTCTCTGCGGATTGGCCCGAGATGGCGTCTGTGGTCTGTTGTATCAAGGCTTCCTCTTCAGAGGGCGCTTGTATGGGTGCGGGAATACGCGAACGTATCGCCTCGCCCATCGTCTCGGGATGAGGGATCGGGGTCGCGATGATGTATTCGCTCTCGCCAGCTTCTGGCGTCTTGATCCAAACCGTCCCATAATCAAGTGTCGCCGAGAGGGGGTCTTCGGCACTCGTGACGACGCTCTCGACGGCCGCTATGTCCCATGTGGCGACCTGACGGTTAAAAATATTCACCTGATTGATGTAGACGAGGTGTCTATCGGTCACGACCCAGAGACTCAGATAATATTTGGTCCAGACGAGTGCGGCTGCCATCCATACAAGCAGCGCCCAAAATGCGCCAAAGAGCGGCGTGATGCGAGCGATTGCGACAGCGACATCTCCCGATACGACGTTGTGTATGAAGATCGATGCGATGAGTGGCGGAAAGACGACGCCCATGATGAGTATGCTGATGTCGCGGGCAAAAGCGACCCAATGCAGGTGCAGTGTAACGGCGTTCTGTGAAGATTCGGAAGGATCCATAAGGGTCAATACAGTGCCATCAGTACAAAGGTAAACAGCGCGATAGCGAATACGCCGATACTGTAGATGCCCACGGTCATGACGGATATGGATTTCTCAGGAGAAAAGCGCGAGAAGTGATAGTACAACGCGATGCCGAGTAATGCCGCGACGATGAGCAGGATGCCGATGAGGATAAACATGAGCCGCTCAATAACAAACATAAGTATAAGTATGCCATGAAGCGCCGCCTCGACAAATCAGTCGTGCGTGGACACGCAGCCTGCTGCGAGCTGCTTTGTCAAAAGTCAGACTTTCTACATTCGTCACTTGGCTCGAATTTTCGAGATTTTCTGGTATATTTCTCTCCTTATGACATCAAGGAAAGCATCCGTAAAAAAGACGCAGGCCGATCCGCGTTTCGTGGTACGTAAGGCCGCTTCGGGCTCGGGGCACGGACTGTTTGCCACCGTACCGATCAAAAAAGGTGATTTTATCCTCGAATACACGGGGAAAAAGATCCCTACTGATGTCGCTGATGCGCTGACGACCCGCTACCTTTTTCATATCAACGACACATGGACGATTGATGGTTCGCCGCGATCGAATGTGGCGCGCTACATCAATCATGGCTGCGATCCCAATTGCGAGGTCGAGATGGACGGTGAGCGCCTCATGATTTATGCGATCAAAAATATCGCGAAAGGTGAAGAGCTTAGTTTCGATTATGGCGCGGAATACTACGACGAGTTCATCAAGCCTGGCGGGTGTAAATGCATGGCGAAGACTCATCGATAAGGGCTCGTCCACACATAACGTACCCGTTATGTGTGGACTACACGTATGGGCCCGTTCATTTTGTAAGGACTCGGTTGTTCCGCAGCTGAGGTGGTCTATGCTTCCATACGCCTGGCTGCAATATGATTTTGGATGTTATGCACATTGAGATGCGTGGACTACCTGCTATACTTTCAACAATCAAGATATGTCCATCCAAGCGAGCGTGGGTTTTAGCGAAGGGGTTGATCCATATGCTGTGGGCGTAAATGCGTGCCAGGATGCGCTCAATAGTATCGAGGGAAAGCAAGCTGATGCCGCGATCGTGTTTGCTTCAGTCGCATACGATCAACAGAAGGTGCTCGACGGCATTCGTTCGGTGAGCGGAGATGCGGTGATCATGGTCGGTGCCTCGACTGCTGGCGAGATTGTCACCTCTGGTCCGCTTAATAGGCATTCCGTGGCAGTCATGCTCATCAAATCCGACACGCTGCGTTTCTTCGCGGATATCGGCAAGGATGTGGCCGCTGGTCCTCATGCTGCAGGAAGGGCCGTGGCCGAGGCGGTCAAGGCAAAGGCTGGCGAACCACTCAAGACATTCATCATGTTTCCCGATATCCTTGCGGGCAACGGCGCCGATATCGTGCGCGGCGTCCAAGAGTCCCTCGGCGAGCATTTTCCGGCGGTCGGAGGTGCTGCGGGCGACGATTTCAAATTTGAAAAGACGTACCAATACCTCAATGGCACGGCGTATTCTGGCTCGGTGGTCGGTCTCGGAATCGCGGGCGATTTCAAGCTCGGTATCGGGGTCAAGCATGGATGGCTTCCCGTGGGTCTGCCGCGTACCGTGACGAAATCATCCGGATCCGTCCTTCATGAACTCGACGGCAAACCAGCTATAGAGATCTATGAAAAATATTTCGGCCAAGAGGAGTCCAAGGTACTGCGCACCGAGACACTCGCAAAGCTCGCGATCACGTATCCGCTCGGTATGCGTATCGAGGGGAGCGAAGAGATGCTCATCCGTGATCCGATTTCCGTCGATGAACATGGTTCTATCACCTGCGCGGCGGAGATTCCTGTCGGATCCGAGATTCAGATGATGGTCGGAAGCAGGGAAGAGGCGGTCGCGGTGGCCAAGGAGGCAGCTCAGAATGCGCTCAATCAGCTCGAAGGTAGCAGGCCAAAAGCCATCATCATTTTCAATTGCATCGCCCGCAACAAGCTCTTAGGCGAGCATTCTCCCGAAGAGATCAAGGCGATCCAGAGCGTGCTCGGCAACGATGTGCCGCTTATCGGCTTTTATACATACGGCGAACAGGCGCCTTTAGGTGGAGAAGTGCGCAATATCGAGCAGTGTAAGACTGCATTCCACAACGAGACCGTCGTCATCTGCGTATTGGCGGAATAAATCAGCAAAGTATGAGTGATGCCGAGACCATAGCCGCACTGACGCAAGAGGTCGAGAAGTGCCGCCGACTCTTGAAAGAGCAGGAGCATGGCGCCCAGATGCTGATCAGGCGCGATCTGGAGCTCTCAAAAGCCAATGAACGCTTGCGCGCCCTCGATCAGATGAAGACAGATTTCGTGTCGGTGGCGACGCATCAGCTGCGCACACCTCTTTCTGCCATCAAGTGGCTTTTGAGCATGCTTCTGAAGGGTGATATGGGATCCCTCAACGATCAGCAGCGGACTTTTATCATGAAGGCGTACGAGAGCAACAATCGCATGATCACGCTGCTGGGCGATATGCTCCTTTCGGATCAGATCGATTCGGGTAAGCTGAAATCAGTACCGATTCCCACCGCGCTTCCGGATCTGATCGACAATCTCCTTCTCGAGATGCGGCCTATCGCGACGAGAAGGGATATTACGATCGATTTTTCACCGCCGGCTGAAGCGGTGGTGCCGCCCGTCAATATCGATCCGCAGCATATGCGCGCGATCCTCCAGAATCTCATCGAAAATGCTATCAAATATTCAAAAGTCGGCGGCATGGTGCGCGTCTCTGTCGAAAAGGCCGGGGAGGGGATGGTGGGTATCACGGTGGCGGATCAGGGTATCGGCATACCAGCCGATCAGCAGCAGCAGGTTTTTACGCGGTTCTTCCGCGCTCCCAACGCCATCAAGATGGAGACCGATGGTTCTGGTCTCGGGCTCTTTATCGTCAAAAACATCACCGAACACAATGGCGGCACGATCTCCTTCACGAGTGCAGAGGATCAAGGGACGACCTTTCGTATCGAATTTCCGCACACCGCATGATCGATACACGTGTAGAAAATATGATATAGTAAACATACATCATTATTATATTTATGAAAAAACGCATTCTCTTTATCGAAGATGATCAGTTTCTCGGCGACGTCCTGACCAAGAAGCTTGAAAGCGACGGGTACGAGGTGGTGCTCGTCCGCGATGGTGCCGAAGGCCTCAAGCAATTCGGCCTTTTGAAGCCAGACCTTGTCCTTCTTGATATCATCCTCCCGACCATGAACGGCTACGAGATACTCGAGGGACGGAAAAAAGACCCAACACTCGCCGCTATCCCGGTGATTATCGTATCGAATTCCGGACAACCGGTGGAGATTGATCGTGCGCTTGCGCTTGGGGTGAAGGATTATCTCGTGAAAGCTCTACTTGATCCTGATGAAGTGCTTGCCAAAGTGCATACCTACCTGGGAAAGACCGATGAAGCAGAGCAGAAAAAAGATCAGCGCGCGCTTCGCCTCGAGAAGCAGAAAATTCTCTGGATCGAAGACGATCAGTTTTTGAGCAGTATCCTCGCAGTGAAGCTTTCTCACGAAGGCTGCACCTGCTTTTATGCCAAAAATGGCGACGAAGCGCTCGAAATATTGAGTCGCGAAATTCCCGATATCATCCTGCTTGACCTCTTGCTTCCCGGCATGACCGGATTTGAGCTCCTCAAGGCGATCCGCGCCATCCCGCGCATGGCACATGTGCCGGTGATCGTCCTCTCCAATCTCGGCCAAAAAGACGACATCGAAAAGACCAAGGAGCTCGGTGCCAACAAGTACCTTATCAAGGCCGAGCACGACCTCGACGATATCGTCAATGAGATCGCAAAGACGCTCGCCGAAAAATCACCGGCGGTTGCAGTGTAACTTTCTACAAAACCAGAGACTAAGGCTTTCTACAAATGCCTGATCATGCTCTGCTCAATGTCTTTGAGCGTTCCGCCGACTTTTTTGCCTGGATTGAAGATATTGAGCGGATCAAAAATATGCTTTACCTGTGAAAACAGCTCAAGCATTTTTGGCGAAAATTGATACGAGAGGAATGGTGTGCGCACGATGCCGTCGTTGTGCTCGCCGGTGATCGAGCCGCCATATTTTTGCACAAGTTCGTACACTTTGGGCATTAATTCCATGATCATGTCATGGACCTTGTCGTCACTGAGGTTAACGAGCGGGAAAATATGGAAGTTCCCATCGCCGATATGGCCGGTAACGGCATAGGTAAAGGTGTACTGGTCTAGCAAATTGTACAATTCCGGCAAAAAGCGCGGGTAGTCCTTTGGGTGGACACAAAAATCATCCATGATGGGCGCGGCATAGAGACCCTTCATTCGTTTGCGCAAAAGGGCGAATGCTTCACGGCGCACTTTCCAATATTTCTCCATCTGGAGTTCTGTCCGCGCAAGCTTCGTTTTGACCGCGTAGCTTTGCAGGACAATGCGGAGCGAGCGGACTTTTTCGAGCGCCGTTTCGGGAGTCTCCTCTGCAAATTCCGCAAGGAGGATGAGGCGCGGGATGCCGCCGGTCGCTGCCATCCACATCTCAGGGATAAAGGAGATACCAAGGCGGAGGGCTTGGAAGAAGCCGAGCTGTTTGAGCATTTGGGGCATGAATCGCATGGCGAGCGAAAATGTCTTGTTGTCGTATGATTCAAATGACTCAGGCTGTTGCTCGAGCACGTGTCGCACAATGTCGGGGAGGATTTCATAGTCAGAGAGGAAGATGATGAGCATCGCCTTGTGTGCGGCGGGTTGGATCAGTCCAAGTGTTGCTTGTGTGACGATAGCGAGCGTTCCCTGCGATCCTACGACAAGCTGGGTGAGGTCAAAAGTCTGCTTCTGTACATCTATGACGTTCCAGAGGGCATACCCTGCTGAATTTTTGTTTACGGTGGGACGTGCGGCCTCAATTTCTGCAGCATTGTGTTCGATGAGGTCCACTATGCTGCGGTAGATCGATCCTTCGAGGTCTTGATTTTCGGCTTTGTGATGCGCCTCGTCGAGCGGGATGGGCTTGAGGGTCGTGTGCGTGCCATCGGACAGGACGACGTCCAGAGATTGTACGTACCGATTGGTCTTACCATACCGCAAGGTGAGTTCGCCGCCAGAATTGTTGGAGACAATGCCGCCCATGGCGCAGAGTTCGCGGGATGCGGGGTATGAGGGAAGGAGTTTCCCTGATTTTTGGAGTGTCGCTTTTTCGAAGTCGCGGTAGTAGGTGCCTGGTTCGACAGTGGCGGAATTTTCAGTGATAGGCCCAATATGATTCATATACTTGGTAAAGACCATAGAGATCGAGTCGGTAAGCGGGCCGCCGGTCATGTCGGTGCCAGCCGAGCGTGGGGCGATACTCACGACTTCGCCCCGCTCCTTTGCTTCGCGGACGTAGGTGACAACCGCGCTCACATCGTCGGCATTTTTGGGGAACACAACGACTTTTGGGGCGCGCTGAAAGATACTTGTGTCGCGGCTGTATACTTGTATGGTCTCTGCATCGTCAGCGACATCGCCCTTGATCCGTGTCCGCATATCTTCCGCCAGATTCATGGTGAAAGTATACCACCACAAAAAACACCTAAATTCGATTCCTGATACAAAACCAACCCATATGCTATCTTGGCGCTATAGCGTGGAGATAGCATATGAAGGGAGAGAGGGGGCGCGTTGATTCCAACGTAATTCTTCATATCTCGCCACATACTGCGGGCGATTCTCCGCGTCCTCTCGTAAAAGAAATTGACACATCGTGTGAGTCTGGTAGGCTCGTTTTAGACCACATAGTGAACTAGAAGCAAAGAGAGGAGTCCCTCATGGGGAAATACTTTGGAACGGATGGGATTCGTGGCGTCGCAAACGAAAAGCTGAAATCAGCGTTCGTTTTGCGTCTTGGACATGCACTCGGAACCTTCTTTCAAAAAGGGGAGCGGCGCCATCGAGTAATCATCGGGAAAGACACTCGCCTTTCCGGATACCGAATCGAATTCGCCCTCGCGTCGGGATTTGCCGAGGCCGGAATGAATGTGACTCTCCTGGGGCCTATGCCTACGGCGGCAGTAGCGATGCTTACGCATACAATGCGCGCAGATGTCGGGGTGATGATCTCGGCATCTCACAACCCGTACGAAGACAATGGCATCAAAATTTTCGACCCGAACGGATACAAACTATCAGACGAGGCAAGAGCGACTATTGAGCGAATGCTGGATCCAAGCTATGAGATCGAGCTCGCTGAATCGCATGCGGTCGGTCGCGTCAGTAAGGATGAAACGAACCGTGCGCGATACGTGCAGTTTGTCAAAATGACTGTGCAAGGTCTCTCGCTTGAGGGACTGAGAATCGTCGTCGACTGTGCAAATGGAGCGGCATACAAGAGTGCCCCCGAGGCACTCTCCGAGCTCGGTGCTGAAGTCATTCAGATCGGCTGTCAGCCAGACGGATTCAACATCAATAGGGGGTGTGGATCGACTTCAATGGGCGCTCTGCGCGACAAGGTGCGCGAAATGCGCGCCGATGTGGGCATTGCCTTTGATGGTGATGCCGATCGCGTCCAATTTGTCGATGAAGACGGAAAAATAGCCGACGGCGATCAGCTCCTCGGCGTGCTTGCCACGCGCTGGGCGCAATCAGGTTGTCTCGAACATTCGACCGTGGTCGGGACAATAATGAGTAATATGGGTCTCGAAATGTACCTAAAAAGGCAGGGAATATCCATGGTACGGACACCTGTCGGAGACCATCATATCCTTGAACGAATGCGTGACGACGGGTATGTGCTCGGCGGTGAACCGTCCGGACACGTCATCATAGTTGCGCCGCAGTTCCCGAAATTCGGGACGATTGCCGATGGCCTTGCTACGGCGCTCCAGATACTCTCGGTGCTTGTCGCGGAAAAAAGCAAAACAAGCAAGATATTGCACTGCTTCGAGCCGGTGTCGCAGATACTCAGAGACGTGGGAGCGAAGGACGGCGAGAAGATACTTGCTGATTCACGGGTGAAGGAGGCGAAAGAAGCAGTCGAGCGTGCACTCGAAGGAATCGGGCGTTTGGTACTGCGCTCATCGGGCACCGAGCCGGTGATCCGGATCATGGTCGAATGTACCGACAAAGATCTCGCTTCAAAAATGGTAGAGTCTATTGCTGATGCGATTCGCGCGGCGAAAGAATGATCTTCCAAAGAAAAATGCGGCGAAGCCTCCAGGCTTCGCCGCTCTTTTTGTCATCCCCTAGTGGGGAACCCTATTTCAGGCGTCCCGCAGCGCGTTCGATCGACTCGAAGAGCGCCTTGAAGTTGCCTTCACCGAAGCCGTCGCAGCCGCGTCGCTCTATGATCTCGAAGAAGAAGCCAGTGCCGCTCCCGATGAGTGTCTCGGTGAATATTTGGAGCAGGTATCCATGTTTATCGCCATCAATCAGGATACTGTTCTTCCTGAGTTCGTCGATGAGGGACTGGGGTATTTCCTCCTGCAAGCCGGCTTCTTTGAGGCGCCTCGGCACCGCTTCATAGTAGGTATCCGGGACGGCGAGAAACTTCTCCCCGCGGCTCCTCAAAGTGCTCACCGTCGCAACAATGTCGTTGGACGTAAGCGCCGCGTGTTGGACGCCCGGCCCATGTCGATCTTCCAGGAAATCATCGATATGACTGTGTTTGTCTTCGACGGGCTCGTTGATCGGCGCGGTGATAGTCCCGTCTTCGCTGCGCATGACGACGCTGCGCAGCGCGGCAGTGTCGGTCGAGATCTGTTCTTCCGAAAAACTCATCAGTCGTTTGAATCTAAGGGCTCGCTTGTAGTAACCGGCCCAATGATTCATCTGCCCCTCCTCCACATTGAGGACAAAATGATCCCAATCGGTGAGTCCGACGGGGGATGCATGGGGAATCGGGGTTTCGACCTCAACGTATCCTGGCGCAAATACGCCCGTGTAACGACTCCGATCAATAAGTGTGTGGACTACTGGTCCGCACGTGCCGATAGCAGCATATGTCATCGCGACGCGCTGTTCGCCACCCACCTTCTCGAAGAAGTCTTTTGGTCTTGCGACTGGTATGCCGGAGTGCTCGATAGCGTAATTATAGGCCGCACGCACATCGGAGACGCCAAAAGCGACATCACTGACCCCTTCGCCATATGCATCGAGCGATGCGATCAAAGGGGATTTGATATGCATGGGTTCCGACAGGTTAATGACGATATTGCCTTGTCGGAGCACTCGAGCGGCGACATCTTTCCTGCCGGTCTGACGTCCTGCATAGGCGAATTCCTCGAATCCCCAGATCTCAGATAAACGTCTGACTAGTTTCTGGGAGGAGACCTGACGCACGTCAATATGGTCTATTCCGCGGAAAGTAACTTTTGGCGCTTCCATGACTGCTTCCTCTTTTTATATGTGAGAGAACTTCGTCTGTCGCCACTGTAGAGGACAGGGCGAGATTGTCAATTTTTCTTCGCCGCGCTTGCCGCGATGATTTCGTCCATGATGGCGGCTGTCTCGTGCGGTCCGTCTACACGACGTGTCTGTATACCGGTCTCCATGACGACGTAGTCGTTGCCGCCAGGGAAGAGCGCGTCACCCACATAGAGCATTTCCTGCGCGGAAATACCGAGGTGCTTGGCGAGCCACTGCACGCCGTGGGACTTATCGACACCTGCGCGCGTGACGTCGATGGTCGAAGCGCCGCCGATAAGGATCTCAAAACCAGGGAGCTTTTTGGCAAGTGCATCACGAAAACGCAGGCGCTTCGTGTGGTCGGGATCCCACGACATCTTTTCCTCCTGCGGTGCATCCAGGCCGACGACGGTGTAGGCGATCTGCGCGCCACGATCACTGATCCGCTCGCCCCAAAAGCGGGCATATGCAAATTCAGGCATGTCGGCGATGGTCTCCTCGATCGCTTTGATGATCTGCCCCTTTTCCGCAGGGGAAAGCTCGTCGATAGCGTATTCGACCTGCCAGAAGCCGTCCTTGAATGTGTGGCATTCTGCCGCGCTGTTCGTAAAAATAAACAGATTTGATCTGTCCTGATTATCGGACATGCTTTTGAGAAAATCGTGTTCGACCCGCGTAAAGCTCCCACCCGTGATGATCGCAGTCGGCATGTGCGCGAGGATCCGCACGAAGCGCGTGAGTATGCCGTGAGTGGGTGGCCTGAAACTCTCGGCAAGCGTCTCATCGAGGTCAAATAGTATCGCACGCGGGACTCTCATATCGCTTCGAGTGTAGCATACAATCATCCGTGTTTCCTGGCGTGTTCAAAAGTCCGAGCGATACTGGCACACCCTTTCGGAAACCGGATTTTTCTGCTGAAAAATCCTCAGTCCTCGGATCAAATCCTGCGGGGATTCCGAAAGGGTGTGCCAGTATCGCTCGAACACGGAGATTTTCAGATAGCACTTGAGTTATACACTACACATCCCCGAATCGCTTTGTGCTGCGTGATAGTATTGCCTTGAGGGCTCCGCCTTCTTTTTGGTAATGTGAAAAAAACACGCATTCTCATGTTTGGTTGGGAGTTCCCGCCTTTCAATAGTGGCGGGCTTGGGGTCGCGTGTCTAGGACTGACGCGGGCGCTTGCTGAACGCGGCGTCGAAGTAATATTCGTCATGCCCAAGAAGCTCGATCTTGCGGTCCCGTGGACACGCTTTGTGTTTGCCGATGGCGGCGACGGGTTGGAGAGTATCGATATGCGTGTCATCAATGCCGCGCTCACCCCCTACCTCACCCCTTCTTCCTACGATGAATACCGTCGTCAAGGTATGGCGATGGCTGCGGGATCTCTCTATGGTCCGGATCTCATGAGTGAAGTCAAACGCTATGCGGCGATGGCCGCTGCTATCGCGCTCAAGGAGGACTTTGATGTCATTTATGCGCACGACTGGCTTTCATTCGAAGCGGGTATGGAGGCCAAGCGTGCCACCGGCAAGCCCCTGATCGCGCACGTGCATGCGACTGAATTTGATCGCTGCGGAGGGTCGTGGGGGGTCAACAATGACGTGTATGCGATCGAGCGCGCCGGCATGGACGCTTCCCATCGCGTCATAGCGGTCTCCGAGCTCACCAAGGCAATCCTTATGACACGGTACGGCATTGCCGAGGAGAAGATCAGTGTCGTGCACAACGGCATTGATGAGACGACCGCCCCACAAGGAGATAGTACGCTGCTGCGTCTCCATACCCTCAAGCAGGCGGGCTACAGCGTCGTGCTCTTTCTCGGACGTATCACGCTCCAAAAAGGTCCCGATTATTTCATTCGCGCAGCCAAGCGCGTGCTCGAACACAATCCAAAAGTTATTTTTCTCATGTCCGGCTCAGGCGACATGGAGCGACAGATGATGGATCTCGCGGCGCAGCTCGGTATTGCATCCAATCTACTCTTTACCGGATTCCTCCAAGGTCATGACCGGTACGAAGCGTATGCCGCAGCCGATCTCTTCATCATGCCCTCGGTCTCCGAGCCATTTGGTATCACACCGCTCGAAGCAATGCGCCTGGGTACGCCGGTCCTCATCTCGAAGCAGTCGGGTGTCTCGGAGGTCGTGAGCCATGCGCTCAAGGCGGATTTTTGGGATACCGAAGAGATGGCGAATCAGATTTTATCGGTCGTCGGCTATCCGCACCTCAAGAACACGCTTTCCGAAAACGGCGCGAAGGATGCTGCGCGGCTCACGTGGAGCCGGGCCGCAGAAAAAGTAGACACCGTCGTCCACGAGGTCATGCATGCGCTTTAAGGGCCCGTCCACAAATAGAAGAGAGCCTTATTGTATGAACGGGACCTAATATTCTTATCTGCATCCTATAGGGTATACATAAGAATATTTATTCGAGGCAGACGTCTCTATTGTACACAGTGAATAACGCAGGTAGTGGATTGGATCTGCGATATACTGGTATGTGATGAAATCCATCTGCTTCTACTTCCAAGTGCATCAGCCGTATCGGGTCAAGAAGTATCGTGTGTTTGATATTGGCAATGATCCTGAGTATTTCAACGATCGTGGTACGGGCAAGCTCAACAATCGCCTCATTGCCGAAAAAGTCGCCGCCAAATCCTATATACCCGCGACGGCGCTTCTCTTAAAGCTCCTTAAGAAGTACCCGCAGCTGCGCGTAAGTTTTTCTTTCTCGGGTATTGCGCTCGAGCAGCTCGAGCGATATGCGCCAGAAGCGCTCGATCTCTTCAAGCAGGTCGTCGACACCGGTCAGGTGGAGGTACTGGGTGAGACGTATTACCATTCGCTGTCGTTTTTCTATTCACCGCTTGAGTTTGAAATACAGGTCAACAAGCACCGTGACCTCGTGCGCAGGATCTTTGGTGTCTGGCCACGCGTGTTCCGCAATACCGAGCTTTCGTATCGCAATGATCTGGCGCAGTGGGCCGATAGTAGGGGATATGCGGGCATACTAGCCGAAGGATGGGATCCTATCTTGGGCTGGCGCAGTCCAAATTATGTGTATCAGCCCAAAGACACCCAAAATATCCGCCTCCTGCTCAAAAACTACCGCTTTTCCGACGACATCGCATTTCGCTTTTCTTCGCGCGAATGGACCGAATGGCCGCTCACGACGGGTAAATTCGGACAGTGGATAGGCGAGGCCGAGGGAGACACCATCAATCTCTTCATGGACTATGAGACCTTTGGCGAGCATCAGTGGGAAGACACGGGCATCTTTCATTTCCTTGAGCATCTTCCCGAAGAGATGAGTAAGAATCCAGGAATCGACTTCAAGACGCCCAGCGAGGTGATCCAGACGTACCGCGTGCGTGACCAGGTGGATATACCGCACACGCTCACCTGGGCCGACACTGATCGCGATCTGACAGCCTGGACGGGTAATCCGATGCAGCGTGCGGCACTCGACGCTGTCTATGCGCTCGAGCAAGGCATCCATATGGCCAACGACGGGCGTCTTTTGGAAGACTGGCGCAAGCTCCAGACCTCTGATCACTTCTACTACATGTGCACGAAGTGGTTTGCCGATGGTGATGTGCATCAGTATTTCTCGCCCTATGAGTCGCCGTATGATGCCTATATCGCCTACATGAATGCCCTTTCGGACCTGCGCCTGCGAGTCGAAAAGGCCCGGTAGTGCTCGGAAGATGAGCCCTTACCCAGCTCGGTACCCCGGGATAATCTCACTCCACATCCGTTCTGTCGAGGTCTGACCTCGACTCCATGTCCAATTCGAACAACCAAAAGATTCCAAATTTCGCGCTATAGCCATGAAAAAGGAATTTCGGTCCCAACCTTTTGCCCACCTCAGATCACAGATATTCACAATAGTAGGCTATAGCCATAGAAATCGAATATTCTGGTGAGAGTTACTTAGGTAAATCCAAAAAGAAGATGAGGGAGGGGGAGAAAGAAGTGGCGCGCGGGCGGGTTACCTTGGGAGATTGAAGTGTTTCCTGATCCATACATCGTTCTCAATCGAATCAGCGATCACATAGAGAATATCTTTGCCCACCTTGAGTTCCGCTTTGACGAGTGCGACGAGTTCCTCGCAGTCATAAGGAGAGATCCAGATGCTGTCTTGCAGACGCAGGAAGCCAAACTCGTTCATGAGCATGCGTAGTCGTTCGCGCACGGCGCGACGGCGTTCAGGGATGTCGAAGATGACCATGCGATATCGTCGATCCCACTGCTGTTTCTTGCGGGCGGGGGCGGTCGTACGTGCCATGAAGAGATCGAGGGCGCGGCGACCGCTCTCAGTAATCTCTAGGTATTTTTTGCCGTTTTGCGCTACCCATTGCACGTGACCCTTGATCACGAGCCGTTGTACGGCAGTGCGCGCCTGGAAGGCGAGCTTGTATCGCTTCTTTCCGATAATGCGAGGAAAGGCCTGAAATATATTCGGAGCGAGCATGGCGACCGTAAGTAATCCTGCGGTGCCAATGATCGCCAATACTGACTGTTGGATACGGCTGTTTCGCCGCCTTTTCCCCGATACTGATTCCATAGACCCCATATTCCAAATGATAGGCTATAGCGTGAGATTTGGAATATTGAGTTTTCGGAGATGGCGTGGTACACTTTTTTCAGTTCGTGGATGTTCACGACGAATTGGAGGAAGCCAAATGGGCATCAAACTGCCAGAAATATGTTACGGTCCGGTGGAGGGTCCGGGTCCCGGAGATTCCCCTAGATACGATATCGGCGAACATCTGTACCAGATTCGCAAAAAGGAAATGGAGGAAGATTTCCGGCGGTTTACATGGAGGTCGTTGGTTGCCTTGGTCCTCATGATCTGCGCGATTGTCTCTGTCAGTTTCTGGCTCATGGGAACCTGATAACTATTCCTACAACACATTGTGCGGGACTCATCGAAAGGTGGGTCCCGAATTTTTGTGTGTACAAACTCAAAAACACCTATCTCCTCAGGCTATAATTAGCAGCATGTCCCGATCCATTGTCCTTTCCAATGGCGAATTGTGCGTCGCAATTGATCATCACGGTTTCGTGCGCGATTTGTATTACCCTCACGTGGGTCTCGAAGATCATGTGCGCGGACATTACATCCATCGTATCGGTGTGTGGGTCGACGGCGAGATCAGCTGGCTTTCCGATGATGCCAGCTGGGAGATCACGGTCGGCTGCGAAGAGCGTGCGCTCACAAGCGCTATCACTGCGCGCAATAGCCGCATCGGAGTCGAGCTTGCCTTCAAGGACGTCGTGTACAATGAGCGCCCTATCTTCCTTCGCAATGTCGCCGTGACAAACACGACCGATCGCTCACGCGAAATCAAACTCTATTTCCATCAGCAGTTCGAGATTTATAAGTCGCACGGGGGCGATACGGCATATTTTGACCCGACGTCACATGCGATCATTCATTACAAAGGACGGCGCGTGTTTCTGGTCGGCGCATCGATGTCTGGAGAGCCGTTTTCCGACTATGCGACCGGTATCACGGGGTTCTTGGGCAAGGAAGGCTCGTATCGCGACGCCGACGACGGTATGTTGTCTCGCAATCCCATCGAACACGGACAAGTCGATTCGACGATCGGTCTCTACAGCACGTATGCTCCGGGGGAGACGCATACTGTCTATTATTGGCTCGCGGCGGCGCAGTCGATCAATGAGGTGCTTGAGCACCATCAGTATGTGCAAAAGAAGGGGCCGGAGCATCTTGTCCAAACCGTGAGTAATTTCTGGAATGCGTGGCTGGGCGCCTACGAATGGAATTTTTACGGGCTGACTGCCGAGCAGATCACGCTCTTCTACCGCTCGCTCATGTATGTCCGTGCGCATGTCGATGTCGGCGGGGGTATTATCGCGGCGGTAGATTCGGACATGTTGCAATACGGACTTGATACCTATGCGTATGTATGGCCGCGCGATGCCGCGTACGCTGCGCTTGCGCTCGATCGTGCGGGCGATACCAATGTCGCCAAGCGTTTCTTCGAATTCTGCCAGTCGGTGATCTCCCACAACGGCTATTTTATGCACAAATACTTGCCGGATGGCTCTCTGGGGTCCTCATGGCATCCCTGGATTAAGGACGGGCGCCTCCAGATACCAATCCAAGAAGACGAAACGGCGCTGGTGATTTTCGCGTTGCGCGAGCACTACCGACATAGCAGGGACCTGGAGTTTCTTGAACTCATATTCAATCCGCTGGTCGAAAAGGCTGCCGATTTTATGGTGCATTATCGCGATCGAGAGACCAAGCTCCCCGATGCGTCGTACGATCTTTGGGAGGAGAAGCGTGGCACCTCTACATTTACTGCATCCTCCGTATACGGCGCGCTGGTGGCAGCGGCCGATCTTTCCAAGGTGCTTGGCAAACAAAATCATGAAGCGCGCTATCGTACGGCAGCGGCAGAAGTGCGCGAAGCGATACTCAAGCATCTCTACGATGAACGAACCGGCATGTTTGTGAAGCTCGTCACGCGCGAGGGGGGAAATCTGGTGCATGACAAGACGATCGATATCTCGAGTGTCTACGGGGTCTTTTCGTTTGGAGTGCTGCCGCCGGACGATCCGCGCCTGAGTCGCGCGTTTGAAGGCTCTGTACGCACGCTCTCGCGCGGCATCACGATAGGCGGTATCGCACGATACGAAGGCGACAACTACTTCCGTGTCGATGCCGAGGCTGTCGGATGTCCGTGGATCACGACGACTCTCTGGTATGCCGAGTATCTGATTGCAAATGCGCATACGGATGCCGATTTCGATCGCGTGCGCGAGATATTCCACTGGGTAGTCCGGTATGCACAACCGTCTGGGATCCTCGCCGAGCAACTCAATCCCAAGACGGGTGCGCAAGCATCTGCTTCGCCACTTGTCTGGAGCCATGCATCGTACGTCTCGGCGATTCTCAAATACCTTGATCGGATCGAGGAACTGGGCATCTGCTTCCACAAAGTGTGCAATCCAGTGCCATAGTGATACAATTGCATCTATCTATGGGATTGCAAGAGGTGATCAGTCAATTCGGGGATCAATTTCAGTGGCAGCCCCATATTGAAAATGCCGCGTCGCTCGGCTCTCACGCGCGTTTTATCGTCTGCGGCATGGGAGGCTCCGCGCTTGCGCCGTGGGTTATCAAACACTACGGGCAAAAGAGCCACTCTCTGACGTTCCACCGAGACTATGGTTTGCCGCTCATTTCCGATGAGGCGCTCAAGGAAAGCCTGATTATCATTAGCTCGTATTCCGGCGATACCGAAGAGGCGCTTGATGCGATGAGCGAAGCGGTCACGCGTGGCCTTCCGGTCGCCGCCATATCCATCGGTGGGCGGCTCATTGAGCTCTCACGTGATCGCGGTATTCCCTATGTCCAGATGCCCGATATGCATCTGCAGCCACGTATGGCGCTCGGGCTCTCGCTGCTTGCCACGGCGCGTCTCATGCAGGACGCTGCGCTCGAAGATTCGATCCGATCAGCGGGCACATCAATCCGTCCGGGCGAAATGCTCAAAGAAGGCGGTCGGCTCGGGCTCCTCTTTGCGGGAAAGGTGCCGCTCATCTACACATCATCCGCCAATGCGCCGATCGGCTACCTATGGAAGATCAAATTCAACGAAAACACCAAGATTCCGGCTTTCACCGGGAGCTTACCCGAATGGTGCCACAATGAACTCACAGGATTTGACGTCGTCGATTCGACGCGCCCGCTTTCTGCTTCCATGCACGCACTCTTTTTGCAAGACGACACCGACCATCCGCGGATACAAAAACGCATGCAAGTCGCGGGCGACATCCTTCGTGAGCGCGGTATCCCCGTCGAGTATCTGCGCCTTTCCGGTGAGGGTTTCGAAAAAGTATTTACCTCCGCCATTCTAGCGGACTGGACGACATTCGATTTGGCACGCCGGTATGGCGTGTCCGACATGGAGACGCCACTTATTGCAGATTTCAAGCGCCGTATGGCGACATAAACACCGAATATGCATATCATAGCGGACATAGGAGGGACCAACATGCGTATCGCGGGATGCCATGATTTTGAGCGATTTGACGAGCCTGTGATCCACGCGACGCCGCAGTCATATCAGGAGGGTCTCGCGCTTTTTGTCGAAACGGCTCGACGAATCACTGGGGAGAGTGCAGTAAGTTCGATTGCAGTCGGCGTGCCGGGGGTCGTTACCTCCGACAAGCAATCCATCATCAATACCCCCAATTTGCCTGACTGGAGTGGTAAGGACCTTGCGCGCGATCTTTCGTCGCAGTTGGGTGCCCGCGCATTTTTGGATAACGATGTTGTGTTTGTCGGTCTTGGCGAAGCAGTGTATGGCGCTGGTGTGGGAGCATCGATTGTGGTGTACATCACTGTCTCCACTGGTATCAACGGCGTGCGCGTTGTCGACGGTGCAGTCGAAAAGGCTGCGGTCGGATTTGAGATCGGCGGACAGTATCTCTCGATAGGCGAGCAGCCCGAGACCTTTGAGGATATGGTGTCGGGCTCCGCCATTGCGCGCAAATATGGCGTGCATCCGCGTGATTTGGGCGCAGATTCGCCGGTGTGGGAGGAATTGGCCCACATCACGGCGTTTGCTGTCCACAATACCGTCTTGCACTGGTCGCCGCAGCGAGTAGTGTTGGGCGGCTCCATGTTCAAAGAGATTGGCATTGCGCCCGAACGCGTAGAAGCGCACCTCAAGACCATCATGAAGAAATTTCCGATGACTCCAGAGGTCGTCCATTCATCGCTCGGTGACCTCGGCGGTCTCTGGGGCGCCATGGCGTTTCTTAAGGGCTCGTCCACAAATTAACGTACCCGTTATTTGTGGACTACACTTATGGGCCCGTTCATTTGGTGTTGAATTATAAGTGCACACTTGCATACATGACCAAAAGTCATGTATGCAGAAGTGAGCCTTATGAACGGGACCTAAAAAGCATCAGACTATCTGATCCGGCTCTGGCTTTGGTTTGCGCAGTTCCCAGATGATAGGGAGCGTGCTGGCGATGATGAAGAAGAGTACGATCCACATGACATATTCCTCAAAGTAGGGCATGCACACGCCCAGATAGTATCCGGCGAAGGTAGTGCCTGCGCCCCACACGACAGCACCGAGGACGTTGTATATCAAGAAGATGCGGTAATTCATCTGTGTGATACCGGCGAGGATCGGTGCAAACGTGCGGATGATCGGTAGGAAACGCGCGAGGAAAATCGTCTGTGCGCCGTGTTTGTCGAAAAAAGCCTTCGCCTTTTCGAGATACTCGTGCTTGAAGAAACGGGAGTCTGGGCGGAAGAAGAGTGCGACGCCCACCTTCTTACCAAACCAGTAGCCGACGTTGTCGCCCAAAATGGCGGCAGCTGTCAGGAGGGGAATCAGTATCCAGATGTTGAAGAATCCCTGCGATGCGAGGAGCCCCGCGATGAAGAGCATGGAAGCGCCGGGGAGGAAGAATCCGAAGAAGACGCCGGATTCGAGGAATACAGTAGCAAAAAGCCCGGGGTATCCGACGATCTGCACGAGATGCATAAGAGAAATCTGTGGCAGAAAGTCGAGCATACTATTCTTTCCTTTTAGTGTAACATACCGGGTACCTCGGGCACGCCCGCACGCGAGTGCACCCGCACGCGAGTATGTGTTGAAATACTATCGAAATACCTTTGGAATAGGGTGTTTTTTGCACATCGTGCGTATTTCTTCCCGGATGCGTTTTTGTACTTTTTTATCCGAGCGGTTTTTGAGGGATTCGATCATGAGCTCGGCGACGCGTGCGGAGGCCTTTTCATCGAAGCCACGGGTAGTGATCGCGGGCGTCCCGAAGCGGATACCCGAAGGGTCCATGGGGCCACGCGCGTCATCGGCGATTGCGTTTTTGTTGACCGTGATACCGATCGTATCGAGGAGTTCCTGCGCTTCTTTGCCGGTCACGCCGAGGCTGCCGTACACGTCGGCCAAGAGTAGATGATTGTCGGTACCGCCCGCGATGAGCCGAATATTGTGATGTTTGAAAACCATTTCCATTGCCTTGGCGTTTTTGAGGATTTGCTTGGCATATTTCTTGAATGATGGCTTAAGCGCCTCGCCGAATGCGATCGCCTTTGCGGCGACGTTGTTCATATGCGGACCACCCTGGAGCCCGGGGAAGACAGCTTTGTCGATCTTTTTGGCGAGTTCTTCGCTTTCGCGCACGAGGATCATGCCGCCGCGGGGCCCTCGCAGAGTCTTGTGCGTGGTGGTCGTCATGATGTCGAATCCATAGTCGAAAGAATTTTTGACCGCTTTGCCCGCGATGAGGCCGGCGATGTGCGCGATGTCCATCACGGCGATGGCGCCGACTTCGCGTGCGATATCGACGAATTTGGCATAATCGAGTTCGCGCGGGTATGCCGAGAATCCTGCGAGGATGATCTTGGGGCGCTCCATCACCGCGACTTGGCGCATCTCCTCGTAGTCGATCTCGCCGGTATTGGCGTCTTTCATTTTATAGCGGGCAAATTTGAAGATCTTGGTGAGGTACGTGACGGGGTGTCCGTGCGTGAGGTGTCCGCCATGCGAGAGGTCCATGCCAAGGATCGTGTCGCCGGGCTGCAGGAGTGCCATATACATCGCGATGTTGGCATTGGCGCCGCCGAGAGGCTGCACGTTCACATATTTTGCCCCGAAGAGCTTCTTGGCCCGGTCGCGGGCGAGATTTTCCACTTGGTCGGTGTACTCCTGCCCGCCGTAATAACGGCGGCCGGGGTAGCCTTCGGAGTATTTGTTGGTCAATATCGAGGCATTGGCCTCGCGCACGGCGAGTGAGACATAGTTTTCGGAGGGGATGAGTTCGAGCCCTTCGGCCTCACGCACTTCCTCGCCCATGAGCGCCTTATATACCTGCTTGTCTTGTTTTTTGATGTGGTCGTACATAGGTGAAGAGTATCACGAAAAGAAGCAGAGAAGGAATATCGCCCACAACCCTGTCGAGGTCAGACCTCGACGTCCGTCTTGACTCTTGTCTATTTTGAGGATATTTTCAGTTCCAGATCCACTACATATACGCCCAAAAAGGAGTGAAGAGATGTACAAACTTCGACGCTCAAGTCTTGTCTATAAAATCGCGTTCTTTTGGGTCGAGGAGCGCGACCGGAAGGAATGCACCGAAGTCACGAGGATTGACCTCGTTTGTCTCCTGGTCAGGTCCTGTTTCATCACACTACTCTTGATGGTACTGGCGGCAGGATTTGTCGGATGCATGTCGTGGCAGTTGTATGAACACTTCTTCGAGTTTATGTGGGGGTTCGGCATCACCATCGGCGGCATCGCCGTTGTTGTGATAGGTTCCTGTCTTATCGTAACTGTATTCAATTGGTCATTCGCACTGGCGACCAAGGAAATCCCTATCGTCGATGAGTAATGCAACAAAAATCCGGAGGTGGTGCCTCCGGATTTTGATTTAGAATGTCGAGGTCAGACCTCGACAGACCCTAATCAGAGAAATGCTCCCCTGAAAGCATTTTTGTCCGTAGTGCCGAGGTGCGATCTCCCGTTTATAACATCGCGAGCGTAGATCTTGAACTCAGCCGGTGTCCATAGACCATTAAAGAGAGAAGGCTCAACAATGTTGCGACGACTGTCGAGGTCAGACCTCGACAGATGGTCAAAGAGACTGCCGTAAGGAAACTGTATAGTCCATTCGTATGCGGCATCAAAATTGTTCTCGGCTACAGTATAACCGCCCGGAAATTGTTCGAAGACATTTTTAACTTGTATGTACGCGAATACGTAACGCAGATACGTGTCATTATCAATGGTCTTGGATTTATATGCTCCCTGGAATGGACTACCATATTCACCATGGCGCTCATTTATATAACCTGCAATACCATTACCGATCTTCTTCATAAATGCGCTTATTCCGCCTTCGGCGATTTCTTCCAACAAAAAATGAAGGTGGTTTGTATGCAAACAAAATGCGTGCACACGCGTCAGAGGTTCCTTTTCGGGCCAAATCGAAGGATGTTCAAAGAGCGAGCAGGTATTGTTGTCAAGAAGTTCTCGGTGCCAATTTTGCCGCGATGTTTTGTCATTGAAATGGGTGAGCATTAGGAGGGTGCGGTCACGATCAGTAGTATCTTTAAGGAAGGGGAGTCCTCGTGTACCACGTTTGACCACGTGTACGAATGATCCGACCCCATACGGTTCTCGGCGCATGTGTTTATGATAACACGTCCTGTCGCGAGCTGTCGAGGTCAGACCTCCACAGTCTTGTGGAGGTCTGACCTCGACAGGATCTGACCTCGACAGGATGATGCCGAACCATTACCCAATGATGCTGCGTACGGTCGCATGCGCACGCTCTTGAACACGTTCGAGTGGTTCATGCGCATCAATGACCGTGATGCGTTCTTTTGGTATCGTCGAAAAGAACTCCAGGAAACCGTCCCGGACCCTGGTATGGAATGCTACATCACGCTCGTCGAAGTGCGTCGTCGCTTCCGGGCGGGATTTGGCGCGGCGCAGACCCACTTCGGGAGGTACGTCGAGGAACACATAGTGAGGCTCGAGTCCATCGAGGTAATGCGCATGCATCTGATGGAACAATTCACGCAGCTGTGGCTGCTCCTGTGCGACCAGCTGATAGGCCCATGTTGATGACATGAAGCGGTCTGATATCACGGATGCACCTACTTCGAGATGTGGAATGATAGTCTGTTTGAGATGGTCGCGCCGTGCGGCGAGGAATAGTGCAAAGAGCGTCTCCGCATCCGCATGGCGCGCATCGTCCGACAGGATCAGCGTACGGATCTTCTCTGCAAACGGTGAGCCACCCGGCTCACGCGTCCACCGGACCATATGACCTTCGCTGGCGAGCCTTTCGACAAGCCATTTCGAGATGCTTGACTTACCCGATCCTTCGCCACCTTCGAATACGATGAATTTCCCGCGTTTGTCTATATCTGTCTCCATCATCATCATGCTATGATAACATCTACACACATTCTACATATATGGCCCTTTCAGACAAAAAAATCATCGAATGCATGGAAGAAGGATCTATCTTGATCGAGCCATTCGATCGCAAGAATCTTGCCACATCGAGCTACGATGTCACACTGGGAGAATATTATTTCACGGAGCAGCACCCGCCGCACTTTGAAAATATTTTCAATATCTACAACAAAGACCATATTGATCGCGTGTGGGGTACGGATGCGCGGCGTGCCAAGCCCGCCCGCGAGGTGTTCAAGAAATATAACTTTGATTGGAAAGGGATTCATCCGGAGGAACTCATCATCCTCATGGCACCGGGAGAGACGATTCTCGGGCATACGCAGGAATTCATCGGGGGACGCGATCATGTCACCACGATGATGAAGGCGCGCTCAAGTCTCGGCCGCAGCTTCATTTCGGTATGTAAATGCGCAGGATGGGGCGATGTCGGATATACTAATCGGTGGACTATGGAAATTCAAAACACCTCGGTGCGCTACTACATACCGCTCGTGGTCGGTCGTCGCATCGCCCAGATCGTCTTTTTTGAAACAGGTTCGATCATTGAGAAGAATTATGCAGATACCGGCAAGTACCAGTCAGCGCAGACGCTCAAGGAGCTCCAAAAGACCTGGAAACCTGACATGATGCTGCCGCAGTTGCATAAAGACCGTGATATCAAAATTGGCGCACAAAAAGCGCGTGGTGCAAGGAGGATAAAAAAGAGTTAGTATGGCGTCAGAGACTGCACACAAAAAGAAGGAAGTCCGATATGGTGCACCCACGCGCGCATTTAAGGCATATGAACCTTGAAAGTCTTAAGCATGTCCGCAGGTTGCTGCCAAACGGCGGTAAAGTTGTCGTGATCGATACCGGTGCACTCATTGGACCGGAAGCGGAGGCGATGATCCAAGCCCTCCACTCGCGCTCTATCGGCGGAGTGGACGCGCACCTCGTCAAGCTTGCCAAAAGCGGCGCTGAGAAATTTATGTCGCTGTTTTATGTCGGCTATGGACACAAATCCATCGGCGACTGCGGATCGACGACCATTTTCATTGAAGGGGTATCGATATTGGCGGCGAAGGCGATACAAGATTATCGCCTGTACAATGGCCAAGAAGCATCGACGCGATACATCGACTTCGCACAGCAGGTATTCATCGATCCGCTCGCCACGAGCGAATCGCGCGACATCCTTGAATCATGGCGGACCCTCTATCTCAAGGGTCTTGAGCGGCTCAAGGGCGTGCTTCGGGAGCGGCATGCCATGCAAGCGGACGAAGACGAGACTAAGTATGCGAAGGCTATCAATGCTCGCGCGTTTGATATCATGCGCGGCTTTCTGCCCGCAGGAGCATCGACGAATCTGGCATGGCACACCGAACTGAGACATGCGTCCGATCATCTGATGACGCTTCGCCATCATCCGCTTAATGAAGTGCGCCTGATTGCGCAAGTGATCGAAGAAGCGCTAATGGAACGCTTCCCGAGCTCATTTTCAGGCAAGCATTATCCCGCCACCGAGGACTATAACGAAAGCTGGATGGGGCGCGACTACTATTTCCGAGGGGACGACTCATATAGAAATCTCGAAGGCGTTGCCCTGTCGGCTGATGGTATATGGCGAGAGACGCTCAAACCGTATCGAGCGATTCTTGAGACGAGACCGATGAAGACTGAGCTCCCGAAATTCTTGGGACAGTGCGGTACGATGATGTTTGAGTTTTTACTTGATTTCGGGTCGTTCCGGGATTTGCAGAGACAGCGATCGGTCGTGCAGCGCATGCCACTCATCGCCCCAGAACATGGTATCGGACAGTGGTATCTTCAACATCTGCCCGATGACCTGCGTGGCGAGATAGCATCGGAGATGACCAGGCAGCTGGCGCGTATCGAAACACTGCACACAGACGATGAGACGCGGCAATACTACTTGCCCATGGGTCTTATGGTGCCATGCAGATTGACGGGCGATTTGCCAGCAGTCGTGTATATCGTCGAATTGAGATCCGGGATATCAGTGCATCCGACGTTGCGGACGGTCGCGCAGCAGATGGGCGCGTTGCTTCTCTCTGAATTCGCGGATTTCGGTTTGAAGCTCTACCTCGACATGAGCGAAGATCGCTTCAATGTGCAACGAGGTCTGCATGATATTGTTGAGCGCACATAAGCAAAAGAGAGTCCCCGCTGACGAGGCGGGGACTTTAAATATGGACGAGCTCTTATTGTCATGTGATATGCTTGAAGGGACTCATCTATGAAAGAGCCGCACATAAGCATCATCGTCGCAATCGGAATCAACCGCGCCATCGGCAAGAATGGAAAGTTGCTTTGGCATATTCCGGATGACCTTGATCGATTCAAGCTGGTCACATACGGACATCCGGTCATCATGAGCAGCGAGCTCTTTGAATCGACGCGGGCGACGCCGCTGTCTGAGCGTCCGCACATCGTCGTGACGGGGGATCCCGTCTGGCAATACGAGGGCGTCATCGTGGCGCGCTCCATTGAAGATGCGCTCACGCAAGCGAAGGAGCTTGATCAAGAAGAGATTTTCATACGAGGCGGGGGGAGTTTGTATGAAGCAGTGCTACCCTACGCTGATAGATTTTATCTCACGCTCATCGAAGACGAGAAGGAGGGGGACTCGTATTTTCCAGTGAGTCCGGACTATTTTAAGAAAAAAGTCTTTCATGAGGTGCGACAGTGGAACAATCTCACGTATCACTGGATTGAATTGGAGCGCGAATAGTGTGTAAAGAAAAGGGCCGCGACGAGGATACGTCGCGGCCCCTATGTGTCGGGTCCCATTCATACATGTGGACGAGCCCTTACGGATGTGTGTACACCCGAAGCACGAAGATCAGGGCGGTGGCGAGTCCACCCAGCCACCACGGCCAGGTGTTTTTGAAAAAGGTCTTCACTGTCCCCACACCCATTGGATGCCTCCGTGGTAAGCAGATACGCCGCTTATTATGATGATTACGACCATGGCCCCTGAAAAGGGCCATGTCTCTCTCAGAAACTTGATGAAGACTGAGGTGCCCTCATTCATTACTACCTCCTTGGCTAGGTGGTGAGCGACCAATGTGGATTATGCCATATCCACATTACTGACGCAAGCCAAGGCCAGTGCGGATGAAATACCAATTGAGGGCGACGAGGATCGTGATGAGTGCTAGAAGTATGGCAACGCAATACCAGATGGACACATCGGAGATGCCCAAAAATCCGTATCGGAAACCGTTGATGAGATAGAAGAGCGGATTGGCGTATGTGATCGTCTGCCACCAACTGGGAAGCGAATGTACCGAATAGAAGATGCCTCCAAGATAGACGAGCGGGGTGAGGACGAACGTCGGGACGATGTTGATGCCGTCGATCGACTTGGCGTAAATCCCGTTTACCAGGCCGGCGAGCGCGAAAAGCATGGCCGTGAGAATGGCAAATACGAAGATGATCAGAGCGTTGTGAAATGAAATATGCAGGCCGGTGAAGAAGAGCGAGACGATGAGTACGAGCGCGCCGACGAGGACGCCGCGCACGATGCCGCCGCCGACGAATCCGGCGATCATGACCCATGGCGGCGTGGGCGAGACGAGAATTTCATCGATCGAACGTGCGAAGAATTTTGACGCAAAGAAGGTGAACGAAGAATTGGCATACGAGGTGGTGACAATCGCCATCATGACGAGGCCAGGCACGACGAATGTCATATAGTCGACACCCTGCATCTGCCCGATCCGGCTGCCGAGCACGGTGCCGAAGACGAGAAAGTACAACACCGACGTAATGACGCTGGGGAGAAATGTCTGTACCCATATGCGAAACATCCGCACGACGTCCTTTCGGATCATGGTATAGAACGATATCCAAAGGCCAGAAGAGTTCATAGTTGATAGTTATTACTGACCTTTTCCACATAACTTAGATGTACTATCCCTCACATGTGCGATACTGTACGTATGAGTCACTTCAATACACGAGATCGCAAGGTTCTCGAACGTCGCCGGATGCGTGCGGCCCGATTATT
>VGJQ01000010.1 GCA_016867375.1 Candidatus Kaiserbacteria bacterium | reverse complement strand
CAATCGCAAAAAGCTCATCGTACCTCGGGTACGCCTCGCTTTTTGCTCAATCGTCGCGGCCGTATTCGACGCGCACTGAAGTCTATAGGATCAATGTATTTCCGGACGAGCCCTATATTCTCAGTACTCATCATCACCCTCCTCATTGTCGGGGGTTCCGGTGTGCCCCATCTTGGCATGCATATGGAAATGGACGGCAGTATGAATGCAGATTGCTTCATGCCGGGTATGACGGCGATCTGCCAGATATCGCCCCTTGAGCATATCGCGGCATGGAAGGTCACGTTTGCCGCACTGCCGTGGCAAAAGGATATCGCGTCGCTCTTGTTACTGCTCCTCGCTTTTTCCGTCGGGCTTGTATGTTGGATCAATAAGATACCCATCCGGCCCCCTTCTCTCCAACGGGTGCCTGCGCGCTACGCACGAAAGGAGTACCTGCCGCCCGCGAATCCATTCCAAGAGCTATTCTCTAACGGGATCCTCCACTCGAAAGTTTTCTAACGCGCCTACCGTAGCTTGTCCCTGTCAGGGGGCAGGCTCTTAGCATGTATTTACTCGTGCCCATTCTTAGACACAAAAACTCCATGGAAACAAAATCAACATCGAATTACCTATTGATCCCCATTGCAATCGTGATAGCGGGAGTCATCATTGCCGGAGCAGTGTATGCAGGCATACGTACCCCCACACAAGGAAGTGCGCAGCGGCCGCAAGCAGTCGCACAAGGAAGCGGCGATCTCGAGAAAATGACCGCTGTATCCAAGAGCGATCATATCCGCGGCAATCCCGATGCGCCTGTAAAAATCGTCGAATACTCCGACACTGAGTGCCCCTTCTGCAAACGCTTCCACGAGACAATGCGCAACGTGATGGATGAATACGGACCCTCGGGGAAGGTTGCTTGGGTGTATCGGCACTTTCCGCTCGACCAACTGCACCCCAAAGCCGACAAGGAGGCAGAGGCGCTCGAATGCGCAGGCGAGCTGGGTGGCAATGAAGCGTTCTGGAAATACGCCGATCGTCTCTTCGAGGTAACGCCGGCGAACAATGGCCTTGATGCGGCGGAGCTGCCGAACATCGCGAAATTCATCGGTCTCGATGTCCAAGAGTTCAACACGTGTCTCTCAAGCGGAAAATGGGCGGCGCATGTCGAGGAGGATACGCAAAATGCCATGGCAACGGGCGGCAGCGGTACCCCGTGGAGCATCATCGTCGCGGCAAACGGCAAGAAGTTCGAACTCTCGGGCGCACAACCTGAAGCGACGGTGAAACAGCTCATTGAGCTTGCGCTTAAAGAGAAATAATCATGCTCATCCAGGCACTGTACAAAGTGTTTCGACAACCGGCATACACGATAGTGGCATTCGTTTCCGGAGCAACGGTGTTTGCCCTGGCGGTGTGGCTGCCGAACTTGCCGCTCATCATACGCGTCATGGGCCACACGGACGCTTCGCTAAAAGACAAGATCGGGTTGCCGCTCTCGCTGCTTGGGTCGATCACGACCAATTTCAGCGTGTTCTCGGGTGTGCTGACGATTGCGATCGCAATCTTGTTCGGGATCAATCTCGCCATGTTCGCGTACTATCTCAAGTATCGCGTCGCGCTCGTGCAAAGAGGCGGTATCGCCACTGGATTCCTCGGAGTCGTCAGCGGGGTACTGGGGACAGGCTGCGCCGCGTGCGGATCGTTTGTCCTTATGAGCGGGTTTTCGCTTGTCGGGGCCTCCGGCGCCTTGGCGATTCTGCCCTTCGGCGGCGCCGAATTCGGCCTGCTCGGTGTCGCGCTCCTCATTGCTTCCATTATCATCACCGCCATGTACATCCAAAATCCGGCCGTGTGCAGCATCAATCCGTAATCGTATGAACGGCTGTGGCGGCGCCAGCGAGCACGCGCATTAACATTAGGTCCCGTTCATAAGGCTCACTTTTGCATACATGACTTGTGGTCATGTATGCAAGTGAGCACTTATAACTGCAACACAAAATGAACGGGCCCATAAGTGTAGTCCACAAATAACGGGTACGTTAATTTGTGGACGAGCCCTTAGAAAACATCCGCCAATACCGAAGTGTCACTGCGGTATTTGGTGGACCAACATCATTCGTTATGAAAAACATTTCTACAACAGTATGGATTATCGGCATTGTCGCCGTGATTGCGGCTTTATTCGCATGGTCGGCTTTCTTGCAGCCAAGCGATCCAGACGTGATCGCACGGCGCGGGTTGCACTCCCACCCGCAACTCGCGATCTACGTCAAAGGCGAGAAGGTAGAAATACCGCAGAATATCGGCCTGGGTGCGGTGCATCAGCCGATGCACACGCATGAGGATCTTCCACTTATACACCTTGAGTTTCAGGGTGTGGTAAGGAAAGGGGACATCATGCTCGGGCAATTCTTCAAGATCTGGGGTAAAGACATGCGTCAATTCGGCTCAAATATGCGCATGACAGTCAACGGCAAAGAGAATACCGAATACGAGAATTACATTATGAGGGATAATGATAAAATAGAATTACAATATGACTAACACTTCGAGTCCCCTCAGTGCAGGCAGACAATTCTTCTTCGCGGGGTTGGTGATTGTCGTCATTGCCATCATTGCCGCGATACCCGCATTCAATCGCTCGGCGCCACTTGCCAAAGCGAGCGAGATTGTCGAGCTCAAAAACGGCGACACGTACGATCTCGTTATGGACGAAGTGACGAAAGAGATCAACGGCACGGCGTATGCGATGCTTGCGTACAATGGCTCGATACCGGGGCCTCTGATCAAGATCGCGCAAGGCGCGGAAGTGACGATCAACTTCAAGAATAAGAGTGCCATCCCGACGATGTTGCACTCCCACGGCGTTAGGATGGACAATGCGTTCGACGGTTCGCAATCGACACAGAAGGAAATCCCGCCCAGTGGCTCATTCACCTACGTACTGAAGTTCCCCGACGCTGGCATGTACTGGTACCACCCGCACGTGCGCGATGACTATGCTCAAGAGCTTGGTGCGTACGGACAGTACCTCGTCGTGCCAGAGGATGAGAATTATTGGCCACCAGTCAACCGTGAAGTTGCGCTCTTTCTCGACGACATCCTCATTGAGGATGGTTCGACTTCGCTCACCACAAGCGGCAAGATCAACATAAGCGCCAAGAAGGCAGACCGCACGCTCATGGGACGCTTCGGCAATGTCATGCTTATAAACGGTGAGCCAGATTATGTGCTCAATGCACAGAAGGGGGAAGTGGTGCGCCTCTACCTTACCAATGCGGCAAATACGCGTCCGTTCAATTTTGCGATTCCGGGAACGAAAATGAAGCTTGTGGGCGGCGACAGCGGCGCATACGAGAAAGCGCAGTGGGTAGAGAGCGTACTCATTGGGCCATCAGAGCGAGCAACTATGGATGTGCTCGTCACAGAGAATGCGGCGATGGTGAACCAAACGCCGGACGGAACGACAACGCTCGGTACTATTGCTGCGAGTGACGAACCAATCGGTACATCATATGCCATCGAGTTCAATCAATTGCAAGAAAATGTTGCTACAAAAACGAGCATAGATCCATTCCGCTCTTACTTCACGAAGGAGCCCGACAAGCGCGTCGCGCTCACCGTCGACATGATGGGGACGATGGCCGGAGGCGGGCACGGCGCTCGCATGATGACGAACGGCTCGATGATGGGCGGCATGATGGGAGGAGTGCCCGAAGAAGGTATCGAATGGGATGATTCGGATACGAGCATGATGAATCACATGTCCAATGCCGACTCCGTGAAGTGGAACATAATCGATCAAGGCACCGGAAAGAAAAATATGGACATCGATTGGACCTTCAAGAAAGGCGAACCAGTTAAAATCCGTATCACGAATGACGCAAAGTCCATGCATCCCATGCAACACCCGATTCACTTCCATGGGCAACGCTTCCTCGTCGTCTCGCGCGATGGTGTACCGCAGAGGAATCTGGTCTGGAAAGATACGGTGCTCGTAAAAGCGGGGGAAACGGTCGATATCATCCTCGACACCTCCAATCCCGGCACTTGGATGGCGCATTGCCACATCCTCGAGCACATTGAGGCAGGCATGATGCTTACTTTCAAGGTCGAATAACGGTATTATAATCAATTCATGACAAAAGTATTGGTGGCAGAAGATGACACGTTGCTTTCAAAGATTCTTGTAAACACGCTGATTAAAGCTGGCTTCGATACGCATGCGGCGATGGACGGCTTTGAGGCGGAGGTAGAGGCGAAGAGCTGGCATCCCGATGTGATCTTGCTCGACCTTCTCATGCCCAATGAAGACGGTTTTGGCGTCTTGCGGACGATCCGGTCTGATACTGAGACCTTCCATACGAAAGTCGTCGTACTGAGTAATCTCTCCGGCCCGGAAGTCATGGATCAGGTCAAGAAATTTGGTGTCACCGAGTATCTCGTCAAGGCGCAGATGAGTCCTGAAGACGTCGTGTCCAAACTCAAGTCGATGTTTCCGCAAGCAGCTGCATAGTAGAGAAAAAAGAGAAGCCCGACCTTCCGGTCGGGCTTATCGAGTCGAGATCTGTCTGTCAGAAAGGATACTCCAGACACATCATATTCTTCGGACCGTCCGTGCGTGCACTTCGCCAGGTGACGTGATACCCTCCCGCCTCATAGAGGCGCGTAAGAGCATTGAGGACATTTTCCCCGGGACTATCATCCCATGATCCGAATAGCTCGAAACCATCGACACGAAGTGCGGTGGGCTCTTCGAGCTTCTTGTCGATAAATTCCTCATAGGCCTTGATAGAGATTTGCGTCTGAGGGGGGAGCATGCTTATGTAATTTCGCACCAGAGTGATCTTCCCCGCGGTCATCAGCGCCTTCCGTTCGCTTGCTGTCAACATTTTCTTCTCCCATTACCATTACACTAAAGTTTATTATACAACCTTTCATGAGAAAAATCAATACTCTACGGACCAAACGAAAAAGCGGCGGAAAACCGCCGCTTTTTCGAGCCCTTCTCAGCTTACTACTGGGTGATTGAAGTCATGTTGGTGGTTGTCGCAGGACAGACACCGCGAGATATGAACATCGCTCCAGCGGCGCTCATGAAGCACTTGTTGGAATACGTGACTGCGTCAGGAAGGCGGCAGATGGCGGTGCAGTACATGCCTGCGGGGCAGGTGTTGGAACATCCTGGTGGGCGTCCACAGACCGGATCGTATTGGAGAGTGCAGGCGACAGGTGGCATGTCAGCAGTCGTCACTTGAACGGTCGTGCTCGTGCGGGCCTCATGGCCGGCAGTATCGCGTACGATGATAACGATCGTGTAGGTGCCCGCGAGCGCATAGGCATGGGTAAACGACGTCGCCTGAGTGAAAGGTGTCGATGCCATTGCGGTGTTCGTCTGCGCTGCGCCTGATGCCCCTTCGTCGCCCCACGTGACCGAATAGGAGAGAGGATCATTGTCCGGATCCGATGCCTTGACCACCCATGTGCCACTCATGTTGACCATGAGCGACGTCGGCCCCGACATACCTTTAATGATCGGCGCTCCGTTGCTCGGAGTATCATCGAAGCGAGCCTTGCAGTAAGCGGTGGGCGCTTCCGAGCCAACTCCTATACAGGCCATCATAGTGCACATACCGGGGCCACCAGGTGTCGAACGAGAGCAGTTGTTGCAGCCGTCGTACCATATCTTGCATTGTGGATCATCAGCCGGATTCGTGCTGGTGGCGGTGGTCGGGCGGCATTGGCCTTCGTAGAGGAAGGTCGCCTTGGCCGCTTCCATCATGCATTTATTGCTGTAGGTGGTCGGAATCGGATTGCAGGGCGTCGTAATGCAGGTGATTGGCTGCGCACCGCAGACAGGACGGTACTCCTTGGTGCAGGCGACAGGTCCGACATTGATAATCTGCTTGGCGACGATTTCGCGATGGATTGCGGCGCGGCATGCGGTCTGTCCGGCGCACGGATCAATGATCTTTGCAAGCGTCGCGACATAGGTGCCGTTCTCGGTATAGGTGTGAGTATTGGTACCCGGTCCGGTGCACGCATCGGCTGGCGCAGGGCACGAGGTGGCTGGCGCGCTGGTGCCATCGCCAAAGTCGATCGTATAGGTGATGGTGTTGGGGCGGAATCCACTCAGCCAGGTCGAGAAGGTAACGGTAAGCGGGGCGTCACCGCGGGTCGGCGAAGCATTGAATCGCTCGGAATAGCCAGGGTGTATTCCTTTACACCGTATTTTGAGGAATTCGCGGCTCTTGGGGCCAAAAACGCCAGCGCCGGATCCGGTGATCCCATCGGAATTGACGACGCCGTACTCAATCTGCCATTTCATGACGGCATCCTGAGTGAGACTCCCGAAGTAGCCCGTAGGTTCGGCTTTCAGGAAGCCCTCACCTTTGAGGAATTCCTGCAGGTTGTGGACATCATCACCACTGCCTCCGAAAGTAAGAGTGCGAGGGACAACACGGCAGATGAGGTATGGTAGTTCTATAGGCCGTGTGGTAGGTGTGCTGGGAGTAGGCGAAGGAGGTATTTTTGATAATTGCTCACGCAAATCGTTGAGTTGCTTGGTAAGTTCTTGGATTTTGGCGAGTAGAGCCTGAATCTGTGCCTGTACATCACCTGTATCGAGTGCGGAAGAGGCGACAGGTGCCACTCCGACGAACAGGATGGCCGCTACCAAAAATCCGGGTAGTAATTTTTTTAACATATACATAAATAGCTACTTCCAATAAGAGCTCATCCACGAGTAACGTGCCCGTTATCCATGGAGTCCACTTATGGGCCCGTTCATTTTGTGCTGAGCTTTTTATGAACGGGTCCTAAGTATCTCTCATTGTACCGCATGTGGTGATATCTCCAATGCGTGTCTGTGCATACGTCTTTGCGATGAAGGATACTGTGCTAGGATAGGTGTCAGTAAAAGCCATAAAAAGACCTAAAGGGAGGTCAATATGTCCGGTGCTGAGGAAGGGGGCATAACGCTCCTGCAGGAAATGCACGTCAAATTGATTGTCGCAATGGCGGAGGCCCAGAAACTGTCTCCGGAGGCCGTAGAAGCGAAAGCTGCATGGTATGAAGTTTCTTGTTTGAAGGAGATCATAGCCAGCATGCTTTCTCCGAAGTGTGAGGCGGGATTCGTGGCGCGGCACGGCGCCGTCGAGGCGGCCAGATGTGCCGGCGATGAGCCGCGTGCGCGCGAGCTTCTCCGTCGGTACGCCACCGAAGATGGTTTTGCCGACAAGGGATGGTGGGAGGGACAATTCGGTCCTATCCCAAAATGGCCCGCGTCGCGTTGAATCTGTGACACAGAAAGAAAGCCCGCCATGCAGTAGAGCAGTGGCGGGCCTTTTCTTATCTTTTGCGGAATATTCTGTGAGCAAAGGGTCCCCATAGGAGTGCTTGTGCGCATACACGGGTCATATTGAGCATGCCCACCTGATCGACGCGCGTGTGGCGTACTGCGATCGCGCGCGAGACGGTATCAAGGCCAAAACCAAACCAGAACACGAGACAGAGAATGAGGGTGAGTGTGCGATCCGTGCCATCTATCCAATGCTGGATTTCACCCGCAAGCACGAACAAGACAATGACGATAAAACCGGGATTGAGGGTGTGTGGAAGTGTGCGGGAGAACATGACCTGCTCCATAAGTACGTGGACAGACTCATACCAATGTAGCATGTGATGGAATAAAAAAGGGCCGGAATCTGCCTGTAGCAGATTCTGGCCCCTAGACTCACACGAGAGCAGAATGTCGCGCGCGTGTCGCCGTCATTCGTCCCTGTGTGATAGCCGCTTGCGCCGCCGCGAGGCGGGCAATCGGTACACGTGGAGGTGAGCACGAGACGTAGTCGAGCCCGATCTCTTCGAAGAAAAGAATCGACTTCTCGTCGCCGCCATGTTCGCCGCAGATACCGAGTTTGAAGTGCGGATCCACACGACGCGCAGCTTCCACTGCCTCTTTCATCAGAGCGCCGACACCCTCGACATCGATCGATGTAAACGGATCGCGGTCAAAGATGCCTTGCGCAAGGTACGATTCCAAGAATGTCTTGATATCGTCGCGCGAAATCCCGAGTGTCGTCTGCGTCAGGTCGTTGGTCCCGAAGCTGAAGAACTCGACACATTGTGCGATCTGATGCGCCACTTTGCAGGCGCGTGGAAGCTCGATCATCGTTCCGATTTTGTACGATACGATTGGTCCGTCATCACGACATGTGCCGAGGTACACGCGATTGATCATAATGGCCGCTTGTTCGATCTCTTTTTGGAAACCGACGAGTGGCACCATAATCTCAAGCAGCGTTTCACCGTTGAGCGAATACCCTGCTTCGATCGCTGCCTCGAAAATGGCGCGCACCTGCATTTCGACTATTTCCGGGAAGACGATTGCGAGGCGGACGCCGCGGAACCCGAGCATCGGATTGAACTCTTTGAGTGAGTTCACCCGCTTACGGACCCGTTCGACATCAATGCCGAGCGACCAGGCGACATTTTTGATGCCAACCTCGTCGTGCGGCAAGAACTCATGCAGTGGCGGATCAAGCAGTCGGATCGTGACGGGAAGTCCCGCCATGATCTCGAAGATCTGTTTGAAATCATCGCGCTGCATGGGCAAGAGCTTCGCGAGCGCCATGCGACGATCTTCGGTCGTGTCGGCGAGGATCATCTCGCGCACCGCGGTGATGCGATTGTCCCCGAAGAACATATGCTCTGTGCGGCTGAGTCCGATACCTTCGGCTCCAAGTCGACGCGCTTCACGCGCCTCCTCTGGTGTCTCGGCATTGGCACGGACACGCAGCCGCCGTCTGCTCTCAGCCCATTTCGTGAGTGCAAGATATTCGGCTGTTGGCTCGGACTTCAAGAGCGGTACACTGCCCTTATACACATGTCCGACCAACGGACCTGATCCGTCGATAGTGATCGTGTCTCCAGCGGCGTAGCGTGCACCGCCGACGGTGAAGCTGCTTGTCGCGTAATCGATTTCAAGTGCTTCGACACCACAGACACATGGCTTACCCATGCCGCGAGCGACGAGTGCCGCGTGACTGGTCATGCCGCCACTTTGAGTCAGGATACCTTCGGCGGCACGCATGCCCCCGATGTCTTCCGGACTCGTTTCGATGCGGACGAGGATCACTGAGCGACCCAACTCCTTAAGACGCGCTGCTTCTTCGGGACTAAACACGATTTCGCCCACCGCGGCACCCGGCGAAGCCGGAAGCCCTGTGGCGATCTCTTCGACTGTCGCACTTGGGTCGATCGTCTTGTGCAAGATTTGCTCATGTTGCATGGCACTGACGCGCAAGATTCCGTCGTCTTCGGTGATGACACCTTCCAGAACAAGGTCGTGCGCGATCGTGAATGCGGCGCGTCCGGTACGTTTGCCGGCGCGGCACTGGAGCATGTAGAGCACACCATCCATGATGGTGAACTCCAGATCCATAAGGTCACGATAGTGTCCCTCGAGAAGAGCCGCATACCGACGAAGATCGGCGTACGCTTTCGGGAGCAAGACCTCAAGAGAGTGGCCATGCAGATCCTTTGCCGCACACGCCGCTTCAGTGACAGGAAGCGGCGTCCGGATACCTGCCACCACTTCTTCGCCTTGTGCGTTGACGAGGTATTCGCCAAAGAGTCCTTTTTCGCCGGTCGACGGATTGCGTGTGAACGCCACACCGGTGGCCGAACGATCGTTCATGTTGCCGTAAACCATCGTCTGGATGTTTGCGGCGGTGCCGAGATCATCTGGAATGTCGTGCATGTTGCGATAGATGATCGCACGATCGCTTTTCCATGAGCCAAATACGGCGCGGATCGCGCCCCAGAGCTGTTCATGCGGATCTTGCGGAACCACATGGCCATGCTTCTCAATGATCTGCTTGAACTGCGCGACGAGTTTTTTGAGATCAGAAATCTCAAGCTGCCAATCGTGTGTGATTCCTTTGCGGTTCATCAGCTTCTTGATGCAGTGTAAGAAGCGCTTGCGTTTGATGCCAAAGACGGTAGTACCGTACATCTCGAGAAATCGTCGATAACAGTCCCACGCCAGATGCGGGTTACCCGTGTGCTTGGCGAATTCCTCCACATTCTCGTCATTGAGGCCGAGATTGAGGGTGGTATCCATCATGCCGGGCATCGAAAATTTCGCACCCGAGCGTACCGAGACGAGGAATGTCGTACCCAGAGAGCCGCCGTGGCACCGCGTCAGGGTACCGAGCGCTTCCATGACTTCATCTTCGAGTCCGGCAGGCAGCGTGTCGTTGACGAGAAGGTATTTGCATGCGTCTGTCGTGATGGTGAATCCGGGAGGGACCGGCAAGCCAAGCTTTGCCATTTCGGCCAAGTTGGCGCCTTTTCCCCCAAGCAGATCTTTCATCGAGGCGTCGCCGTCGGCGCGCCCTTGCTCAAACGAATACACGTAGTTTTTGCGCATCGTTTCCTCCTATAGTGAATCAAAGAGCGCGGCCCCGGGAGATGGCGGCTTCGCCTATCTCATGGGGCCAGGCTGGTCCACGGTCATACTAATATACTTTCATGAGGAGCGACAGTGGGGCGCGTCTGCGCCGCACCGTCCCTTCATGGTATGGTGCGAGGTATGAGAAAAGTGCTCGGAAAGGCATTTTTTAGGAGATCGGCACCCGAGGTCGCACCGGATCTGATAGGGAAGTATCTTGTGCGGGAAATGAATGGTGCACAGGAGGCCTACATGATCACCGAGACGGAAGCCTATGAGGGTTTGGATGATCGTGCATCGCATGCATCGAGGGGGCGCACCAAGCGGACGGAAGTGATGTTTGGTCCGGCGGGACACTGGTATGTGTATCTCATTTATGGCATGTATCAGATGCTCAATGTAGTGACCGGAGACGACGGGCATCCATCAGCAGTGCTTATACGCGCAGTGGAAGGGATCGATGGTCCCGGACGGCTTACTAAGCGCCTGTCCATCACGCGCGATTTCAACACCAAGAAAGTGAGCAAAGTGACGGGGCTGTGGATAGAAGATAGGGGAGTGAGGATCGATCCGACGCATATCAAAAAGACCGCTCGTATCGGTGTTGAGAATGCGGGACCCGTGTGGGCGAAGAAGGAGTGGCGGTTTGTGTATATTTAGGAATGTTGTGAGAGCTCGTCGCGCTTGACCTCGCACAGAGGTGCTACTATGGAACGAGTGCAATAGCGGCTCTCAAGCAGGGGAGGAAGACATGTACGCATGGTTGAAGTACCTCCTCGGGAGGGCGATCGAGTTTGTCATGCGGCGCTGGATCATGAAGCACATGTACATCCTATGTGCATGGGCCGGATATGATCTTGCCACCATGGCCGCGCGGGGAAGGACGCCTACAAAAGAGCAAATGGTGGCAGCCTTGCACGCACAAGCTTATCTATTGAGTCGTCGGTACCATATGTTGACGTCGGACAAGACACCGGATGAGGCACGTGCGCAGAAGCTGGCCGAACTCCTCACAGATGAGCGCGAGTTTCTTGCGGTGATCAAGGCGCTCTGGTGGGCGACCTTGATCGGGAGGCTCAAGGCAGAATACAAGCGGCGGAAGCGATAAGGGCTCGTCCACACATAACGTACCCGTTATGTGTGGACTACACTTATGGGCCAGTTCATCTTGTGTTGAACGTATGTATGAACGGGACCAAAGTCGCTCTCGCCACTCTTTCATCAATATCAAAATACAGATCATCCACGTATATGCTATCTCTACGCTATAGCGCCGAGATAGCATATCGGATATGCACTACTCCGGTATAGAACACTGCTCCGTATAGAGCAGGTGCGCAGAGGGTATCCAGAAGGGAACCCAGGCCAGATCTGGATACTTGCAAGTCAGACTTAGGTACTTGTTGCTTGCGCTTTTTTTGTGCTGTGGTAGATTGTTCGTATATGCGAACATCGAAGCCGACGGCGGTGAAAGAGGATTACCTCCGTGCCATTTTCCGCCTGCAGGAAGATGGGGCTGAATCCGTGCGTCTTGTCGACGTTGCCGGATATTTGGGGCTCAGCCGTTCGACGGTTTCCGAACGCGTCCGTGAACTCGTGGCTCAGGGCTATGTCAAGCATGCCAAGTACGGCCAGCTTTCATTTACTCGACGTGGGCGCGAGCTCGCCAAGAAACTCACTCATAAGCACCGTATGGTCGAAGTCTTCTTGCATGATGTCTTGAGGCTCTCAAAAGCCGAGGCGCACATCGAGGCACATCAGCTCGAACATGCCCTCAGTGATACCGTCATCAAAAGGCTCGGCATCTTCCTCGGCAATCCAACCGTCGATCCGCATGGCACACGCATTCCGCAGCTTCACTAGAAATCATGTCTCTATTCAATCAATCAAAAGTATGAACATAAAACACATCAGTAGTGCGATCGGGATTATCATTATCGCCGGAATCGGTTTTCTCGCCTTTCGTGGCGACGTGTTTGCGCCGCAATCTTCGGGCGAAAGAATCACTGTCTTGAGCACCTTTACCGTGATCTCGGACATGGTCCGCGAAGTCGGCGGCGATCGTGTGGACGCTGTGTCGCTCACCAAGCCGGGTGTCGAGATCCATGGTTATGAGCCCACACCGGGAGACCTCGTACGTGCCTCCGAAGCGGACATTATCTTCGACAACGGTATGAATTTGGAAGTATGGGCATCCAAGCTCTACGCAAGTGTCCCCGACGTGCCCCACGTCACGATCAGCGAAGGCGTACAGGTTATCCCGATCAGTGAAGGTGCTTACAAAGACAAACCAAATCCGCATGCGTGGATGTCGCCCCAACAGGCGCTCGTCTATGTAGAAAACATCCGCCGCGCGCTCGTGGAGCTCTCCCCTTCAGATGAGGCATATTTCAATGCGCGTGCGCAAGCATACTCCGATCAGATACGTGCGCTTGATGGCGAGCTGCGCAGCTCGCTCTCTACGATCCCTGCGTCGAGTCGGTACCTCGTGACGTGCGAAGGCGCGTTCAGTTACCTTGCCAAAGACTACGGCATGCAGGAGCTCTACCTCTGGGCGATCAACGACGAGTCACAGGGATCTCCCCAGCAGATCGCCAAAGTGGTAGATACCGTCAAAGCGCGCAAGATATCGACCGTCTTTTGTGAAAGCACGGTAGAGCCGCATATTCAGCGCGAGGTGGTACAGGCATCGGGGGCAAAGATGGGCGGCGTGCTCTATGTCGACTCCCTTTCTGCTGCGTCTGGCCCGGCACCCACCTATCTTGCATTGCTTGAGCACACGGTCGATACGATCACCGAAGGCCTCGTGCATCCCGACGCGCTATGATCGACAAGACGAAACATGCCATAGAAATACACAATGTGTCGGTACGATACCGCGATTTCACCGCGTTGCGCGACGCATCGATCAGTATTCCGCACGGCACATTCTCTGGCGTGATCGGTATGAACGGCGCGGGCAAATCGACGTTGTTTAAGGTGATCATGGGCCTGGTGGAGCCTTCTCATGGCACGGTACAGGTGTGCGAGCGCTCGACACACGACGCCCAGCGCCTCGGCTGTGTCGCATACGTCCCGCAAAACGAAACAGTGGACTGGGATTTCCCTGTGTCGGTCCACGACGTCGTCATGATGGGGCGATACGGCGTCCAAAATATCTTCCGCACACCTTCCGAAGAAGATGTGGCCAAAGTCTCGCAAGCCCTCCATCGCGTCGGTATGCACGAATACAAAGATCGTCAGATCGGAGAGCTTTCTGGTGGTCAGCGCAAGCGCGTGTTTGTGGCGCGTGCACTCGCACAGGGTGCCGATATACTCTTGCTTGACGAACCATTTGCTGGTATCGACGCCAAGAGCGAGAAGGCGCTCACCGACCTCCTGCTTACACTCAAAGAAGAAGGCAAGACGATCGTACTCTCGACGCATGAGCTTACGTCGCTCTCAGAATATTGCGATCATGTCGCACTCGTGAAAAAGACGGTAATCGCCTACGGACCGACGCACGAAGTATTCACGCGTGATCTGGTGTCTCAAACATTTGACGGCATGGTACATCGCATTCGATTTGCCCAATAATCATATGGATATACTCACACTCATTTTGGAGCCGTTGCAATATGCCTTCATGACTAAGGCGATCATGGTCTCGGCGGCGGTGGGCGCTGTCTGCGCGATCCTCTCGTGTTTTCTCATTCTCAAGGGCTGGTCGCTCCTGGGGGATGCGATCTCGCATGCCGTGCTTCCCGGCGTCGTCTTAGCCTATATCATCGGTATCCCGTATTCGATCGGTGCGTTCGTCTTTGCGCTTCTCGCGGTCTTTATCATCGGTGTGGTCAAGAGCAATACCAAAATCAAGGAAGATGCGGTCATGGGTATCGTCTTTACGACGCTTTTTGCGTTTGGACTCATCCTCATATCGCGCACGGTCAGCTCGGTCGATCTCATGCATGTCCTCTTCGGATATGTGCTCGGGATTTCCGATGCAGCGGCGCTCTACACCATGATCGCAGCGGGCGCTGTCGCTCTCGTGGTGCTCGCATTCCGGCGGACACTTCTTTTGTATTGCTTTGATCCGATCCATGCGCAATCGATCGGCATTTCGACCACGCTCGTCCACTATGCACTCCTGGTATTGCTTGCCATTACGATCACGGCATCTCTGCAGACGGTCGGTATTATCCTCGTGATCGCGATGCTCATCACGCCGGGCTCGACGGCATTCCTCCTGACCAAGCGCTTTCCTGCTATGCTCGCGATCGCCGTCTGCGTGAGCGTCGTAAGCTCGGTCATCGGAGCATATACGAGCTATTATCTCGACGTGTCGACGGGCGGCTCCATCGTCTTTATCCAGAGCATGCTCTTCCTCGTCGCATTTGCATACACGCTTTTGCATACACGCTTGAGCATCTGGCGCGCCTGATGCACGCCGTATCGATGGGGTATTCCGTTCGCTGCGATGGAGGTGTCCGTGATAGAATACACAGACTCGAGGATTACAGGAGTACGATATGTCCAAACGCCGCCGATACAGAGACTATACCGAAGGGGAGCGACGACTCCTCTTTTTTGCGGGCGGCATATCCACGGGGCTTGTCGTGCTCGTGATCGGATACATCCTCTTCTACCCGGGTGCGCCTTTTTTGCACTATCGATCAGCTGAAGCCGAGACGAATGAGATATTCACGGTGAAAGCGCCCTCACTGCCGCCTCTTGACATAGCCGACTACGATGCGCGCATGCTCGCGCTCGCCAATCTCCCACCGACGGCATCTTCGACAGCGAGCTCGACCCCTTCGCTCTGGCCAGTACAGACAGCCTATCCCAATCCCGGTGCCATCCTCCCGTTCAAGCGCATCCTTGCATACTACGGCAATTTCTACTCCAAAGGCATGGGTGTCTTGGGCGAATACCCGCGCGAAGAGATGCTTGCCAAGCTCCGCAGCGAGATCGCGCGGTGGGAAGCTGCCGATCCTTCGACCCCTATCATGCCTGCAATCGACTACATCGCGATCACGGCGCAGGAGAGCGCGGGTAAGGACGGCAAGTATCGCTTGCGCATGCCCGATGATCAGATCGATCATGCGCTCGATCTCGCGCGGGAAGTCGACGGCATCGTGATCCTGGACATCCAAGTCGGCTTGAGCAATCTACAGACCGAGCTGCCTATCTATGAGGACTACTTCAAGATGCCGGAGGTGCATTTGGCGATCGATCCGGAGTTTTCCATGAAGCGTGGCGGCAGGCCCGGCACCGTGATCGGTACATTTGATGCATCAGACATCAATTGGGCGGCGGAGTATCTCGCGCGGCTCGTCCGAGAGCACAATCTCCCACCCAAAGTCCTCGTCGTGCATCGCTTCACGCGCGACATGGTCACCAATTACAAGCAGATCAAGCCGCTGCCCGAAGTGCAAATCGTGATCGATATGGACGGCTGGGGCCCGCCGGAGAACAAAATCGGCACCTATAATGCATTCGTGGCGCCTGAGCCGGTGCAATTTACCGGATTCAAGATTTTCTATAAAAACGACATGAAGCCGCCCTCTACACAGCTCCTCACTCCGCAAGATCTCCTCAAGCTCTCCCCACGCCCCGTATTCATCCAGTATCAATAAGGGCTTGTCCACACATAACGTACCCGTTATGTGTGGACTACACTTATGGGCCCGTTCATTTTGTGTTGAACTTATAAGTGCACACTTGCATACACGACCAAAAGTCATGTATGCAAAAGTGAGCCTTATGAACGGGACCTAAATAAAGGCGTCCGACTCATCGATCCATCCCAGCAGCCGTGGAGTATTCTCAGTGTCCTCAAAATGATAAGGGTATGCATATGCTATTTTGTCGCTATAGCGCGTCGATAGCATATACGGTTGGTAGGGGTATGATCTCCAGAAGCGGTGCCCCCCTGTTCTCCCCATATCACATAGTGTGTATTTCACTGCGCACGTGAGCGCTGTATAATTGCCGTGTGAACGAGCGACCACGACATCTGCATGACAAAGAAAGGCATCAAAGGCCGAAACGAACGGAGACTCCTCCTGATGTTCCGAGACAGGACGCGCCACCATCATCTGAATCAAATGTCGCTCCAGAGCGACGCGTGCAGCTGCGCGCGGCGATAGAAGCTGCAAAAGCCGAGCACCCTCAGGAATCCATCGAGCGCAGCACAGCGGATTCGATCAAGGGCCTGATCGAGCGCGCCGCCTCAATTTTGCGTGAGAAATATACTTCCAAAGGAGAGATTGATCCAGAAGTCCGCACGATTCTTGCAGATATCGGACGCGCGGTAAAGGATTTGCCGCCTGCTATGGGGAGCTATGCGAAACATGCGCCCTTAATGCATATTCGACCCAAGCTAGAGGGTGTAAAAGTGCTTGCTGAGGCAGGACTCATTTCACTCGTCGCGACCAATATCTTGCAGTCGGCAGGCATCGAGATCACACCGGGGTCCGTCGGGCACATCGCGACGTACATCGTCGCGGGTCTTGGTGTCGGTGTCGTCAATGCGAGCACGGAGGCCAATGTCCTCAAATGGCTCGGGGGAAAAGAGTGGGGGTCGATCAGGGACAACGCCATCCGCGCCGGCGGCGTCGCGCTTCTGCTTGCCACACCGGCTGCGACGATAAGTGTCAGCCAGGATACGATCAGTAAGACCCTGCAATCCGAACGTGCTGCAGGGGGTGTCGTCGACCCACTCGATCGTTTTGCATCGAAGCAAGAGCAATTCCGCAAAAATCTTGATGCATTTGCTCGTGTGCCCGACAAGATCCTCGAAATCGCGCAGAAGATCGAAGAGGGCAAACGCACCGAGGCGACCAAAAAGACGCGCAGTGGAGAAGACCGCGTGTATGTACCATGGTCGGACACCGAAAAGCAGGGTTTCATCACCGAACTCCGCACACTCTTCGAAGCTGCCGGGCTTGACCCCGCGCTTACGCAGCGGCTCGTATTCAATCAGCCCAAAGAGCTCGGGCACGGGATTGCGGCTAAATTCAAGCAAGCACTGTATACGGGCGATTTGAAAGAATTGCCGCCGTTGTCTGCATATCCCGCAGATACGTGTGAGCGGCTTCGAAAGCTGGCAGGAGATCACCCGACGACCGAAGCGTATGTGCAAGCGATCCGCGACAAGATGGGACTCGCGGGATCCATGTCGCTCGAAAAGAAAATGCACGAAATCATCAAGAGCTTCATGGCCTCGCCGGTCTTTGCCGATATCAGCGCGCATCAGGAAGTCGCGCTGCGGCAGGCGCATACCATTCGTGTTCAGGGAGAGGATTATTGGGGCACTTTCTGGCGCAGCATTGAAGGGGTCGCACCCATCGATCCGGAGATCATGATGCCGCATGTGCGCGCTATCATCGAAGCGCGTACACAGATCGACAAGGCTGCGCAGGATAAGCTCGTCGGCCCTATACAACATTTATTTGCGACAATGGGCGAAGCGCTCAAGGTCGCCGGCGCATCCGTCGATATGGTGAGTCCGAGCGTGAATCTCGATGTCTCCGACATGGAACAGCTTGCCCGCTTCATCACCGAACTCGCCGATCATCAGGCTGCTGCGGTGCCCAATGAAGCCGCGGCAGGATCGATCCATTCACTGATGGATCGCTTTGTTCCGGGTGGAAAGAAATGGGAGCACACCAAGCAATGGTTTGAATTCCAGATTGCGCGCTGGCGCGGCTACCATGTCGAATTGGTCGGCGCAGAGGCACATATGTATGAACGCACACAGCCTGTCAGCGCTTCACAGCGGGAGCATACGCAAAAAGTCCAGGATACGCCCGAAGGAGGTGTACTCGAGCGTCTTTTAGGAAAAGTGCGCGCACAGACCCCCGACCAAATCAACAGTATGTCCGATGCTGATCTCGGTAAACTCGCGCTTGAGATTGCGGCAAAAGAGGGAAAATTGATAGTCGAAAATAATCACAAGACCGAAAAAACGACAATCACTGAAAAACCATGGGATCCGGCCGCTCTTGGTAATGAAGTTCGTCTCTGGATCAACGGCGAACAGAAGATCGACGGAGGTGCGCGTATCACACTCAAGCCCGACGCCTGGAATCTCATCATGCACGGCACACTGCCGCCTGAATCAGTGCATTTTGATAAAAATGCGTGGAAAGAATTGCCGAAAGAAAAGACAGAAGAGATTTTGCGCACCCATGAGTCCGAGGCTGTCGTCCTCGGGGGCGGGGTATTGAGCGGCGCGATCGCCGGTGCGATTTTGGGCGTATTGCTCGGTGCGATACCGGCGGTCCGCCGTGTCAACAAACTGCTCGACAAGGCAGCACCCGATTTTGAAGAAAAACTCCTCAAGGCAGAAATTGGCGTGGTCAAGAATCTCCAGCGTTCGCTCAACGACACGCTCCGCTCGCTTCCCCTCTTCGATCAGATGCCCCCTATGAGCTTCAGTACACTGCATGCGGCGCTTCGTCTTGCGGCAGAAGACTCGTTTCCGGCGACACTTGCCGAAGCTCCGACCATAGGTCAGCGTACCGCGTATGTGCTGAAGGAGGCTGTCAGTCCTGGTCCGTATGCCGGATCGGTCGAAGAGATTAAATCATTCCAGCACTTCCTTGAGCTTCTCGCGACGAGTTCAAAAATGCAGGAGCGCTTTGCGGATCTCATCGCACCAGGCATTTCCGAAGCACAAAGCAGTGTGCTCAAAGGTGCGGTGGCTAAGGCTGAGGAAGGCGATGCGCGCGACGTATTCAAGCAGCTCGCGGCGATGCCTGCCGACGCACGCAGCGTCTTCCGCGATGCGGCGCGCGGGCACATACGCTTGCGTATCGGTGTCGCGCGCGCCGAGATAGAGGTACTCAAAGACATGCACGGAGAGTCCAAGGGCTCCAAAGAGAAAGGTGCCAGCCAACGTCGTAAAGTCATAGATGACGAAATCAAGCGGTTGTCGGATTTTGATAAGACCTATTCAGAGATGCTCAAAAGGCTTGATAGAGAAGATGTCTACGAGCGTGCCGCTGCGACGACCAAGCGGTCGAGTGCCAATCCCAAAGCCGAGCGCAATTTTACCTTTGTCATACCGCGCACCGATGTCCCGACCAAACGCTTCGCCTCATCGAAGGTTTTTGCTGAGGATGTCCGATATCGCACGGATCTGATCGTGCGGACGGGCAGGAGCCCGGACAGTACGGAAATGCTTAAATAGATGGGGATAATATCACAGAGACGTGTCAGAGGGGTGTTATGCTGACATCATATTAAATAGCAGCACGAATAATCATATGATATCCACTACGAACGAGCACACGGCGATCCGGCTCGCCGCGCTTGCCCTGCTCATGTCGGCGCTTTTCTTCGCACAAGCGGCGTATGCGCATACCGATACGGGGACGGTCCCGACCGGTGGCTCAGCTCCCACAGGAAGCGGTATGCCGCCGTCACCTGGTCAGAAGCCTCCGGTACGCCCGGCATTAAGGGAAAAAGCAGACGCGGTACGGCAGGAGATGCGAGAGCATGTCGATACTGCCAAGCAAAACATGCAAGACAAGCGTACCGAAGTGAAAGACACGATGCAGATGAAGCGCGAGGATATAAAGACCAATATCCAGGAAAAGCGTGAGACCGTAAAGACCAACATGCAAGAAAAGCGTGACGAAATCAAAGACACCATGCAGATGAAGCGCGAGGATATAAAGACCCACATGCAAGAAAAGCGCGCAGATATCAAAGACACTATGATGGAAAAGCGCGAAGAATTACAGAATGCTTTTAAAGCGAGGCGCGGGGAAGTAAAAGCCGTGCTGATGCAGAAACGTGAAGCCTTCAAAGAGGGAGCACAAGAGCGTCGCGATGCACTCAAGGAGAAGCTCGGCGAACGCAAGGGCGAAAATATCGAGCAATTCTTCTCCGCCATGGTCGAAAAGCTTGAAGATGCCATAGGTCGACTCAACGATCTCGCTACCAAGCTTGATGGCATCATTGATCGTGCTGCTGCATCCGGTGCTGATACAGCTGCTGCACAGGCTTCACTCGATACGGCGACCGGGAAGATCGCGGAAGCCGTCACAGCCCTGGACACCGCCAAGACACAGTACGCCTCTATGACCGTAAGCAGTGATCCGAAGGCCGCATTTGAGGCTGTCCGCGCTTCAGTGCAGGATGTGAGTGCCAAGATTCGCGCTGCGCGCCAAGCCCTTATGGATGTGATACCGTTGGTGCGTGCATTACGTCCCGCTCCTACTACTACATCGACAGCAACTAATTAACATCTCCTAATCTCTATCATCTCTATGGAACCAACCGATATTTCATCTTCTCCGCAGCCAGCCATGTCGACTCCGACCATGCCGCCGACGCCTGCACCTGAACCCTCGCACTCATATGTGTGGATGGTTCTTGTTGCAATCGTGATCATTGTCGCTGCGGCTGCTCTCTACTGGGTTATGATCATGCCGCCATCGGCATCGCAAGAGCAGGCTGGCGAGGTCACGCAGGCGCAGGTTTCGGCAGAGGCCGACCTAGTCGCTGCCGAGATCGAAGCGCTCTCGACCGACACCCTCGATGCTGAGCTTGGTCAAATTGATACTGAATTACTCCAGTAACGTGTAGTGCGCGTCGCAAGAAGTCCGCGCTACCGCGCGGACTTCTGCTACCTGAGTAATCCGTAAGGCGTCACCTTACTACTCCGTAAGGCGTCGCCTTACGGATTACGCCTTATATTCGTTATACCACAAACACAAAAAGCCCAGCGACGCTTGGCTTTTAATTGGTGACGTTGCATCGCCCGCCGCCGGTGATGAGGAGTTTTTTGCCGAGTGTCGCGTTCTTCTCAAGGAGCAAGACGCGCGCGCCCCCTTGGGCCGCCGTAAGAGCAGCCATCATCCCCGCGGGCCCGCTGCCGATCACGATGACATCCCATATGTCCTTATTTTTTGCCATATTATGGGAGTATAGCAGATTATTGACAAACTGTATATATGGTGTATAATTGAACCACAGCGTAGGATGTGACGCGCGAAGCGTCCAGACTGTGCTGTGTTCTTACTATCAAACATCGCTTAGGAGGCGAACATGTCCAACGGTACCAGCCGATTCTCCTTCCCGGGTCTTCTGACTTGGGACACGGAAGACACCTCGACGCATCAGGTCGAGAGGGTCACCATCAAAGACGGCGGTGCCGTCTTTATCCTGACCATGATTCGCAGTAAGGCCTTCCAAGACCGCCCTTTCCTCGTCGCGAGCATCGCTGACGACAAGGGGGAGGAATTGTGGACCTTCAAGAAAGAGAATTTCCATGGCGTCGGCTTGCTCGCGAAAGCGGACGAGGCGGTTGTGGTCGCTCTCTGTGGCAGCGGCAGCGGCGCGGTCGAGCGGGTCATTCCGCTTTCATCGCTCAGCGGCAGCAAGCAGCACGATCTGCGGGTGACCATCGACCTCAAAAGGGCTGCGGCCGACTTCCTCAAGAAGAAGGTTAAGCTCACCGAAATCGAACAGAAACTCTTCGATTTCGACGAGGCTCGTCGGCGCGAAGACGAGGAAGCGCGTCAGGCTGTAGAAGCTGAAGTGCGTCAGGCGGCACGCCAAGAGCGGATCAAAGCGATCCGTTCGAGGTCGGCCATCGTCGTCTATGCGGCGGATGGAAAGAAGCTCTCGGGCATTCCGGTGACCGAGAAGGAGTGGTCTTCACTCGGTAACGGCGCTTATGCTGTCATCGTCGATGATCCGATCGGCGCGGATGGCAAGATTGGCGACGCACGGGAGTGGTTCCGTGTCGTCAAAGAGCATGGTCGCAATCCCCAGCGGTATGGAGTGAAGCCGGTCACGACGCAGTGTCCGGAGGCCGCGAAGGTTTCGGTGACGAAACCGATGCGGATATCGTTCATCGACACCGCGAAAGGAGCCTTTGAGGTTCTTCTCTTCGCTTCGACCGACGCCATCCGCGCGGCGGCCAAAGCCGGCCTCAATACGGGGGCGTATGTCGCCGTAGTCGCTCAACAAGGCGACCAGGTGGAGGTGTACACCCTTCGCGACGAAATGATGAAGTCGGCCGGTAAGCACATTTTGCTTGCCTAAGACTCGAAAAACTGCAGGGCTCGTCTCTGTGATAGCGCTCCGGCAACGGAGCGCTTTTCTTATGTAAGGGCTTGCAAAAAATATGGGGTGTGTTATAATCCCTTCCAACGAACAAAACTCGGCTCTGACATTGAGTTTCGTATATGTAGGGAGCCATCTGTGCGTTTTTAATGGTTCTCATTACACATATGTCTCATTCTACAGGTACAGAGGCGCATACGAATGCGCCGACATTCCAAGGTCTTGGCATTGCGCCAGAGATTCTGGCTATTATTGATAAACTGCGTCTCACCTCACCGACGCCGATCCAGCACCAGGCCATTCCGGCCGGTGTCGAGGGTCGTGACGTCGTTGGTATCGCACAGACCGGCACGGGCAAGACGCTCGCATTCGGTATTCCCGTCGTGCAGCGGCTTGCTGTGACGCGCGGCAAAGCGCTCATCCTCCTGCCGACACGTGAGCTCGCGCTCCAGGTCTATGAATCACTCGGCAATTTCGCGCGGCCTTTGGGCTTGCGCGGAGCCGTGCTCATCGGCGGCGCTTCGATGAATATACAGGTCAATGACTTGCGCCGCAGTCCCAACATCATCATTGCGACACCGGGACGACTCATCGATCACTTGCAGCAAGGGACGATTCGTCTCGATGGTATCGAAGTCCTCGTGCTCGACGAAGCCGATCGTATGCTCGATATGGGCTTCTGGCCGCAGATCAAGCAGATCATCGCTGCTGTACCCACGGAGCGTCAGACGTTTGCCTTCTCGGCGACGCTGAGCCGCGAGATCATGGACCTTGCGACCAAGCACATGAAGACGCCGGTCTCGATCGAAGTCTCACCGCCGGGTACGACCGCTGAGCGCGTCTCGCAAGAATTTTTCATCGTCCCCAAACAGGATAAAGTGCGCTTGCTCGAATCGGTCTTGAGCAAAAACGTGGGATCGACGATCGTTTTCACCCGCACCAAGCACGGCGCATCGCGTATCATGCGCCAGATCAAGGCGATGGGACACACGGCTGCCGAGATACACTCCAATCGATCGCTGAGTCAGCGACGCCTGGCGCTCGAAGGATTCAAGAAGGGCTCCTATCGCGTGCTCGTGGCGACCGATATCGCCGCGCGCGGTATCGATGTCAAAGGTATCGAGCTTGTCGTCAACTACGATCTTCCCTCGACGAGCGAAGACTACGTGCACCGCATTGGCCGCACGGCGCGCGCCGGAGCGGAAGGCCATGCGATCTCGTTTGCCGAGCCATCGCAGCGACGCGAGATCCGTGATATCGAGCGGTTGATCCGTATGTCGATCCCGCTGTCGCAGATGCCGGATTTGCCGCCTTCGCGCTCCCCAATGCCGATTGTGGAGGAGGGAGAGGAGCGACGTTTTCGCTCTCGAAGGCCCTTTCCCGCGGGTTCTCGCGCATCATTTGGCCGCGGACCACGCCGTGAATCGCGCTCGTTTGCGCGCCCGAGGCGCTAATCTGTAGGAGTCATAGAGGTTTGGCAGGCGGCCCCTCAAGGGGCCGCCTGCTTTTTGGTCCCGTTCATAAATACCTGCAACACAAAATGAACGGGCCCATAAGTGTAGTCCACACATAACGGGTACGTTAATTTGTGGACGAGCCCTTAGCATTCATGGACGAGCCCTTATACCATTCCCAACAAACCCGTTCCTGTGTTTTTGTAGTACTTGTTTATGATTCGCGGCCGCGAATTATAAACAAGTACTTTTACCCGGACAATATATTTTGGAGATGGTATTACACACGGACGCGACACTTGCGTTCATTTATTCGCGTTGTAGCATAGACGGACGGGCTCTATAAAAAGCTACGAACCCTTAGGTCCCGTTCATAAATAATTTCAACACAAAATGAACGGGCCCATAAGTGTAGTCCACACATAACGGGTACATTATTTGTGGACGAGCCCTTATCAATTCAATTCCACACAGTATGTTCAAACCCTGGCAAGTCATCGTGTTTCTTCTCGTCGTCGTCCTTGCGGTCGTCGGCTTTATTTATTGGTACTATGCATCGCCGCAGATGATGGAGGAAAATCCTGCCGATACACAGCAGGTGGCCACTACCACCGAACAGGTATCAAATACGCCTGATATCGGTCCGTCGACAGACGAAGGTCTCGAAGCGGATCTGATTTCCATCGATACGCAGCTCAAGGCCGTCGATACGCAATCGGCATCTGTCGATGAAAGCTTTAATGATAAGCCGGTCGCACAAACTGAATAACTCTATGAACACCATCACTCTGAAATTAAAAGCCGCCGCTATGGTCATGGGGGCGACACTCGCATTTGGCGCCGCGCTACCGGCGTTTGCCATCGAGGTCAATAGGGGCGCGCCGACCGTTGCTGCCAAGGCAAGTACGACTGTTAAAGCGAAAACTTCGGACAAGGCCCTCGCGCGCATCGAAAAGGGTAAGGAGCGAGCCAAAGAAGAAATCGCACGCCGCATTGCCGCACTTGGAGCGCTCGCCGAAAAGGTGCAGGCAATGGCCCGTGTGAGCGACGACATGAAAGCATCGATTTCCGGGACCGTACAGTCGCAGATCACTATGCTTTTGTCGCTGCAGGCGAAGATCGAAGCGGATACAGACCTCGACACGCTCAAGGCGGACATTAAATCGATCACGGAATCGTACCGTATCTTCATGCTCGTCTTGCCGCAGGGACGCATCGCGACTGCAGCTGATAGTCTCCAGATCACCGCGGCGTCTCTGACTACGCTTGCGGGCAAGCTTGAGACTCGAATTGCTGAAGCTCAGGCGAAAGGCGGTGACACGGCAGCACTCAGCGCTTCTCTTGCCGACATGAAGACAAAGATTGATAGCGCGAAAGCATCGGCTGAGGCAGCGATCGCGCTCACGGCGACCTTGAAGCCCGACAACGGCGACAAAGCTATCGCGGATGCCAATAAGAAAGCCCTCAAAGACGCGCAGGCCAAGCTCAAGGCTGCGCGCGAAGACATCAAGTCGGCGCGCAAGATGGCGGGCGATATCGCGAAGGCGCTCAAAGAGATGCGTGTGAGTGCATCAGCTGCTGCTACCACAACAGCAACCACCACACAGTAAGGGCTCGTCCACAAATAACGTACTCGCTATTTGTGGACTACACTTATGGGCCCGTTCATTTTGTGTTGAAGTTATAGGTGCACACTTGCATACATGACCAAAAGTCATGTATGCAGAAGTGAGCCTCATGAACGGGATCTAAGCAGTGAAGGTAAACATAAAAATGAAGCGCCCGACGGATTTTTCCGTCGGGCGCTTTCGCATGCTACGCCGTTATGGCTTGAACGCTTTCGGCAGTTCATCAGACTGTATCTGGACGAACCCCGACTCGCAGAATCCATCTCCTGATGGCGTCTGGTGGGGCGGCACGTAGAGTCCGAATGTGGCATCGTTGTCATTTGACTCCGTGATCCTCATCGGTACTCCCTCGATGCGGGCAGTACCGCGTATGAAGGCGCCCCCGTCTTCGAGTTTGCAGCTTCCGAGTCCGCTCGCATATGTCTGATCGGATCGCTTATGGAGTACGCGCGTGGCGAGCGGCGTACCTTGAATCATGCGGACATATGCATGGGATGTTTCCATGCGATAAAGCGGGGTGGATGCCACGCCGTGTCTCGCACCATAGTACGAGCTTAGGTAGGTGATGGTACACCAGAAAACAGCAAAGAAGAGGAGGAAGACGAGCCCCATCCCCAACTTTATCAAAAACGATCGATGCATCATCAAGAATGAACGAGTGGAGCGCTTTTTGTCAGGTGTCATTTCAGGTGTGTGTCCCCTGTGTCATCGCTATACCCTCGATGTTCGTGTGCCATGTACTCCCCAGACTATACACACCCTTGCTGGAGGTGTCGAGAATGTAGTGGTTAAAAGTGTCAAAAGTCTGACTTTTGACAACTATATTCATTCTCGACACCTAAGTAAGGGTGTCTGTCAAAAGTCTGACTTTTGACAGACTTTTGACACTGTCCCGGAGTCACGATGTTTTTCTTTACGTGGAGGGTAAATGGCAGTATCCTCTTGCTATGTCATACACACCATCAAAAGACATACTAGAGAAATACGCCGATGTGCTGGTCAATTTTGCGCTCGGTGGTGGCAAAGGTATCAAAAAGGGCGAGGTCGTCCGCGTCACGACGACCGAAAGCGCTAAGCCCCTCTTCGTCGCACTTCATCAGGCAATCGTAAAAGCCGGCGGGCATATGGTGTCGGATTATCATCTCGACGACGACGCCGGCATGCAGCGGACTTTTTTCGAGCTCGCACAGAATCACCAGATCGACTTTTTTCCGGCGAAATACATGCGCGCGCTCGTCGATCATATCGACCACTCAGTCTACATTGCCGCATCCAATGATCCGCATGCCCTCAACGGAGTCGATCCGAAAAAAATCATGCGGCGCGGCGAAGCGATTAAGCCCTATCGCGATTGGCGCACCGAAAAAGAGCACAAGGGAAAATTTACCTGGACTATTGCACTCTACGGCACCGAGGCCATGGCACAGGAAGCCAGATTGACCAGTGAGGAATACTGGGACCAGATCATTAAGGCATGTTTCCTCGATGAGAAAGATCCGATTAGAAAATGGAAAGACGTGTACCGCGCGCTCGAATCATATCGCCGCAAGCTCAATACCCTCTCGCCCAAGATTGACCGGCTGCATGTCGCGGGTCCCGATGCCGACCTCTGGATCCAGCTGGGCGACAAGCGTGTATGGCTCGGCGGCAGCGGGCGCAATATCCCGAGTTTCGAGCTCTTCACTTCACCAGATAGGCGCGGTACCGAGGGCTGGCTACGCGTCAACCAGCCGCTTTTCCGCTACGGCAACAAAGTAGAGGGTATCGAACTTCACTTCAAAGGTGGCAAGGTCATCAAGAGTAGTGCCAAGACCAATGAAAATCTGCTCAAAGAGATGATCAAGACGCCGGGGGCCAATATGGTCGGCGAATTCTCGCTCACCGATACGCGCTTCTCGCGCATCACGCGCTTCATGGCCGAGACCCTATTCGACGAAAACATGGGGGGTCCGGAGGGCAATACGCACATTGCGCTCGGTGCTTCATACAAAGAATGCTATTCAGGTGACGTCTCCAAGATGACCAAAGCGCAAGCAGAAAAACTCGGCTACAACGACTCATCCGTGCATACCGACGTCGTCTCGACCGCACCACGCACCGTGACCGCGCACCTACATGACGGCAAGACCAAAGTCATCTACACCAAGGGCCAATTTGTGCTCTAAAAAATCCACATAGTCTGACTACGTGGAGCTGGTGGTGTAGTGCAATCTGCCGCCGGCGAACCTTTAGGTTCGCCGGCGGCCTTTCTTTTTTGTACAATAGGACGATGAAGAAAATCTATCTGATCCGACATGGCGAAAGCGAAGGCAATGCGGACAATCGCTGGCAGAGTACTGAGGGCGGACTGACCGAGCATGGGCGCGAGCAGTCGCATGCGCTCGGGGCGCGGCTTGCAGGTATACCTTTTACAGCGTTCGTATCGAGCCCTATGCAGCGTGCACGGGAGACGGCCGCTATCATCGCCGAGCATACCAGCTGGGATACTGAGATTGAGTATTCTGACCTCTTCGTCGAGCGACGCAAACCCTCAATACAGATCGGTATGGAGCGTTCTGACCCATCATCACTTGAGATCGATAAGCTCGTGGCTGCGCATTTTACGCAAGCTGGGTGGCGACATAGTGACGAAGAGAATTATGAAGATATGACGGCTCGCGCGCGCAAGGCGTTATTGCTTCTCACGGAGCATCCACGGGACGAAATCGTCGTCGTCATGCACGGATACTTCATGCGCGTGATGCTCGCTGTCGCGATTTGTGGCGAGAGTCTCACGCCACAGTTGTGCGAGCATTTCCTCTCGTCGCTGCGCACGGCCAATGCCGGCATATCACTCCTCATCTACGACGAGACAGTATCGCGACCCTGGTGGCTGTGGACATGGAATGATCACGCACATGTGATGGGGAGGTAGTGTTTGGATGTGTCCCAAAAGAAAACCCGCCGACACCTGATATGTCGGCGGATGTAGTCTGGTGAATATAATTATCTGAGCGTGACCAGCGTCCAGACACTCATATTGTAGAGTGCGTGGGTCATAGTCACGGATAAGGCGCTCTTGACGAGTTTGTTGTGCATGCCCCCACACTTTAAAAGCACCACGGAAAATATGATCCCATCTATTCCCTGTACGAACAGATTAGTCCAGTCGCCATGTGCCCATCCGAAGAGTGCCGAAGATATCAAGATGGACGGGATGATCAATGGAGGGTCTAAATACGCCACGATCATCAGAGGTGCTCGGTATATCAATTCTTCGAGTACTATCGCCGGGATCATAAGGTCCATAAATCCCCAGAATGATAATGCCTGCCTGATATCTACCACATTCCCCTTTGATACTTGTATCCCCCACAGAGAGAGGAGTGTCTGCCCGAGTGCACCTGCGATGAAAGCACATAAAATCGCTAGAATGACGAAATAGGGCACATGTTTGGTCACTATCTCCCTCTCCAACCAAGCATTCATCCGATGGTACATCGGTGCCTCCTTTGTCTGTATCGAGCTGGAAGTGTAATAACACAGTCCATCGATAGTAGCAAGTGTATGTACGAGTCCATCTGTGGAGGGTCCGTTTTGTATTGTGCAAAAGCATGCGAAAATAGAGCAATGAAGGTGCCGATCAATCGGAAGCGCAAGCGCGAGCGGGGCCGCGCCAGGGGCGCGGCCCCGCTCTTGTCGCGGAGCAAAAAGGCGCGTCGCGAATTCGAGCTCCTCGGCGGCGCATCGATCAGTGCACTCACGATCGTCATCGTACTCATGTTTGGTGCAGGTGCGGCCGTGCCGCACTATGCGATGCGTTTCCCTCAGGTGGCCTCGGTCATATCCTCGGTTATCGTCGATCTCACCAATGGTGATCGTATGGCCCACGACCTCTCGGCTCTCAAGGTCAATCCGGTCTTGGTCGCGGCGGCGCAGGCCAAGGCTGACCACATGGCGGCGCTCGGCTATTTCGCCCACACGGCACCCGATGGCACCGACCCGTGGCATTGGTTTGATAAGGCGGGATATGAATACGAATACGCAGGGGAGAATCTCGCGATCGACTTTTCCGATTCGGCGGGCGTGGAGCGCGCATGGATGAATAGCCCCACACATCGCGAAAACATCCTCAATGCGCATTTCACCGAGATCGGCATTGCGACGGCGATCGGCATGTATCAGGGCCGCATGACGACGTTTGTCGTGCAGGCATTTGCTTCGCCCAAGACGCAGGCGAGCCCGATCGCGCAAGCGCAGACAGCAGTGGTGCCGAAAGATCCACAAGAGCCCGCGTTCGCGCAGCGCGTGATCCCGGTGCCCCAGGGTAGTGTGGCAGGCGCAGAAGCGCGCGCTGTCGTAGCTGCCGCGCAGCATGCTGTCGATGTCGCGCCCACCCCTGAGGCATCATCGCCACAAAAAGCGATTGCTCAAAATGCCACGCACAAGGCCGTAGAAGATGCGGTCCCTGTCGAGATAAAACCTGTCTACGAAAAAGCAGCACCCGCATGGGCCTATCTGATCGGCGTCCCGCATCAGATGCTCTGGTACCTGTATTATGCGCTCGGGCTCTTTATCCTCGCGGCGCTTGCCTACACGACGCGCTTCGAGCTGCGCAAACACCACATCCGCCATGCCACCGGTGCAGGATTTCTGATCGGACTCATGGGGACCCTGCTTTTCGTCGCGCACTACATAGTCTTTACCGAGCCCGTACTCGCTGCGGTCGGGAAGTGATGCGTTCAATCGCACACTCAATCAGAATGCCGATTCCGGCCATGATGATGCCGAGCGCGAAGCCGGCGGCCACATCACTGGCGTAGTGCACGCCGAGATACATGCGGCTGAAGCCGACTTCGGCGACGATGAGGACCGCCGCGCATACGGCGACGGTACGCGCTCCTTGTGAAGGAGCGATCCGGAATACGAGATAGACGAGAAAAGCGCACAGTGCGGTCGAGAGTGCGGTGTGCTCGCTCGGGAGTGCATAGCCGGTCTCCAAATACGCCTGGTACATTGCGTCAGGGCGCGGGCGCTCGATCAGGGTCTTGAGCGCGCGGGCAGAGACTGCGGTACCGCCGACTGCCACGATGAGCCCGATCGTCTCCGCGAGGCGCTGATGCAGTGCGAGTATAAGTATGATGGCGAGCGTGATAAAGAGGATAGCGACCACGCTGCCGAGTTGTGTCACATGCAGGAAGAAGGCAAGTGCGGTAGGATCGCGCTGCGCGAATATGTAGGCGAGTATCGAAAGGTCCAACGAGGCGATATATCGAGCATCGTCTCATTATACAGCCATGATACTTAATCTCTCATGGTTTGCCTCTCATGGTCCACACGCAGCCTCTTGTTCAATGGCACAAGTCTGACTTGTGCCAACTGCAAACGCCACTATAATGGCGCTGATGAGAGTTGAGCCATTTGGGGTCGGCTCTGTGGTTCATGTAGTGAAACGTGGAGCACGGGGTATGGAAATTGTCCGTGATGAAGCGGATCGTTGGCGCTTTGCGCGGATCTTGTATCTGCTCAACGATTCACATCAAACAAAACATCGCCGCGAGCACCAGTCTTCTCCAAGTCCAGAGAGGCACAAGTCAGACTTGTGCCTTGACTCCCGATTGTTTATACGACCAGATCATTGGCCCGAGCGAGATCCTTTGGTGGCGATACTTGCGTGGACGCTCATGCCAAACCATTTCCATCTGTTGCTCCAAGAGATTCGGGAGGGCGGCATCTCAAAATTTATGCAGCGACTGTGCGGAAGTATGAGTGCTGCCTTTAATGAAAAATATGACGAGAAGGGAAGTATTTTCCAAGGAGCATACAAAAGTCGGACCATTGATTCTGATCCGTACTTCCATCACATCGTTCCGTACATCGCGGTGAAAAACGTATTTGAGTTATATCCAGGGGGATTACGGGAAGCATTGCGCGACTATGATACCGCGTGGCAATGGGCGAAAGAGTATCCATTTACCAGTTTCCAAACGCATGCTTTCAAAAGCGCTTCTCCCATTATTGACATGGCACATTTACGTTCCCTCGGTGTTACGGAAGGATCGACATTCAAGACAGCTTCTTGGGATATGCTTATGACGCATATGAATTCAAAGGAAATCCGAGAGGAGCACAGCAACATTTTTTTGGAAGATTGGTAAGGGCTCGTCCACAAATAACGTACCCGTTATGTGTGGACTACACGTATGGGCCCGTTCATTTTGTGTTGAACTTATAAGTGCACACTTGCATACATGACCAAAAGTCATATATGCAGAAGTGAGCCTTATGAACAGGCTCTAAGGCACAAGTCTGACTTGTGCCATTAAGCGGAACCGTGGGTTTCTGTTATGATAGATCCCATATGGCAGAAGCAGATATTCGTGAAGATCGATTGCGTAAGCTCGACATGCTCAAGGAGGCGGGGATGGACCCGTATCCCTCGACGGTCGGGCGGGATTACACGCTAGCCGAGGCGGCCGAGCGATTTGATGCGCTGGCGGGTGATGGTGCCACGATAAGCCTCGCGGGGCGTATCATGGCGCGCCGCGGACAGGGCGGCATCATGTTTGCTGATCTCTATGATGGTTCGAGTACCCTCACCACAGGCGGTACGGGTAAATTCCAGGCGGTTTTTCAGAAAGAATCAATGGACGAGGCACTTTTTTCACTCTTTGCAGATGCTTCGGATACAGGCGATTGGATCGGAGTCACCGGCACACTCTTCACCACCAAGCGCGGTGAGAAGTCACTGCAGGTCAGTAGCTGGCGCATGGCATCCAAATCGCTCATCCCGATTCCCGATCAGTGGTACGGTCTCAAAGACGAGGAGAAGATCTTGCGCGAGCGCTATCTCGATATCCTCCTCAATACCGATGTGCGCGACATGTTTGTCCGCCGCGCCAAATTTTGGGCGACTATCCGCCAGTTTTATCTCGATCGCGGATTCCTCGAAGTCGAGACGCCAGTCCTTGAAAATAGCCCTGGTGGTGCCGATGCACGGCCGTTCATCACACATCACAATGCGCTCGACATGGACGTATACCTGCGCATCTCCTGTGGCGAGCTCTGGCAGAAGAGGCTTCTCGTCGCCGGGTACCCCAAGGTCTTCGAGATCGGTCGCATCTTCCGCAACGAAGGCCAGTCGCGCGAGCACTTGCAGGATTATACGCAGGTGGAATCATACGAAGCATTCAATGACATGCGTGGCGGACAGCGATTCATGCAAGACATGTATCGCACAATCGTGAAAGAAGTGTATGGCACATACACATTTGAGATCAATGGTCATCAGGTCGACTTTGCTGCGCAGTGGCCGGAGGTGGATTTTTGCACCGTCATCCGGGAGCGCTTCGGTGTCGACCCGCTCAATTGCAACGAAGAAGAGGCTATACAGGCTGTACGCGATGGAGATATTCAAGTAGGAGAAGAGCTCAATCTCGCGCGCGCTGTGGATCATCTGTGGAAGGTGATCCGCAAGGGGATCAGCGGCCCCGCATTTCTCGTCAATGTCCCGGTATACCTCGAGCCATTGGCCAAGCGCTCTGCGGGCGATCCGCGTACTGTCGAGCGATTCCAGATACTCATCGCTGGCTCTGAGATGGGCAAGGGCTTCAGCGAGCTCAATGATCCACAGGATCAGTACGGACGCTTCGCAGAGCAGCAGGCGATGCGCGAGGCGGGTGACGATGAAGCGCAGCGACTCGATCTCGAATACGTCCGTGCGCTCGAATACGGTATGCCGCCAGCCTTCGGACTCGGTATCTCTGAGCGTCTCTTCTCATTCCTCGAAAATCGCCCCGCTCACGAGGCGCAAATGTTCCCACTTTTGAGACCAAAAGAGCAATAACCACTCTGTGGAGGTCAGACCTTCACAAACGTGACTTGGAATGACCTGGAATGTCACTTTGCCAAATTAGCACAGTACTTGCTCTGTCCAATGAGGGTGTTTCGGAGGGCGTCTCGCGGTGTATCCGCGAGACGCCCTTTCTATGGTATATTTTTATCATGCAAAAGCTTTCTGATACGCTGCGCGAGCGCGGATACGTCTACCAGTATTCATCCGAGACGCTCGAAGAGATCACCGATCCGGTGTCTGGTCAGAAGCGTACCGTCTATCTCGGTATCGATCCGTCTGCCGATTCATTCCATATTGGCAATCTACAGGCCCTCCTTGTGCTACGCCGTTTTCTGGAGGCGGGACACAAAGTGATCCTCCTTGTCGGCGGAGGTACCGGCATGATCGGCGATCCATCGGGCAAGAGTGAAGAGCGCAATCTCCTAGACGACGCGACGGTCACCCACAATACCGCTGCATTGCGCGTCCAGGCTGAATACCTCTTCGGTGGACTGGATTTTCAGATCGTCAATAATGCCGATTGGCTAGGGTCACTCGATCTGATCGGCTTCCTGCGCGATATCGGCAAGCATTTCTCCGTCAATGCCATGCTGCAGCGTGATTCGGTCAAAAATCGCATTCAAAATCAGGAAGAGGGGATCTCATACACCGAATTTTCCTACATGCTCCTCCAGTCGTATGATTTCCTACATCTGCATCAGGAATACGGCTGTGATCTCCAGATCGGCGCCTCCGATCAGTGGGGCAACATGGTCTCGGGTATTGATCTGATCCGCAGAAAAACGGGCGACACCACCTACGCCTTCTCATGTCCGCTTCTCATCAACAAATCCACCGGCAAGAAATTCGGCAAGAGTGAGGGCGGCGCGGTCTGGCTCGACTCTGCCAAGACCTCCCCCTTCGAGTTTTACCAGTTTTGGTTCAACACCGATGATGAATCGGTCGAAGAGTTCCTCTTCAAGATGACAATGCTCTCCAAGCCCGAGATAGACGCGGTCATGTCCGAGCATAGTGCCGATCCATCGCACCGCATCGCACAGAAAAAGCTCGCTTTTGAGGTGACGCAGCTTGTCCACGGCGAAGAAATCGCTCGCGGCTGCGAAATGACACCCGAAATACTGTACTCAAAAGACATTGTCGACATCACCGAAACGGATGCCGACATCCTGCGGGCGATCAAAGCGCCGATGCTCAAAGTCGCCGCGGGGGACACTATTATTGATGCGCTCGTCGGCAGCCTCATTGCCTCCTCCAAGCGCGAAGCGCGGCAATTCATTGAAGATGGCGCCGTCTCACTCAATGGTGCACGGGTGAGCGATGCCGCCCATACGATCGCGGAATCAGATTTTCACAACGGCCTCGCACTCCTCAAGCGCGGCAAGCGCGCGGTAGTCGTCTTGATGCGCATATAATCCACATGTGGATAACACACTTCCATGCGTGACCAGCAGATATACTGTTAGATATGAGTGCTGTACCCGCACGTGAAAGTATGTGGACGAATTGGAAACTTATTACCATCGTCCTCTCATTTCTTTTTCTCGCAGCCGTCTCGGCGGATGTGGTACTTTGGTATTCACTCCAAAAGAAAGACATTGCCGCACAGACGCTCAATGATCTGATCGCCAGTCAGCCGCCCGCTCCTAAGACCGATGAAGAGAAGACAGCCCTTCTCGACAATCTCGCTGCTGCTCATCGCGCGGTCGTCGCACAGATTGAGGAAAATTCCGGTAAAGTACAAAAGACCGTTGTCACTGCGCCGGATGGTTCTCAGGTCCCCACGGCCGTCGAGACGGAAGCAAAGTTGAAGTTATTGGATTCTCTCCGTAATGCGCAATAATCATTTCCATGCATGCACAGGTACGCACACGTATTCCATCAATCACACTACTTCTTGTAGGCGTAGTGCTTTTGGGCGTTGCCATACTCACCTTACCTCCTTTAGTGTCGTCTCAGTCGGCAACGCCCATCACCGGTTATGCATGGAGCGACAACATCGGCTGGGTGTCATTCAGTTGTTCCAATACGAGCTCGTGTGGCACATCAAATTATGGATTGTGGATAGCGCCGAATGGTACGGTTGCTGGTTATGCATGGAGCGACAACATCGGCTGGGTGAGTGCACAAGGTGCCGATGTGTCTGCCTGTCCCTCCGCCCCATGTACGCCCTCTATCAACATCACCACTGGTGCAATGAGTGGGTGGTTCCGTGCGCTTGCATATGGCGGAGGATGGGACGGCTGGATCAGCCTGAGTGGAGCGGGGTACGGCCCTTCATTGAGTGGAGGTGCGTTTCGCGGTTATGCGTGGGGAAGCACGGTGGTAGGGTGGCTTTCCTTTGCTGGACTCGCGCCGAGTGCCCCGTACTATGCCAATGAGCTAGCGTCCTATACTGCATCCAACTACAACAGCGGACCATACTATTTCCAGGCGCAGACAACATTCCAACCCTGCGTTCCCAATTCCGATGTCTGTATAGATGGCCAGACGATTCGACATTACAACGCCGATTGCACCTACACTGATGCGACTTGCCAGTTCGCATCATACGGATATGGCTGCTCTGGAAACGCATGTCTTGTGCCCCCTTCTCCAGGCGAAGGTACAGTCCCAGGGGGTATTACTGCTACGCCACGTCTCGTGCGCCCAGGAGATACTGTTCAAATTTCATGGGATGTCGCGAATGCCAACCCGGCATCCTGCACGGTGACGGGCACCAATGGTGATTCGTGGGCTGGCCAGGCATCTGCCACGGTCACGAGTGGCCCTATCAATGAAAACACGACCTACACACTTCATTGCAATGGTGCCGCTGTCCCGATACTCTCATACGATGCGCAAACGACGGTCAGGATTGTTCCGACATTTGAGGAAAAATGACATGAACAATAACACCAACATACCGAATACGCTTATCGCGATGGGCATAATGACCATTGCTTTCTCGGTGAATGTGGCCTTTGCCTGGACAGGTCCCACACAGACGGCCCCCGGCGGCAATACGCCCCTGCCTATAAATATCGGTCCCGTTTCTCAAGTAAAATCGGGCAGTTTTTGGGCATCCGCGATTGGTTCAGACACAGGATATTGCATCGGCGGCTCTTGCATCAGTTCATGGACAACAAGCCCGTGGTCATTGTCAGGAACGAGTCTCTATTACTTAGGCGGCAGCGTAGCGATACAGACATCGTCGCCGGTCGCAACTCTCGACGTAAACGGGACTGTGCATCTTAAGAAACATACGTCTGCACCAGCCACGTGCTCAGCGTCATTAAAGGGCACCATCGCGTACGCAGGATCCGGTCGCATCTGTGTGTGCAACGGCTCCTCGTGGGTGTTTGACTATAATGCGTCCGCCTGTTCATGGAGTGCTGGCGACACCACTCCCCCCACCGTCTCCATCACCGCACCATCAAACGGCGCCACTGTCGCGGGCACTATAGCGGTCAATGCCACCGCCTCCGACAACATCGGCGTTGCGGGTGTGCAATTCAAGCTCGACGGTGCAAACCTCGGAGCCGAAGACACGACCTCTCCCTACAGCGTTTCGTACAATACGACATCGACAGCGAATGGCTCACACACCCTCACCGCCGTCGCGCGCGATGCTGCCGGCAACACAACGACGAGCTCACCCATTTCGGTGACAGTGTCTAATGACGTCACTGCCCCGACGGTCTCCATCACCGCACCATCAAACGGTGCCACTGTCGCGGGCACTATAGCGGTCAATGCCACCGCCTCCGACAACGTCGGCGTCGTCGGCGTCCAGTTCAAGCTCGACGGTGCAAACCTCGGAGCCGAAGACACGACCTCTCCATACAGTACCTCTTGGAGTACCACGGGTTCTGCCAACGGATCGCATACCCTCACCGCCGTCGCGCGCGATGCCGCGGGGAACCAAACGACGAGTGCAGTTGTGAGTGTAACGGTGAACAATGTTGTACCTGGTTCTTACAACTACACCACTCCTGGCACGCACACATTCACAGTGCCCACTGGGGTCACATCCGTAAATATCCAACTCAAAGGTGCAGGAGGTGGTACAGGATGTTTTTATGGATCTTCTCCAGGATCACCGGGGGGCG
>VGJQ01000009.1 GCA_016867375.1 Candidatus Kaiserbacteria bacterium | reverse complement strand
AGACTTTACTGCCGTGAAGCGTCAGGTGCGACGCGCGCGGCGTACGATGAACGACCGTGATCTCCTGTGTGGATTCCTGCGAGCGAGTACGCTATTTGATATCTAAACTATGTGGGAAAGGTCAGTAGTTGATAGCAGGGGAGGGTTGCAGTTTTCGAATAAGAGCAGGGATCATTCTCTGTATTTCCTCCAACAATTCTTTTGTTCGAGAAAATGAAATATCCGGGTATACCGATTCGGCGATTATAATTTGGGTCTCGAGTTCGGCGGTCGAACCATATGCTATGCGAAGAAATTGTTCGAAGTCTTTCATTGTTTTTCGCTTTTGTCCTTCGGCGATATTTGAAGGAATAGAAACTGCAGCACGACACATCTGACTTCTCAAGCCAAAGAGTTCGTGGTTGGGAAGCAGCTGAGCAGTGCGGTACATTTCTTTAGCAAGTTCTACACCTTTTTGCCAAACGACCAGTTCCTTAAATGAGGTTTTGTTATTCATAGACTAACAACTACCAACTAGCTACTATCAACTCTCCTTTGTGAGCTTGAGGAACACTTCTTCCAGGCGACCGCCTTGAAAGCCGCCTGTCCCGAGCTTTGTCGAGGGATCGTGCATAGCCAAGATCTCGTCCATCGTGCCGTTGGCCACGATCTGACCTTTGTTGATGATGGCGACGTGTTTGGCGAGCTGTTCGGCCTCCTCGAGATAGTGTGTGGTGAGGAGGATGGTGACACCGCCTTTGGTGAGTGTGCGCAGGTATTCCCACATCCCGTGGCGCAGCTGCACATCGACGCCGGCGGTCGGCTCGTCGAGGACGAGGAATCGTGGCTCGTGGATGAGGGCGCGCGCGATCATGAGGCGTCGCTTCATGCCGCCGGAGAGCGCCATAGCTTTGTCCTGCATTTTGTCGCCGAGCTCCAGGTCGGTAAGGAGTTTTTTGGCGCGCGGGATGGCGATCGAGCGCGGGATGCCGTAGTAGCCACCCTGATTGATGACGATGTCGATAGGCTTTTCAAAAGGATTGAAATTGATCTCCTGCCCGACGAGCCCGATCTGCGCACGGGCCATCTCGGGTTGCGTGTCGATATCGTAGCCGAAGATGGATGCCGTGCCCGCGGTTTTGTTGACGAGGCCGGTGATGATGCCGATGATCGTCGTCTTGCCAGCGCCATTGGGACCGAGGAGCGCAAAGAAATCACCTGTAGGAATTTCAAGTGAGGCGCCTTTTAGAGCTTCTACGCCATTGCTGTAGGTTTTCTTCAGGTGGTGTACAGAAAGTGCCGAATCCATAAGCAGATGACCATTCTAGCATAGTGGATATGAAAAAGGGACGGCACAGTGCCGTCCCACAATAATCGAAGTCCGACTTCGTTAGACTTTTGCGGAGACTCATCGCTAATGCCTATGCTATATGGTGTACTTGTCGAGGACGATCATGACGGCAAACATCACAATCACCACGAGCGAGAAGAAAAACATCCTCCGAGCCCAGACGCGCGTGTCGGCGCTCTGGAATCCGCGTAGAGACAGTCCCAGCCAGGTAAATCCGAGTAAAAGCATGATCGTGAGGTAGAAAAATCCTGTATATCCGAAAAGCGTCAAGAGCGTAGTGACGACGATGAACTCGGATATGTAGAGCATTATCTGCAGCTTGGTCGCGAGTACTCCGCGTGTGACCGGAAGGATCGGGATCTTTGCCGCGGTGTAGTCTTTGAGTCGGTACAGGCCGATCGCATAGAAATGAGGTAACTGCCACAGGACAAGGATGATGCAGAGCAGATATGCTGCTGCATCGAGCGAACCGGTCACGGCTACATATCCGATCACGGGCGGCATAGCTCCGGAGACGCTTCCGATCAATGTGCCATAGCTCGTGTGGCGCTTGGCCCACAGTGTATACACGACCGTATACATAAAGAATCCAAATACCGCGACGGCGAGCGTCAGAGGGTTGGTATAGGCAAAGAGTATCCATGCACCGAGCAATCCGACCATCGCACTGAAGGCGATCGCATAATGCACGGGGATGAGTCCGCGCGCGAGTGCGCGGCTGCGCGTGCGCTCCATGAGCGCATCGATATCGCGATCGTAGACATTGTTGAGCACACAACCGGAGGCAACCACGAGCGAGAGGCCGGCGAGCATGGCGCATAGCAATCCGATGTCGATAGTTCCCTGCGAGGCGAGGAAGAATCCCGCCAGAGCGGTGATGATGTTGCCGAGAATGATACCGGGTTTGGTGAGAGTAGTATACGCTCGTATAGTCGATAGGGCATCCGCAGTAGGAGATTTCATAGCCAGTATTGTGCCGTGCATTGGGTATCTGCGCAAATAGGGATATTCGGCAAAGAGAAAGCTCCACCGGAATATATCCAGTGGAGCGAAGAGCGGATTATTGGACGATGTATTTTTTTTGGAGGCTGCCCTCGGGGATGAAAAACTGGTAGGAATACTCATTAGGCACGATTCCGAACCATTTGACTGACGGATGGACGAAGGCGAGTTTGAATACTTTGAGTTCGCCGACATTTCGGCCCGCCTGCTCGTAGATGGTGACTCGGTTTGTTGCCTCCACTTTTCCCGGCTGATACCCACCATCGGGTGTTTTTTCGTAGTAGAAGTAATAGGATGTGGTCCCGATAATGCCGCTACCCAGTACAAAGGACCCACTTAGCCCATCCGTACTACGGAGACTTGCCAACGGCACTGTCTCCGATTCTACCCAGTGGGTCGGAAACGTAGCGCCAACCACACCTGCCGTTATGAGTCCCACCAAAGTACCCACCAGCGCGCCGAAGAGACCTCCAAGCAGGCTTTGCATCATTTCACCGATATGACGAGCGGAATACCATCCTAACCCAAACCCAATAAGGGCGAACAGATAATCTGCGACCGTGAGCATGGCCCGGTTCCTTTCTCTATGAGGTGTATTTACACAGCGTGCGAGGACCTCACCCCAACACTGGATGATTCATAGCAAGTAACTTGCAAACTGTCAAGATTACGTGGTACAGGCACATCACTCGAGGCTTCTCGCCTCCATATGGGCGCCAGGTACGCTTATTGCCCCCATGTTGTAGTTGAGGTGATGCATCACCCAGAGCGAGCCGATCACGATAATGGCGACGAGGAGGAATGCGTAGAGAAATACGACGAGATTCCAGTAGGGCCTCGACTCACGCCCAAGATGGAGGAAGCACACGAGTTGGACGACCATCTGCAGGAGTGCGAGCACGACGACGGCGATCATCAGAAAAGAGTGGCTCCACACCGCGTGATCGGCATTCACGTGCTGATCCACGAGTAGATACGCGGCCAAAGTCAGTATGATCGAGAGGAAAAAGCCGGTCACGTACATTCTGAGTGATCCGTGGGATCCATTCGATGCAGATTCTTTCATGTGTGTCTCGTGTTGCATATCGATTTAGATCATGACTCCCATAAGGTACACAAAGGTGAAGATGAAGATCCACACTACGTCGAGGAAATGCCAGAAGAGACTCCAGCGCATAAAGCGACTCATGATCGGCTCGGTGAGCCCGCGGCGCAGTATCTGTATCATAAGGACGATCAGCCATACGGAGCCTGCGGCGACGTGGAGGCCGTGTGTACCGACGAGCGTAAAGAATGCGGAGAGGAAGCCGCTGCGCTGAGGGCCTGCGCCTTCGGCGACAAATTGCGTGAATTCTTTGAGCTCGAGCCCCAGGAAGGTGATGCCCAGAAGGAGTGTGAGCCCCAGCAGTCCTACCACCTGGACATAGGGCGGTGACACCTCCTTATTTTTGGATGTGGTGTAATGTTTATTTGCGGCGAGCATGGCGAGCCCTGCTGTGAAGCTGCTCGTGAGGAGGATAAGCGTCTCTACTAGTACAAATGATAGATCGAAGAGCTCCGCGCCACTCGGGCCGCCAAATGTATTGCCACGCAACACTGCGTACGTGGCGAAGAGTGTCCCAAACAGGAAACAATCGCTCAGGATGTATATCCAGAACCCAAAGACTGTCTTATTCTCGGTAAGATTGATGATTGAGTTTGTCATATATTAGAAATTCTTTGCATTCGTTTTTGCGAGGGAGCAGAGCGATCGAAGCAATCTAGAGTTCGTGCACATACCTTGGATTGCTTCGCTTCGCTCGCAAAGACGATGTGAGTAGTTGTCATATGGTTTTTTGTGTGTATGCGGCATCGAGGCGCGCGATTTCGGCGGCAGGAAGAATGTATTCAGTATTCTCGTCAAAAGATCGTGCAATGAGAAGTCCGACGACGCCGAGGAATCCGAGCAATGCGAGCCACCACATGTGCCAGACGATTGCAAATCCAAATACAAACGCACAGGCGCCGATATACACCCCGACAGGCGTATTGCACGGCAATTCTATATCGACATACTCTTGTGCAGGCCTGGCTTGCACAATGGGATCGGACTGCTTCATCTCCCAAAATGCGTCGCGTCCGTGCACGGCCGGGATGATAGCGAAATTGTAAAAAGGTGCGGGAGAAGGGATCGACCATTCGAGCGTCCGGCCATCCCATGGGTCACCCGTCGTGTCGGCATATTCGTGGCGCTTGATGATACTTACGACAAGCTGCACTGCCTGAAAGACGATACCGAGCGCGATGATCACGACTCCGATACCGGCGACGATAAAGAGCGGCTGCCAGCCCGTCGATGCGTCGTAGTGCTCGAGACGGCGCGTCGCACCCATAAATCCGAGGAGGTAAAGCGGCATGAAGGCCACGAAGAATCCGATAAGCCAGCACCAAAAGGCGCGAATACCCCACTTTTCATCGAGCGTGAAGCCGAAAATCTTGGGGAACCAGAAAGAGAGCGCGGCGAGATACCCGAAGACGACGCCGCCGATCACCATATTGTGGAAATGTGCGACGAGAAAGAGGCTGTTGTGCATCTGGAAGTCGATGCCGGGCACCGCCATCATGACGCCGGTCATGCCGCCGAGCGTAAAGGTGCCGACGAAGCCGAGAAACCAATACATCGGCGTGGTAAACGTGATGCGCCCGCGATACATCGTCGCGAGCCAGTTGAAGACCTTTACACCGGTCGGGATGGCGATCACCATCGTCGCGATCCCGAAGAAGGCATTTACATTGGCGCCAGCACCCATCGTGAAGAAGTGGTGGAGCCAGACGACGAAGGAGAGAAAGCAGATCACGATCGACGCGGCGACCATCGAGCTATAGCCGAAAAGACGCTTCTTGGCGAAGGTCGGCACGATCTCTGAAAATGCGCCAAATGCTGGCAGTATGAGCACGTAGACTTCCGGATGACCCCACGCCCAGATGAGATTCACATACATCATGGCGTTGCCGCCAAAATCCGACGTGAAGAAGTGCATTCCGAGCAGGCGATCGAGCGAAAGCATGGCAAGGGTCGCCGTGAGTATGGGGAATATCACGATCACGAGGACGACGCTCGCGAGAGTCGTCCATTCAAACATCGGCATGCGCATGAGCGTCATGCCGGGCGCGCGCATCTTCAGGATAGTGACGAGGAAATTGATCGCAGAAAAGAGGCTTCCGAGGCCGGCAATCTGGAGTATCCATATGTAGTAATCGACGCCGACGCCGGGACTGTACTCAAGCTCAGAGAGCGGCGGATACCCGAGCCAACCAATCGAGGCAAATTCGCCGTAGACAAGCGAGATATTCATAAGTACTGCGGCGGCGGCAAAGAGCCAGAAGCTCAGGGAATTAAGGAAGGGAAAGGCGACATCGCGCGCCCCGATCTGCATAGGTACGACGAGATTGAAGAGGCCAAACATCAGCGGCATCGCGACGAAAAAAATCATGATCACGCCGTGGGCGGTAAATATCTGTCCGAAGTGCTCGGGAGAGAGATATCCGAGCGAATCGCCTGCGGCGACCGCCTGCTGTCCGCGCATCAAGGCGGCATCAATGGCGCCGCGCACGAGCATGACGAATCCGACGATGATATACATGACTCCGATTTTCTTGGCGTCGAGCGAGGTAAGCCATTCATCCCAGAGCCAACGCCAGCGCTTATAGTAGAAGAGTGCGCCGATTATGAGTCCTGCAAGCGCAATCATAAAGAGAAACGCCGACAAGACGATGGCGTTGGGCGGGAGTGCGGCGAAAGACATTTTTCCAAACATATTATTCATCATGAAGCACACGGACCGGCATAGTATCGTGCGGCTGCATATATTTATTCACCACATAATCATACAACCCCGGTTGAGCATGGCCAAAATATCTCACAGGGGTATGGCTACTCGGTAAAGCGAGCAGATCATATTCACCGGTATCGAATACAGATGAGATTTGTCGGACCGCCGCGACCCAAGAATCAAAATCTTCCCGCGAAAGGGACTGTGCGATGAATTTCATACCTGAGAAGCCCTCACCGCTCCAATTGGCCGACAGGCCGTGGTAGGTACCAGGCTGATCTGCCAGGAGGTGCAGGCGTGTAGACATGCCGGCCATCGCATAGATCTGGCTTCCGAGGCTCGGAATCCAGAAGGAGTTCATCGGCGCGTCGGCGGTAATATGAAATGAGACGGGCGTGTCCTCGGGAAATGCGACATAATTGACCGTGGCGATGCCGTACTCCGGGTATATAAAGAGCCACTTCCAGTTGAGAGCGACGACCTGGATCGTGACCGGGGATACTGTCGAATCGAGGGGTCTAAACGGATCAAGTGCATGGGTCGTTTTCCAGGTGATTGTGCCGAGCGTAAGGATGATCAGTAGGGGAATCGTCCACCAGACGATCTCGATCCGCTGATCATGATCGTGGTCGGGCGTGTACGGAGCGTCTGTGTTGGTCGCACGGTATTTCCAAGCGATGAGGGCGGCGAGTACGTACACGGGCACCACGACGATGAGCATCAGGAGGACGGCCGTGATAATGAGTCGCTTCTGTTCGAGTGCAATCGGACCCTGCGGATTGAGAATCTGGATATCGATTCCGCCGGATAGATGCGCGAGAAGTGATACAAGACCTACTGCGACGAGAACGAGGAAAATAGAGGTCCGCGACATAGTGCTCATAACAAGGAGATGTACAAATCAATAGTAGCACGCTCTCGAAAATGTCGGTATTTCACCAGTGCATAAGGCGATACCCCCTCCCGCGATGAACCACCCGAGGCGTGTGCGTATCCTCCGTGTACATTGCAGGGACTTGACCGCATTCATTATTTTTGCTAAAACGATTGGTAACAGGAGAGGAAAACAAAAGTCTCGGCCTGGCAAGTGTCGAAAAGTCATGTTTCTAGCCACTTTTTATCGTTTCGAGGGCATTAAAAAATATTATCAGCGGTAGTCAATAATTATTAAGAACCTATTAAAAATCTTTATGCCAGGACTTTCATTTTCACCGAAGTCGACCAGTAAGGACCTTCTCGCCGGTCTTCCGGATCGTTCGCGCCGCGTCCTCACGGACCGCTTCGGCCTCTCCACGAAAGGCGACAAGCGTACCCTCGATGCCATCGGCCAGGAATACGGCATCACGCGCGAGCGTGTCCGTCAGATCGAGAATCATGCACTCGCTGCAGTCCGCGAGTCTGCCGCATATCGCGAAGCGATCGAGAAACTCGAAGACCTCAAGCGACAGGTCCATGCGCTCGGTGGCGTCATTGCCGAGGACTCAATCCTCGACGAGCTCGCCGAAAGCGCAGCCGACCGCAATCACCTCGTTTTCCTCCTCACTCTCGGACATCATTTTGATGAGCGCCGCGAAACCAACGACTTCCGCACGCGCTGGCACATCGATGAACAAGCTGCCGATCAGATCGAAAAGGCCTTGACCGCGCTGCACGATGCACTCGACATGAATACTCTGACGCCGGAAGAGGAGTTCTTGCAGATGTTCCACAAGAACCTCAAAGCACTCGGTATCAAAGGCAAAGCCGATGACATGCTCGTCCGCTGGCTTGCGATCTCCAAGCGTGTCGGCAAGAATCCGCTCGGGGAATGGGGCCGTATGGACAGCCCACATGTCCGCATCAAGAACACGCGCGATTTCGCATACCTCACCATCAAGCGCAACGGCTCTCCGATGCACTTCACCGAGGTGGCCAAAGGTATCGAGAAGCTCTTCAAGCGCAAGACACATCCCGCCACCACGCACAACGAGCTTATCAAGGACAAGCGTTTCGTCCTCGTCGGGCGCGGCCTCTATGCGCTCAAGGAGTGGGGCTATCAGCCGGGCGTCGTCCGCGACGTGATCCGCAGCATCATCGAACGTGAAGGACCTCTGACCCGTGAAGAGATACTTGATCGCGTGAAGCGTGAGCGCTATGTGAAAGATGCGACGATTGCAGTCAATCTCCAGGGCGGTATATTCAAGCGCCTCCCGGATGGCCGCTACACGGTGGAAAAATCTCACAAATAATCCACTACATCCGTGCAATACAAAACGCCGCGACCAAGTCGCGGCGTTTTGTTTATAAGTCTCACACTTGTGTATAGGGAGTGGTAAAATAGTGACGATGGCTGAAGTAAAGAGGCAAAAAACAGAGACGCCGCTCCAAAAGAAAATCGGTTTCAAGTCCCAGTCATACTCATGGTTTGATTTTCATGCGTGGGTGCAGTGGCTTTGGGGTTGGGGCATTCCGCGCCCCCTTTTCCTCGGCGCACTTTTCCTGGGACTCCTGAACATTCTCTCGACGCAGATACCCAATTTTCTCGTCTTCGGATTTGGATGGGTACTTGGCACTGCGCCGATCTGGCTTCCCCTGGTGCTCATCAGCGCCGGATGGCAGACATGGGTGCGTTATATCCGATCAGCGTGGATTTCTGAGCGCGAGGGCACTCTCCTCGAGATACGCATACCGCGCGAGATGTCCAAATCGCCGCGTGCCATGGAGATCGCACTTGCAACGATGTGGTCCACCTCGGGTGAGACGGATTTCATCAAGCGAGCATGGATGGGTCGCGTACGCCCATGGTATTCGCTCGAGATTGCGAGCTTTGGTGGAGAAGTGCATTTCTATGTCTGGACCTGGGATTTTTTGCGCAACGTCGTAGAGACCGCCCTCTATGCGCAATTCCCCGATGTCGAGATACATGTCGTGGAAGACTATGCATCAAAATTCCAGTACGATCCGGCTCGGTACGATGGCTTTGTCAACGATTTTAAGCTCAGTAAGGAAGATGTGTTTCCGATCAAGAGCTATATCGATTTTGAGCTCGATAAGGACCCGAAGGAGGAATTTAAGATCGAGCCCTTGGCGCAGATGTTTGAGTATCTCTCGGGACTCAAGCCGCAAGAGCAGGTCTGGATTCAAATTATTATCCGCGCTACGAAGACGACGGGTGGTGTGTTGTTTCCCACCAGCAGTGAGGCCGATTGGCAGGCGCGCCAGAAAAAGAAGATCGACGAGATTCGCGTGGAGGCAATACCTGATGAGCAGAAGGATAATCCGATGCGCTTCCCCAACCCTACGTGGAAGCAAAAAGTCCAGATGGAAGCCATTGAGCGCAATTCCGGCAAGGTATCTTACGACGTAAGTGTGCGGGGCATTTACATGGCCGATCTCTCGCGCGGAAGTGTGCAAGGACCCAATATCGGCATACTGCGTCTCATTTGGAAACCCTTGGGGACCTCATATCTCAATGAGCTCGGGCCAGACAACGATGGCGGACTCAATACATTTAATTATCCATGGCAGGATTATAAAGACATGTACAAGAAGTTCATTATGCGCCGATTCCTTGATGCCTACCGCAGGCGATCCGCTTTTTATCCGCCATGGAGCGCACCGATCGGCATCATGAGCGTCGAGTCCATTGCCACGTTGTGGCATTTCCCGAGTAGCACCGTCCAAGCCCCTGGCATCAATCGCATCCCCGCCACCAAGGCCGCCCCGCCGCCAAATCTCCCGATGTAATACTGATCGACCTACTCATCTATGGATTTTCTCCACGCCTTTTTGAAAAAACTGCGACAATTCTTCGATGATCTTGATCGTGTGCAGCTGCATCTTTCGCAGCGGTGGGTCGAGCACACGAATCGCCGCACGATCATCATCATCCTCGTGGCCGGCATACTCGCGGTATGCACGTATCTTTTCTTGATACGTCCTCCTGATGATTTTCCGCTCAACCACCTGGTCGAAGTCCCCGAAGGGCAGACACTCACTCAGATCAGTCGCAAGCTTCACGAGCAGGGGGTCGTGCGTTCGGCGCTTGCGTTTCGTGTCGCGGCGACACTCTCAGGCAAGGGGCGTCGTATGCAGGCCGATGACTATCTTTTCAAGGAGCCACATGATCTTTTTTCCGTGATTCGCATCATTGCACTTGGCGAAAACGGTCTCGTGCCGATACGGATACGCATCCCCGAAGGCGCCAATACGCGTCAGATGGCGGTGATCTTCGGCTCACAGCTCGAGCGCTTCGATCAGGCCAATTTCCTCACGCAGGCGACGCCCTTGGAAGGCTACCTTTTTCCCGATACATACAACTTCCTTCCCAATGCCAATGAGGGTACGGTCATCAAGAGCATGCGCGACCGCTTCGATGAGATCCTCCACGCCACGACGACACCCCCCTTGTCGGCTCCGTCTGAAAAGTCGCTTGCCGAGCAGATCGAGGCTTCGGGCCATACGCTCGAGGAGATAGTGAACATGGCATCCATCATCGAAAAAGAAGCATTTAATTCCAATGATCGCCGCATGATCAGCGGTGTCCTCTGGAATAGGATCAGAAAGGATATGGCACTGCAAGTCGACGTGACTTTTCTCTATACCATGGGCAAGAGTACCTTTAGCCTCACGAGGGATGACCTCAAGAGCGATTCTGCGTACAACACCTACGTCCACAAAGGCCTCCCACCCACGCCGATCGGAAGCCCATCACTCGATTCGCTCCAAGCCGCCGTCAACCCGACGAAAAACGACTACCTCTTCTATCTCGCCGATGATCACGGAACCACCTACTTCAGCAAGACCTACCAGCAGCATCTCACCAAAAAGAGTATCTATATTGATAATTGACAAGAATCCTTGTATTTTCCTATTTTGTCCAGTATACTATCTGTGGTGTGCAAAAAGGATACTTTATGCACATTACGGCTAAAATAATATGCTTAAATCAACTGTTTTAAGGCAAAAAGGCGAAAAAGAGAGACTTTTGTCTCTGCCATACATAGAGCGTACCAAGGAAAAAGAGGCCAAAAAGTGGCTTGATTCGGATTTGATAAAAGTGGTTTTGGGGCCTCGTCGAGCCGGCAAGTCGGTCTTTTCACTGATGCTCCTGAAAGATAAAGAGTTTGCGTATTTCAATTTTGATGATGAATCACTCCCCGGAGAAGATACGTTTGATCTCAATGAACTGATGTCGGAATTGCGACAAGCCTACGGAGAAACAAAAAATATTCTCTTTGATGAAATACAGAATCTTCCCAAATGGGAACTGTTCGTGAATCGTTTGCATCGTGAAGGCTATAATCTCGTACTTACGGGATCGAATGCTCGATTGCTATCCAAAGAACTTGCCACCCATCTTACTGGCCGTCATATACCGATACAAATACTCCCGTTTGATTTTTCCGAAATACTTCGTGCCAAACAGTATGAAGTGACAGAAGAAAAACTTGCCATACCTTCAGAAAAGGGAAAACTCCTACAGATTTTAAATGAATACATGCTAAGTGGTGGCTATCCGGAAGTAGTTACCAAAGGTCTCGATCCAAGAGGATATCTTGATGTGCTATTTGACTCCCTGCTTTTTAAGGACGTGGTCAAGCGGCATAAGGTGCGCTTTTCCGAGCAGATAGACAACCTCGGTTCATTCCTCATAAACAACGTTACCGGCCAGTACAGCATACGCAAACTTGCCAACATTCTTGGCTTCAAAAGCGGCGTTACACTTGAAAAATATCTCGGCTATCTTACCGAGGCCTATCTTATATTTTCTCTCCATCGCTATTCTGCAAAAGCCGGTTTGCGTCTCAGATCTCCAAAGAAAGCATATGTAGTCGATAACGGATTTATAACGTCCAAAGCAGTTCAGCATTCACCGAACAATGGCAAGTACATGGAAAATCTCGTGTTCACCGAGCTGGTGAAACGAGGCAGTGAGTCTAATCGGGAAATATTCTATTACCACACCAGAAACGATCGTGAAGTGGATTTTGCACTGAAGTCCGGTACGGAAATAACCGAATTGATACAGGTGACCTATGAATCGAGTAATCCGGATGTGGTGCAAAGAGAAATAAAAGCCTTGGTTGAAGCAGGCAAGGAATTACATGTGAACAATCTCCTTGTCCTTACGTGGGATGATAAGCGTGATATGGAGAAGGGTGGAATGACCATACAGTTCAGGCCTTTATGGGAATGGCTTCTTGATAAAGCCAAAACATAAACATATGCCACAAGAAATTGCCACCATCCCTCTTCAAAACAAGATTCAAGAACGGGAATCGGAAAAAACTAAAGTCTTCGTCGGCCTCTCGGGAGGAGTAGATAGCGGCACTTCGGCGGCTATTCTCAAGGAACGGGGGTACGATGTCGCGGGGGTTTTCATTAAGATCTGGCAACCTGAATTCATTGAGTGCACCTGGCGCGAGGATCGCCTCGATGCCATGCGCATCGCGGCTGCGCTCGACATTCCCTTTCGCGAAATCGACCTCTCGCACGAATACAAGACAGAAATCGTGGAGCACATGGTACGCGACTATGAGCGCGGCATCACGCCCAATCCCGACGTCCTCTGCAACGAAAAGATCAAATTCGGCCATTTCGCCCAATGGGCGTTTGCGCACGGCGCGGATTTGATCGCCACCGGCCACTACGCCCGAGTGGAGCCCGCGGTGATAAGTCAGACTTATCACCATGGTGATAAGTCTGACTTATCACCGCAGCTTATGCGCGGCGTCGATCCACTAAAGGATCAGTCGTATTTCCTCTGCCGCGTGCGCACTGAAGAGCTCGCCCGGACGCTTTTTCCGATCGGTGATCTGTCAAAGTCCGAAGTGCGAAAGCGTGCGCAGGCATGTGGTCTGCCGGTCGCGCACAAGCCCGACAGCCAGGGGCTCTGTTTTGTGGGCGACGTGAGTATGCGCGATTTTCTCGCGCGTTATATCACGCTCAAAGAGGGTGATGTGATCGACACTGATGGCAACAAAATCGGTACGCACGATGGTGCGGCGCTCTATACGATCGGCCAGCGCCATGGATTCCGCGTTTCGGGACACACGGAAGGTGCTCAGTACGTCATCGCCACCTCGATCAAAGACAACACAGTCACCGTCTCTCTCGACCGCAGTCTCGGGGAGGTCCGGGAAATCATGCTTGAAGATATGCACTGGATCGGGGAGACCCCACAGCTCCCGCTTTCCACACTCGCGCAGTCGCGCCATCGCGAAGCGCCGTTTCCCGTATCATTGCGACAAGCCGACGATGGAATGCGTGTACAGTTTGACGCGCCGCATCTTGTGTCTTCCGGTCAGTCCCTCGTGCTCTATGATGATGATCGTGTCTTTGGTGCGGGAGTGATTCGGCGCATAGAGAGACATATAGAGGCGCTGTGAATAAACCGCCGATCAAGGCTTTGCGACACTATATAATAAAAAGGATGAATCTTCTGCGCTCGCTCGTATGGCTCATTCTCATACTTTTCGTCGGTCTCGGCGCGACATTTCTCGTCGCCAATGAGATGGTGCGCGCAAATCTCAAGCCTATACGCCCGGTCCTGGTCCGCGATACGATCGGCGTCGGCTCGCATACGCTCACGGGCACCATTCCGGTCTCGTCGACCTGCGATGAAGTCACTGTCAAGACCGAACAAGTCTCCTCCACCACGTACGCTCTTATGTTTACGACATGGCGGGAGCCTCATGTACCGCTCTGTATTGAGCAAGAGGTCACACGGCAATTCCGCACCATCGTCTTTGCATCTTCGCTCGGCATATCGTTTACCGCGACACTCGACGGGGAGCCAATCCCGATTGCTGTCATACCGGATGTGCCGCTACACACTGCTTCGACCTCTGTCTTCCGTTGATTATGAATCCCAAGCAAAACATACTCATCACCAAGGCCGATGGCGGCCAAGAACCTTTCAGTACCGAGAAGCTCGAACATTCTCTGCAAAATGCCGGCGCGAGCTCCACGATGCGGGCGCGCATCGTATCTCGGATCATCGACGAACTGCGCCCCGGCATAATGACCGAGGAGATCTACCGGCATGCCTTTTCGCTCCTGCGCGAATACGAGACGATACCGGTCGCGGCGCGCTATTCGATCAAGCGCGCCGTCTTTTCGCTCGGGCCGTCAGGATTTCCGTTTGAACAATTCCTCGCAGAAGTCCTGCGTGCACATGGATACCAGGCGCAGACTGGCGTTACGCTCGCTGGCCGCTGCGCTTCCCATGAAGTCGATGTGCTCGCTGAGCGCGGCAATCGCCGCATCGGCATCGAAGCAAAATTCCACAATGATCCCGGCGGCAAGATCGATGTCAAGGACGCACTATACGTACACGCACGCTACGAAGACCTGCGCAATGCACCCGAAAAGTCGTCGCGTGTCGATGAAGGCTGGCTCGTGACCAACACGCGCTTCACGCGCAATGCGATCCGCTACGCGCAGTGCTCGAATCTCAAGCTTTTGGGGTGGGAATACCCGCGGTCCCGCGGTCTTTTCTCTCTGATCGAATCCGGCCGCGTGCACCCGCTGACCTGCCTTACCACTCTCACCGACGGCGAGAAGCGTCGGATGCTCGAGAAGCGCATCGTGCTGTGCAGACACATCCAGACGCCGCACCTCTTGAAAGAATACGGCGTGAAGCCTGCGCGGATACCGGAAGTCCTCGCGGAAGCCCGCCAGCTGTGCGGCGTGCAAGATACGACAGGTTTCATACCACAAGAATCGCGAGACGCATTACCGGCATAACTAGGTCCCGTTCATACATAATACCATCCCCAACTAACCTACCAACCTACCAATAGTGTCTTTGCGAGCGACCAATTTTTCTTAGCCAAGGCTTAGAAAAATGGAAGTGCCCTTGTGGTGCAAAGCGAAGCAATCTAGGGTAAGTGGTAGCACTCTGGATTGCTTCGGCCACAGGCCTCGCAAAGACGAAATTTCCCCATTGACGAATGTTATCCACGTGCTGTTTGTCGATTATGGTTTATACTTTATAGTACTGCATATGAACGGCGTCGAACAATTCATCGATACTGATACAGTGATGTTTCTCAAGCTCCTCTTGGCGATGGTGCTCGGCGGCATCATCGGCACCGAGCGATCTGTCATTGCACGGCAGCCCGTGGGCACACGCACCTTCGGACTCGTTTCTCTCGGCGCATGTATGTTTATACTTGTCGGCAATTATGTCGATATCGCGTTCATCGGCATTCTCAATTTCGACCCGCTGCGTCTCGCGGCGGCAGTGGTCATGGGTATGGGCTTCATCGGCGGAGGGCTGATGTTCTTCCGCGGCGAATCGCTCCATGGTGCCACGACCGCCGCCGGCATGTGGGTAGCGACAGCTGTGGGTATTGCAGTCGGATTTGGCATGTATTCACTTTCGATTTTTGCGACCGTGCTCGCACTCATCATGTTTACCGGTATGTGGTATGTCGAAGATCGCTTCAAGCACTGGTTTCGGGGAAACCATGACAATCAGCATCCGCAAAGTCCTGTCGACAATCAGCAAGAGCAACACTAACCGCCTGTTCCCGAAGAGCTTGCGCTATGTCGACTTTCTACAAGCCCAATCGTAAGACAGATTGGAATTACGGTGGCGCCCGGTGGCGACTCTCCCGCTCAAAAATCGATCTTTTTTTGAATTGTCAGCGATGTTTTTTTCTCGACAACAAGCTCGGCGTGGCGCGACCGCCGGGATTTCCGTTTAATCTCAACAGCGCCGTCGATGCGCTCCTGAAAAAAGAGTTTGATATCCATCGCGCACAGGGAGAGCCGCATCCCCTTATGAAGCACTATAAGGTCGATGCGGTGCCCTATGCACACGCGGATCTCGACATCTGGCGTGAGAATTTCAAGGGTGTCGAGCATAAGCATGCACAGACCGGTTTCGTCGTCTCGGGCGCAGTCGATGATCTCTGGGTAAACGATGGGGGAGAACTGATCGTCGTCGACTATAAATCGACGAGTAAAGATACGACAATCAAATCACTCGATGAAGCGTGGCACATCGGCTACAAACGCCAGATGGAAGTGTACCAGTGGCTTTTGCGACAGCGGGGATTTGCGGTCTCTGACACCGGATATTTCGTCTATGCCAATGCGAGCAAGGACCGGGAGGCATTCGATGCGAAGCTCGAGTTTGAGGTGACGCTTATCCCCTATACGGGCGACGCGAGTTGGGTAGAGCAGACACTGCTTGACATCAAGCAGTGTCTTCTCAGTGAAGCAATTCCGCCTGCATCGCCCGATTGCGATTACTGCCTGTATCGTGAAGCCGCCGGAAATACGTTGAGGGCGCAGATGTCAAAGATAAAAAAATAATCCCGCGAGTCATGTAAACCAGTGGCCGATAAAAATCCCAATTGGGATTTTTATCGGCCACTATGCGCAACAATGTCGCTTGACATGGTATGATGTATTTACCTATGAAATCCTTCGCCGAAAAGGTCCGTGCCGTCGCCCGGAAGATTCCTCCAGGTAAAACGATGACCTACAAACAGGTGGCGACAAAAGCAGGGAATCCGCGTGCCGCCCGCGCCGTAGGAAGCATCATGCGCGCCAATTATGATCCCGACATTCCATGCCACCGCGTCATCCGCAGCGACGGCTCCATAGGTGGCTACAACCGGGGCGGCAGTCGCCAAAAAGAGCGTCTTTTGAGAAGTGAAAAAGTGTGGTAGGGTGCAAAAAGAGCATCGAATCTTCAACATAAGAGGAGACGATCATGTCTCGCGAGCTTGATTCATACGTGGAGAAGCTTGACGACACGATGATCGGCTTCTTCCAGCACCTTACCAATCGCATAGGCGTCTCCAATTTCAAGCTGGCAGAAATATGCTGTTGGCTATGCACGCTTTCGACGTTTATGTGGGTCGAGCAGCGTCAGTCTGCCGCGACACTACTCATATTCGCCTTTTTTTGCGCGATCCTGATTAAATTCATCTTCTTTTTCCGCTCTATGCAGGAAACGGAAGACGAATACAAGCCTGGTCCGCGGATGCAGCAGTGGCTATCAGTGAATCCAGGAGGCTACATCAGGACATTTGTCACAATCATCCTGGTGATGTCTTTTGGTCAGAATGCCTACAATGCGATCCATCATGACAACGCTCGATTGTGGTTTCAGTTGGCGTTTACCATGCTGGTCATCCCCATCATGTACTTCTCCACATGCCACCCGCCCAAAAGGCGCAAGAGGGTGCGCGCACGGAAAGACTAGAAAACGGAGGCTCCGCACCAATATGAGTGCGGAGTCTTTCTTTTGTGTACAATGGCAAGCGATGAATGCAAAGAATGATTCCCATCCTATCAGAATCCATTCGTCCTGGATGGCGCATCTCTCGGCGGAATTTCAAAAGCCGTATTTCAAAGAATTATCTACTTTCGTACACACTGAATATCAATACGCGATCGTCTATCCACCGCCGAAAAATATCTTTCGCGCATTCGATCTCTGCCCGTTTGAAGACGTCGAGGTCGTTATCCTCGGCCAAGATCCGTACCACGGCAAGGACCAGGCCAACGGTCTGTGCTTTGCAGTAGGTGAGGGGATAGCACTGCCACCTTCCCTGCAAAATATCTTCAAAGAGATCGAGAGCGACCTCAAAACACCGATCATCCACAAGACCGGAGACTTGGAGCGCTGGGCGCGCCAAGGAGTGCTTCTGCTCAATGCGACACTCACCGTCCGCGCCAATAACGCTGGTTCGCATCAAGGTAAGGGCTGGGAACAGTTCACCGATGCAGCGATCAAAGCGCTTTCAGACGAGCGCGACCACCTCGTATTCATGCTCTGGGGCAATTACGCCAAACAAAAAGGCGCACACATCGATCGCACCAAACACCTCGTGCTCGAGTCCGCACACCCCTCTCCCTTCTCCGCACACAGTGGCTTCTTCGGCAACAAACATTTCAGCAAGGCGAATGAATCTCTCGCACAGCACCACAAGAAACCGATTGATTGGCTGTAGTTGTAAAAGTCGGAAGCAACACCAGAGGTGACACCTCTCAATTTGGGAGTGTGGTGTAATATTTTTGCGTTTTTGGAGAAAAATTTTGTATTGCTTTTGAAATTTGTACGATCGAAAAAGGTGCGCTATTCTTGCCGCCATGAAGCGGGCCCGGAAATCTAAATCAACACGAAAAATGCCAAAAATCAAGAGCCTACGCACTCTTTTCGGTGTTTCCGAGTATCTCTTGAGTAATGGCCTACGCGTCCTCTATAAGCCCGAAAAGTCCTTGCCGGTCGCGGCTGTCTGCGTCACCTTCCATGTCGGATCGCGCAATGAAGCCCCGGGTCATACCGGCTCGACCCACATCCTGGAGCACCTGCTCTTCAAGGATTCCAAGAAATTCAACCAGAGAAACGGCAAGGCGATCACAGGCTACTTGGAATGGATGGGCGCTCTGGTCAATGCCACGACCTGGCTCGATCGCACCAACTATTTCGAGCTCCTCCCGAAAGAGCGGCTTGAAGAGGCGCTCGCGCTCGAGGCCGACCGCATGCGCAATGCACTCTTCAACGACGCCGACCTCGCGTCGGAAATGACCGTCGTGCGCAATGAGTACGAGCGTGGCCGCAACAATCCGTACGAATTGCTCGATGAGGAGCTCACCGCAACTGCCTTTACGGTGCATCCGTATCGGATCCCCACGATCGGCACCAAGGAAGACATCGAGACCTCGACCGCCGCGAAGCTGCGCGAATTTTACGATACCTTTTACTGGCCCAACAATGCGACACTCGCCATCTTCGGAGATGTCTCTCGCGCCGAGATGGAGCGCTTGGTCGTCAAATACTTCGGTCCAATCCCTCGCTCTCCACACCCAATCCCACAAATGACGATCGTTGAACCGGAGCAGAAAAAAGCGCGGTCGTGCGAGATCAAGAAGGCCTCAGGTGTCTCGATCGCCATACTCGCATACAAGACTCCGTGCGCGACCGATCCCGATTTCATCCCTGTCTTTATGCTCGGCACCATCCTTGCCGGCGGCTTTTCCAGCAGACTCCAGAAGGCGCTCGTCGATCGCGGATTTGCATCGGATCTCTCGCACATGACCTTGCCGACTTTTGACCCGGGGCTGCTCACCTTTACGGCGACGGCGGCGGAAGGCACCGCTCCCGACAAGCTTATCCGGATCATGCGCAAAGAAATCGCGAAAGTGGTCGCCGAGGGCGTCGATGCAGCCGAGGTGAGTCGCGCGCGTGAGCGCATTCTCTCGCAAATCGCCGAAGAACGCGACGGTATTTTCAACGAGATCCGTACCGTGTCCGAATCAATCGCCGCTGGCGATTGGATGCTCGCCTATGCATTTGAGCAGAAAATCAAGAAAACCACCGCTGCCGATATCAATCACGTCGCCAAAAAATACCTCGTGCCGCGTACCGAGACGTCCGGCATCCTCCTGGATACCGTCGAGACTCCTATCATTGAGACAGCGAGCGCCACCTACACGACCCAACCGACTCATCATGTCGAGATCGACTTCGACTACTAAATACCCATCTATGTCTTACGCATCAAAAATAAAAGAAAAGAAGCTCACATTCGGCGGCAAGGCGCTGTTTGCAGCCTTTCCTGCGCACGGCGAAGTCTCGATCGTGGGCAGCCTTGCGGGCGGGGTCCATCTTGCCCAGGGATTCGTCTGCGAGGGGATCGACGAATGCACGCTCTCGGGCGATGTCTTAGCCGACATGCATGCGGCGATGCTCCTCGATGGGACGACCACGCACACCAAGACAGAAATACAGATCATGCTCGACACGCTCGGTGCATCGTTCTCATTTTCAGCAGAGAAAGATCGCCTTGTATTTCATGCGCGCGTGCGGGCCGTGTATGCGGACAAGCTGCTTTCGCTCATCGCCGAATGCCTGCGCGAATCCGTCTTCCCTCAAGAAGAGCTCATTCACCTCAAATCCCGCATGATCGCCGATCTCTCGCTCGAATCCCAAAATCCGCACGAGCAAGCATCGATCAATCTCTCGCGGACCCTTTTCAGTATCCGACATCCTAATCGCCAAGAGGATACGATGCAATCCAAGCTCGCGGTGGAGCAAATGACCCGCAAGGAGCTCCAGGAATACCATGCCTATGCGATTGACCGTCGACTGCTGGTGATATCGGTCGCCGGCGATATGAAGCGAGACAAGGCGTTTGCGCTCGTAGAGAAGCATTTCTCGAAGCTGCCGCAGCGCGATGTCGTCATCCCTCCCTATGATCCCTCCAAACCGATTAAAGCGCGTACGAGCGTCACTGCGATCCCCGACAAGGCGAGTATCGACTACATGCTCGGGGTGGCCACCGGCATCACCAATACGCACCCGGATTTCCCCCCGCTTCTTCTCGGGCTGCAAGTCCTCGGGAGCCGTAGCGGCTTCACGGGCCGGCTCATGCAGATCGTGCGCGAAATAGAAGGCCTCACCTACGGCGTCTATGCGTATCCGGGAGGATTTAGCTACGGTACCGACGGCTACGTGGCGATCTGGGGTACCTTTGCGCCCGCCTTGTTCAGCCAGGGGCGCACCTCCATCCTGCGCGAGATCAAGCGGATCGTCGATGATGGTCCGACGAGCGAGGAGGTACGCAAACACCGCGAGATGTATGAGGCGCGTTCTCGCGTCCTCTGTGCCAATTCCGGTGCGCTCGCCCGTGTCGCACACGATATCGCCGTCGAGGGCAAGAAGCCATCGTATCTCGATGAATTCCCGCAGCGCATACTCAAGCTCACCAAGGGGCAGGTCCACAAGGCGCTCAAAAAGTATCTCGTCATCGAAAACCTCTCCGAATCAGCAGCAGGGCCGATCGAGCATCTTGACAAAATCTCCTGAGTCCTGCCAACTTCCCGCAAAATCCCGCTCCCGCCAGTCGGGAGCGAGCAAACACGCCATATTTTGCATATTGAAACAGGCACAAAACGCACTAAAGCGCTTCGCGGTACCATGCAAGAAACGCGAGATCGTGAAGCACCGCGGCAGCGCTAGCACCGAGAGCGGACACTCGGAGCTGGAAAGGGACTGGAGAGTCTGACTCTCCAGCTCCTAAAAGTCTGACCAAAGCTCTTGACACGCACTTGAGACGGGCGTACATCTTATGGCAGATGATACACACAGTGTAAGGGAGTAGAACAATGGGAAAACACTTCATCCCCGAAAGCGGGACTGAGGCGCATTACGTCAACGCCGTTCGCAGCATGCCTATACTTGAGCGTGAAGAAGAATTAAATCTTGGAAGATCTGCACGGATGGGAAATCGGGAATCCTCACACGAGCTCATCACGAGCCACCTTCGACTTGCCGTCGCTGTGGCAAACAAATATCGAGGATACGGTCTGCCGGTTGCCGACCTCATACAAGAGGCCAACATCGGCCTCATGCAGGCGGCAGACAGATTCGACCCCGAGCGTGGATTCCGATTTGCCACGTATGCCATGTGGTGGATTCGTGCCGCGGTGCAAGACTACGTACTGCGCACGCTTTCTATCGTACGATTGGGGGCCACATCGGACTTTAAAAAGGCCTTTTTCAACTTGCATAAAGTGAAGCGCGTGCTCGGTATCGACTACGAAGGCGATCTGAAAGCTAAACACCTTGAGGAGGTTGCTTATCTTCTGAGCGTATCGAAGTCGACGGTCATGGACGCCAGCCGGCGTCTGCAGCCCGACACATCTCTCAATGAGAAGGTGACCGATAATAAGAACAAAGGGGCCGAAGTGCTCGAATGGGTCGATGCGTTACAGGATGATAATGCCGTCGACATGGAAGACTATCTCATCGCCGTTGAGGAAGGAGAAAACCGCCTCAAGGCGATGCGATCCGCACTCGGCGTGCTCGATCCGCGCAAGCGACGCATCTTTGAGGCACGGCGACTGACGGAACCTCCGGAGACCTTGAGAGCACTGAGTGCTGAGTTTGGGCTCTCGCACCAACGCATCCGCCAGCTTGAAATACAGGCTTTTGAAAAAGTGCAGGCGCGAACACGTTACTTGCTCGCTAAGCGCCTTCGCGAGAAGCGATACGCAGCAAAAAAGCGTTCCAAGCACGAGCTTTTCGACGCCTGACGCACTAAGTCAATAGAGGGACCGCTCCGCGGCCCCTCTTTTCTTTTGTCCCAAAACACGTGTATGCCGTTACAAGCCCACCGACGAAATGTATGAAAGACAATACATACCCACATCATGCAACATGCATTTTATGTGTAACGATGTTACGATTTTGCCTATGAATCTGAGTGATGTCCGCACCAAATATCTCACATTTTTTGAAGCGCGCGGGCACGCGATTGTCCCCTCCGCCTCGCTCATTCCGCTCAATGACCCGACGACTCTCTTCACCGGCTCGGGCATGCAGCCGATGGTGCCGTACCTTCTCGGCGAGGAGCATCCGTCGGGCACGCGTGTAGCCGACAGTCAGCGCAGCTTCCGCGCCGAAGACATCGACGAAGTCGGCGACAATCGCCACACCACCTTTTTCGAGATGCTTGGCAACTGGTCTTTCGGCGATTACTTCAAAGAAGAGCAGATCGCATGGATGTTTGAATTCCTCGTCGACGAGATCGGCATCGATCCGGAGCGGCTCTATGTCACCGCGTTCATCGGCGACGAGGCGTACGACCTGCCGCGCGACACCGAATCGGTAGCGCTTTGGAAAAAGCTCTTCGCATCCAAAGGTATCGAAGCGACAGATGTCATCATAGGCAGCGAGGCAGATGGCTATGAGAAGGGCATGCAGGGCGGACGTATCTTCTACTACGATGCGCGGAAGAATTGGTGGAGCCGCGCTGGCACACCCGACAAAATGCCTGCAGGTGAGCCCGGAGGTCCTGATACGGAGATGTTTTACGATTTTGGCACTGTCCACGACGAAGTTTTTGGCCCTCACTGCCACCCCAATTGCGACTGCGGTCGATTCATGGAGATCGGCAACAACGTCTTCATGCAGTACCTGAAAAAGGCAGATGGGACATTTGGCCTTTTGCCGAAAAGAAACGTGGATTTCGGCGGCGGACTCGAGCGCATCGCCGCAGCCGCCAATCAGACGCCCGATGTATTCAAAATAGACATTTTCGAGAGCATTATCTCACTCCTTGAAGCTTTTTCCGGCAAAAGCTACGAAGACCTCGCGTACCAGCGCAGCTTCCGTATCGTCGCCGATCATATGCGCGCCACAGTCTTCATGCTCGCCGATGGCGTACGCCCGTCCAATACGGAGCGCGGCTACGTATTGCGCCGCCTCATCCGCCGCGCCGCGCAACATGCACAAAAGATCGGAGTGCAAAATGACCAAAAAGAGGGGAGTATGCTCAATCGCTGCGCCGTCATCATCATCGAGAAATACAAAGCTGCCTATCCCGAACTCGCCTCTGATGACGCCTACCAACAGATCACGTCGGAGATATGGAAGGAAGAGGTGCAATTTGGCCGCGCACTAGACAACGGCATGAAAGAGTTTGAGAAAATGGCACAGGCAGGCACAATCTCAGGGGCCGATGCGTTTACACTCTTCACCACCTATGGGTTTCCCTTCGAGATGACACTCGAAATCGCACGAGAACGCACTCTTTCGGTAGATGCAGCAGATTTTGAGAAGCGCATGAAGGAGCATCAGGAGCTCTCTCGCTCCGGCAGCGAACAGAAATTCAAAGGCGGCCTCGCCGATCATAGCGAGGCGACGGTGCGCCTCCATACCACGCACCACATCCTCCTCAAGGCCCTCCAAATGGTCCTCGGCGATCATGTCAAGCAGCGTGGGAGCAATATCACCGGCGAGCGCCTCCGTATCGACTTCTCCCATGGCGAAAAGATGACCGACGATCAGAAAAAAGAGGTCGAGCGTATTGTAAACGACGCGATCAAGCAGCATCTCCCGATGACGCGCTCCACCATGCCCAAAGAAGAGGCTGAGGGACTCGGCGCGCAGCATGAATTTGGCGCCAAGTATCCTGATGTCGTCTCTGTCTATTCGCTCGGCCCCGTCGGTGCTACCCTGGAGAATCCACAGTTCGACCAAGCCTTCTCGATCGAATTTTGCGGCGGCCCGCACGTGACCAACACCTCAGAAATCGAATCCGCTGGCACCTTCCGCATCCAAAAAGAAGAAGCTGTGGCATCGGGTATTCGTCGTATCAAGGGAGTATTGGTGTAAAAAAGTATACTATATGGCAATATTCAATCTATTTGTCAATCTCGCATGAAGATGGTACCCTGTGCGTATGCTCACCGAATTTGTAACAAAGAAGATGACATCTGCCCGCTTCAAGAAATTGGCTGATGGTACCTATTTTGGCGAGATTCCTTCGTTGCGCGGTGTGTGGGCCAACGAAAAGACAATGCCGATGTGCCGGGCCGAGCTGCGCGAAGTACTCGAAGAATGGCTCGTGCTTCAGTTGCATGCCGGTGTTCGTGTGCCCGGTATTCGCATTGCTTCATCACATGGGGTCTATGGCAAACATATCGCGGCGTAATCTCATCAAACGAATGCAAGCACTCGGCTTTACAGGTCCTTTTTCTGGCCGCAAACATCAATTTATGGTGCGAAAGAATCGGATTGTGCGCATCCCTAATCCTCATCAATCAGATATTTCTGCCGGGCTTGTCTCAGAAATACTCCGGCAAGCGGACATTACCCGCGACGAGTGGCATAATGCCGAAGCGGCATAGCGCACCCAAAGATGCTGCAATATCCAAAAAGAAGAAGCCATAGCATCCGGTATTCGTCGTATCAAGGGAGTATTGGTGTAAAAAAGTATACTATAACGAAAAGGTGCTGGAAAGTCTGACTCTCCAAGGAAAGAGAAAGCGTGGAGAGTCAGACTTTCCAGCCCCAAACCCGTTCCTGTTTTTATAGTACTTGTTTATGATTCGCGGCCGCGAATTATAAACAAGTGCTTTGTCCGGAAAATATATTTTGGAGATGATATGAGCAAGGTTGGGCGGGACAGTGTGTATGTGGTTGCGACTGTCCGAGCACAGCGAAATCCCGCATTCTTGATTACCCCAAGTCCAGCGCGTTAGGGCCCGTCCATAAATAATTTCAACACCAAATGAACGGGCCCATAAGTGTAGTCCACAAATAATGGGTACATTATTTGTGGACGAGCCCTTATTGATTGCAAAGCAAAAGGCGGGCGCGTTTCGCAACAACATACACACTGTCCCGCTCTCATGCACTATCCTTGTGGAGATGCGCTCTTGCCGCCGTATCTACGCGGTATACTGAATGCACATGTCCGGATTTTCTTTGACGTCTTCCAGAGAGCGCCCCATCGCCGTCGTCGATATAGAGAGCGGCGTCGTCTCCGTAGCAATCGCAATCCCTCACACGGCTCAGCCTCTCGAGATCATCGCAGTCGGCCAAAGCGAACTTCCCCTTGAGACACGATCGCCCACAGCGACGATCGCCGCACTTGCCGAACAGATCGACGAAGCATGCAAGAAAGCCCTCGACTCCTACCATGCCACCACACAGTCGAGCGCCAAGATCGCACGCGTGCTGATCGTCATCAATGCGCCATGGGCCCGATCGCAGACGATTCGTTCCACAAAAAAATTCACCCAAGAGACCCCTATCACTGAAGACATGATCGCCGACCTTGCAAAGCAAGCTCTCGACCAGAGCACCGAGATCGATATTCCCAATCTGCTCGAAGCCAATGTCGTCCATATCGAGCTCAATGGTTATGCGACCGCCGAACCGGTCGGGAAAAGCGCACATACATTGTCCGTGTATGCGCTCATAAGCGGATGTGATCCGCACATCCGCTCCATTGTCGAGGAAACGCTCCAAAAGAGATTTGCATCTGCCACACTCATCTTCCGATCCCAATTACGGACGGTGCTGTCCGTCACTGAAGCGCTTCCCGCTGCCCCCAAAGACTTCTGCCTCATCGATATCGGCCGGGAAGCGTCGATTATTGCAAACATACACACCGATCTCTCCGTCGCTCACCATACCGTCAGCGAGGGGATGCTCTCTATCGTGCGGCGCATCGCCGGCAAGGGAATCCCCGAAGAGACACTCTCGCTTTTGCGCATGTCTCTGGAGGGGACCTGTTCCTCCGCGGCGTGTGCCGCCATCACTGAGGCGATGATAAAAGCCGAGCCTGAGCTTGTCCGCATCTATGCCGATGCGATGGTCAAGCTCGTTGCCGATCGCTATGTACCCCCCGTACTCGTCCTCCTTTGTGATGATCTGCTTTTCCATTGGCTCTCCGAATTATTCTCTCGAATCGATTTCACCCAATTCACCACGACGACGCGTCCCTTTTCTATCATCCCTCTCCACGACGCCGCGTCTTTCAAATCATTCGTGACAACGCCAAAGGATGTGCATATCAATCAGCGCCTCATGTTTGCATGCGCGCTCGCGCACCTTGAGGAAAAGTCCTAAACGCTTCGCTTCGCTCGACTTATACACTGCGCGTGCGTTGATTACCTTCAGGGACCGGGTATACTTTTCACATATGGCAAAAGATTATTTTCAAGACATCGTCCCTCCATCATCCGCGCGCAAGCTGCATCCCGCCACATCTCGCGGGAAAGCGTCAAAGCGTGTGAAAGAAGAAGACACCACCGCTCTCGAAGAAGAATCTTCTGCGCCTACGCGCACATCCCGATCGGTGCATCGCCAGGATTATGAAGGGGATGATTCCGATGTCCCCATACACAACGCCTTCGCTGACGCAGAGGATGTGGAAGAAGAGGATGCGCACGAAGCAGTCGGTCTGCGTGGCATCCGCAACATCAGCATCCCCAACCGTGGCCGCACACGACCTGCCGCCGATGCACGCCCGACCTCTCCGCCGTTCATCGGTATCGGAGCACCAAAACAGAATCACTCGAAGGGTGGTCGCCTCTGGATTTGGGTCGTCGCTGCAGTATGCGTGCTGATACTCGGACTTTTTGCGATACTGGCGATGCGTCCGACTGTCGTCACCGTGACCCCGCGTTCGCATGCCATCGTATTTGATCCGAGCACCGCGTTTGTGGCGTATCCTGCCGACATTGCCGCTACAGGCACCTTGCCGTACAAGCTCGTCACGATCGACCTCGACGACACCGAGGTCATCCCGGCGCTCGGCGGGACGACGCGTGTAGAGACGAAGGCCTCCGCCTCCATCACTGTTTTCAACGACTTCTCCACCTCGCCGGTGCGTCTCGTGGCGACTACGCGCTTCGAGACACCCAGCGGCCTTATCTTCCGCACGCCCAATGACATCGTCGTGCCCGGCAAGAAGGGTAGTAGCCTGGGCAAAGTCACGGTGACCGTCATCGCCGAAAATGCTGGTGAACAGTACAATACCTCATCTGTGGTACGCTTTACCGTACCAGGCCTGAAGACCAATGCCCCTATGTACAAGGGGGTATATGCCGACTCGACCGGCCCCATCACCGGAGGATTCGCTGGGGATCGCGTCTCCACCGATCCAGGCGCTCGCGCTACGGCCATCGCCACCATGCGCGAACGCTTACAGCAGACGGCTCTTGAGAAGCTTCGAGAGATGGGTGGTGAGGGGAGCATGATATTCCCGAGCTTGATGCAGATAGCATACCAAGATCTCCCTGATACCAACGAGGCAAATGGTGTCGGCATCCATCAGCGCATCCGTATCATCGCCCCCAGCCTACCGGCACAGGTCTTGGCACAGATGATCGGCTCGAGTGTCGCCGCCGACACCGAAAACGCCGACCTCAAGATCGTCGGCGGAGAAGGGTATACCGCTCTTTCTTCCGATTATGCGTCGAGCACGGCCGCAAACCAGCCCTTCCACTTTACTCTCGGCGGCACAGCCACCTTGGTATGGGATGTCGATACCGAAGCCCTCCTTGAGGCCCTGATTGGGCGCGATCAGACCTCATTCCAGAGCATTGTAGCGACATTTCCCGGTATAGAATCGGCCGTTGCTCGTGTCGAGCCATTCTGGAAGAAAACATTTCCAAAGGATCGTCAAGACATCCAGGTCCGTATCATAGACCCGTCAGCCGAAACGAGCCGATAAGTCCTTGACATACCGCTATGCTTTGCTATCATCTTTCACGCAGATATGGCTGAACCAGAGGTAGTAGAAGGGGTCGTCGAAGAGGCGCTTCCAAACACACTTTTTCGGGTGCAGCTTGCATCTGGGGAGGTGACGCTCGCGTACCTTGCCGGCAAAATGCGTCTGCATCGCATCAAGGTGCTCGTGGGTGATCGGGTCCAGGTCCAACTTGACCCATATGGCGGGAGATCGCGGATCGTCCGACGAAGCTAAGGGGCCTAGCCACTAGGGAATAGCCACTGGAAAATCTAAAAATACTATGATTTACTGCAAAAAAATTAAAACGAATAACGCATATACATCTCTAAACCTAATCACTAGTCACTAGTGGCTAATCACTATCCCATGAAAGTCAAAGCATCCGTCAAGAAAATCTGCATGCACTGCCGCAATGTCCGCCGTCGCGGACGCTTGTGGGTTATTTGCTCTAATCCCCGCCATAAGCAGCGTCAGGGATAAGGGGCCTAGCCACTAGGGAATAGCCACTGGAAAATCCAAAAATACTATGATTTACTGCATAAAAATTAAAACGAATAACGCATATACATCTCTAAGCCTGATCACTAGCCACTAGTGGCTAATCACTATCCCTATGTTGCGAATCTCCGGAATCACTGTCCCAGATAACAAGCGCCTTGAGATTGGTCTCACGACCATCTATGGTGTCGGTCGCCCGCTTGCGCAGTCGACCCTTCTCGCCCTCGGCATCGATCCGGGCACCAAGCCAAAAGATCTGACCCCTACCCAAGAGAGTGCGCTTCGCGAGGCGATTGAGAAGCGTCCTGTCGAGGGCGAGCTCAAGCGCGAAATTTCCGCCAATATCCGCCGCTTGCGCGACATCAAAGCGCATCGCGGAGTCCGTCACACACGCCATCTTCCTGTCCGCGGTCAGCGCACCAAGACCAACTCACGCACTGTCCGTGGCAATGTCCGCAAGACCATGACATCCGGCCGTCGCAAGCTGGAGAAAACATAGCAGCCACTAGCGACTAGGGGGTTAGCCACTAGGAGCACTCAATTAATCTTTCAATTATGAACATCTTTACAGAAAAAACATTCACCATTGTAGAAGTCTCGCCCACTAGTACTCACTAGTGGCTAGTCGCTAATCACTATTCAAAACCATGGGTAAGAAACGAATCATTCGAAAATCGGGAGGTGGCGTCGATGCGGGACTCAAGTCGCGCTCTTTGGCGCGTGTCGCCAAGAAGAATATCGTCGCGGGCACGCTTCATATCGAGGCGACCTTCAACAACACAAAAGTTCTTCTTGCCGACAAGGCGGGCAATACCGTCGCATGGTCTTCTTCGGGCAGCCTCGGATTCTCCGGTGCCAAGAAGGGTACTCCGTTTGCCGCCGCCAAGGTCGGTGAGATCGTCGGCGACAAGGCCAACATCATCGGCATCAAGGAAGTCGACGTGGTCATCCGCGGAGTCGGCTCTGGTCGTGAATCGGCACTGCGCGCGTTTGCCGGAAAAGGCATCGAGGTCTCCCGCATTGCAGATGATACGCCCGTACCCCATAATGGCCCGCGCAAGCGCAAAGCTCGCCGTGTATAGGCATTAGCCACTAGGGAATAGCCACTGGAAAATCCAAAAATACTATGATTTACTGCACTCAAACGAAAATAACAGATTGCATCAATGTATTGCTAACTCTAATTACTAGCCACTAGTGGCTAATCACTATCCCTATGCTGCAAGTAAAATCAAAGTACAAAGTCGCCAAGCGCCTCGGTCCGGCCGTCTTCGAGAAAACCCAGACTCAGAAATTTGCGCTCTCCGAAGCGCGCTCCAAGGCCAGCAAAAAGACTCGCGGCGGACGCGGCGGCGGATCGGATTACGGCAAGCAGCTTTTGGAAAAGCAGCGCGTACGCTACACCTATGGACTCTCCGAGCGCCAGCTGTCAAATTATGCAGAGAAGGCATTCGAGCAGGCAGACCCGTCCAAGGCACTTCATCAGGCACTCGAATCCCGCCTCGACAGCGCAGTCTATCGCGCCGGACTCGCCTCTACGCGCCGCGCTGCGCGCCAGGTCGTGAGCCACGGGCACATCACCGTGGGTGGCGTCCGCGTCACCATCCCCTCGCACCGCATCCGTACCGCTGACATCCTTGCTGTCCGCGAAGGCAGCCGCACGAGCCCGCTCTTTGCCGGCCTCACCGAAGACACCGAAGAGATGCGCCGTGCCATCCCGCAATGGCTTGAGGTCGACCTTTCCAATCTGCGTGCCGAAATCAAGGGCGAGCCGTCATACAATCCGGCGGAAATCGGCCTCGATTACGCGACGGTATTCGAGTTCTACAGCAGGTAGCGGTTCGCTGATCCTATCCTCGTTATGCACGCTAGCAGCTTGATTTTCGTTTCCGACAGGGTATAATAGGACCAATTTTGGTGTATATATTTATTATCACGCTATCGTTTATTTAATTTATTTAACGTAACAGCCCACTTGATATTATGTCCGACTATCATATCGCACTCCCCAGCAAGCCCCGCATCGTACAGGAGACTGAGCGCAGCGGCGTCTACGAGATCGACGGCCTGTACCCGGGCTATGGTTTTACGCTCGGCAATAGCCTCCGCCGTATCGTGCTTTCTTCGCTTCCGGGCGCTGCCGTCACGCACGTCAAGATACCGGGTGTCCCGCATGAATTCTCGACCCTAGAGGGTGTGAAGGAAGATGTCGTCACGATCCTCCTCAACCTCCGCAAGATCCGTTTCCGCCTCCTCACCGATGAGCCCCAGACGATCCACCTTTCAGTGAAGGGTCCGAAGGAGGTCACCGCAGCCGATCTTAAGCTCCCCGGCCAGGTCGAAGTGCTCAATCCCGAGACCCACATCGCCACGATCACCTCCAAGGCTGATCTGGAGATCGAGATCCGCGCCGAGCGTGGCTTGGGCTACATCCCGAAGGAGATCCACCAGAAAGAGCGCGTCGACATCGGCACTATCGCCCTTGATGCGATCTTCAGCCCGATCCGCCGCGTGAATTATGAGGTGGAAAACATGCGCGTCGGCGATCGCACCGATTTCAACCGCCTCCGCATGATCATCGAGACCGATGGCACCATCAGCCCGCGCGATGCACTTGAGACTTCGATCGAGACGATGATCCACCAGCTCAAATCGATCATCGGCTTCAAAGAAGAGGAGGTTATTGAGGTGCCTGCCGCCCCCGTGGAAAAGCCTGCGAAGCAGGAAGATAAGTCCGTCCCGATGGATGCCGAAATCCTCAAGACCCGCATCACCGAGCTCAATCTCCCGCAGCGCGTCGAGGTAGCTCTCGACAACGCATCAATCCGCACTGTCGGCGGTCTCGTCCGCAAGCGCGAAGACGATCTCCTCGCGATCGAGGGTATGGGTCAGAAGGGCCTCCAGGACATTAAGAGAGCCTTGTCGAACCTTGGTTTGACGTTGCGGATTCAATAACTTATAACCTATGAATAAGTTTATAGTTTACAGTTTACAGTTTACAGTGACGACCAACGTCGTTCGCGGTTTTTCTGTCAACTGTCAACTATCAACTGTCAACTGAATTTTATGCGTCACCATCACCGCAAACGAACATTTGGCCGCGTCAAACACGTCCGCACCGGACTCATGCGAAGCCTCGCCCGCTCACTCGTCCTTGAGGAGGGGATCGTCACCACGGTCGCCAAGGCCAAGGAGCTGCGACCGTTTGTCGAGCGATTGGTCACGCAGGCCAAAAAGAATACCGTCGCATCGCAGCGCACCATTTCGAGCCGCCTTGGTGGTGCACCGGACGCCGTGAAAAAGCTTCACGAGACGCTTGCGCCGCGGTATGCTGCTCGTCACGGAGGCTACACCCGCATCGTCCGCATGGGTCAAATCGGCAAACAAGCCACCGAATCGGCACGTATCGAATTCATAAAATAGGGCCTAGCCACTGGGGAATAGCCACTAGGAAATTCAGAGAAATTATGCTTTACTGCACCAACATGAAAATACATTCCACCAATGCATTCTTAACCCTAATCACTAGTCGCTAGTGGCTAATCACTATCCTTATGACCACTCACGTAAAAACTGAATACACGATCGACGCCTCGGGCAAAGCGATCGGCCGCGTCGCCTCAGAGGCCGCCAAGATGCTTATGGGCAAGACGACGGCCAGCTACACGCCCAATATCCGCTCCAATGTCCGCGTCACTGTCATAAATGCCGCCAAGCTCACCCTTCGCGAGCGCAAGGCCTTGCAAAAGACCTACACGCGCTATTCCGGCTACCCGGGAGGCTTCAAGAAGGAGACTTTGAGCAAGCTCAATGAGCGCAAGGGTCATGGTGAGGCAGTCCGCCGCGCCGTGCAGCGCATGCTGCCCAACAACACTATGCGCACCGCTCGTATGAAAAATTTAATAATTAGTGATTAGCCACTAGGAAATTCAAGAACATCATGATGTACTGCACTCAAACCAACCATATGAATCAATTCGATGTATCCTCTTCACTAATCACTAGTCACTAGTGGCTATATACTATCCCTATGGCAACAAAAGCTCACACATACACAGAAGCCGTCGGTCGCCGCAAGACCGCATCCGCGCGCGTCCGCATCACTCCTGCTAAGAATGCCTCGATGACAGTGAATGGTAGGACCGCGGAGGAATATTTCCCGCTTCCGTCGATGGTCCAGACGGCTTTCGCTTCGATGCAGGTCGTCGGCGCTCATTATGCCGTCACGGCAAAGGTCTCTGGTGGGGGACACAAGGCGCAGGCCGAATCAATCCGCCTCGGCGTCGCCCGCGCCATCACGGAGATCGTGCCTGAGCAGCGCAAGGACCTCAAAGTCCGCGGCTTTCTCACACGCGACCAGCGCGGCAAGGAGCGCAAGAAATTTGGCCTCAAAGGCGCCCGCCGCTCACCGCAATGGTCGAAGCGCTAATGGCTCGTCCACAAAAAAATCGCCTCGGTCCATGCCGAGGCGATTTTTAGTGTAAAAGAGCGATCACATCTTCCTGTCTGGGCGATCTTCGGGCGACATGACCTCATAGTCCCGTACCCATCTCCCGTCAGACAGACGACGCACAATGTTCCACTCCTGGAGCGTGCTCAGAGCGGCATTGGTATCTGCCGTAGTCCAGCCCGCGAAAGAGTCTAGGATGCCTTCTTTGGTCCACGCGCCATTGCCTGCAGATTTGGCCGCAAATATCGAGAGGGTCTTATCGACCACGATAGCGAGCTTATCGAGGAATGGATGGGGTTCGGGTCGCACGGCCTCAATGGGTCCGTATACGTTGTCCTCCAGCTTACGGACCATGTCTTTCATGACGCCCTTATGCACCTCTTCCTCGGTGCGCGGATCGCTATGAACCGGCCCGTCTTTGAAGCCCGTCTGGATGTAGACGAAAGTCATAGGTGCAGTGATGGTGATTTTCTCGCCACCCTTCTGCTCCCACAATTTATCGACGTGTTCCTGGAGATTCTTGCGAAAGATGCCCCAAGTCTCTAGATCTGTCGCGTCCATTTCCTCTGCCTTCTATTATGTGTTGAATCTGCCCACAAAAATAGCCCATACTATCACTTTTGTCAACAAAAAAATCGCCCCGGATACCGAAGTACCCAGGGCGACCAGATCGTCCAAGATCAGCCGAAACGCTTGATATAGCGCTCGTGGATCGGACGAAGGCTAACGAGCAAACCGATCAAACCGAGCGACGTGAACACGATGGCACCCAAGGCTTCATAGGCCCAGTAGGTGAAGCCTCCATTAAGCAGGACCTCCAGGATGTCGAGAGGTCCGACCGCTCGGAGCCACAGTGCGGCCGAAATGGATTCCATGAGGCACAGGAGCACCGCCGTTTTGCGATAGCCTGAGAGGAATGAGATTCCCCCCAGACCGAGGAAAACTGCAGCGCCCGACATACCTACCCATCGCATTGTCGCGGCATGCCAGCCGGTGATATGCCATATTTTCGCGACGACGAGCTCTCCAAGGAGAATCACGCCGAGAAACACGACAAGACCGATCACGAGGTCTCTACCAGCCTCGAAGCCCGGCACAGTACGCAGATTGCGCATACCTTTCCTCCTTCAGGATCAGACGAAGTGGTAGAATTTGAGGATCGACCACGCCGTGCCGATGACTACGATCCACATAAGGTTCCGTGCGATCAGCACGAAAAGCCTTGGATATCCGCTTTCCGACGCTACATCGGCAGCCCTGTTACCGACAACATGAGTTATCCACAGGACCAGGCCAAAACAAATCATCGTCCCGAAGCCAATAGCCAGGCAAACAGCGGTCCGAGGATCCATCCAGGTGTAGACGATGGCCGCCTTTGTGAGATAAAAGATGCCCACACAGACGACCGCAAAAACGCCAACGATCTTCGCAGTCTTGACTGCGAATTGCTTGTCTTCTTTGTCGAGGTAGTCGAACATCTACGTTCCTCCAGTTCAAGCCTAGTTAAATTATATCAAATCTATACATATTGTCAACTTCTAGAAAAACCGCCTATTTGATAGACTTTTACCATGATGCACGAAAATGATCGCGACATGTCGGAGGAAATCAACTTTGAACCCGAGGAAGAGATGGGGGATATGGCCGCCGCACAGGCCAAGATCAAAAAGCTGCGCGGAGAGCTCAAAGAGGCGCAAGCCAAGCGCGATGAATACCTCGACGGCTGGCAGCGCTCTAAGGCCGAAAGTGTCAATATCCGCAAAGAGGCATTCGCCTCTGCCGATCGTGCGAGTGCGCGCGCGAAAGAATCGCTCATGGAGGATATCATCCCCGTCCTCGACAGCTTCGACATGGCTGCCACGGGAGAAGCATGGGCCGCTGTCGATCAGTCCTGGCGCTCGGGCATGGACCAGGTACGCAATCAGCTGCTCGATGTGCTCAGTCGCAATGGCGTCACCCGCTACGGCAAAGTAGGCGAGATGTCCGATCACAATCTGCATGAAATCGTCCAGGAGATGGAAGACACACCCGGAGCATCCGGCGAAATCATCCGCATCCTGCGTTTCGGTTACAAGTCAGAGACCCCTTCCAATACCTCAGGGCAAGCAAAAATCCTCCGCCCTGCCCAAGTGATCGTAAAAAAATAATCGCTTCCTCCTGATCCGGGCCCACCCGACATCCGCACCACGTACAACACAGCGCAGTACAGGACATCAAAACAGCACATCCAAAAAAGCAGCGGCTGACAAAAATCCCAATTGGGATTTTTGTCAGCCATCGTGTCCAAGCGAAACGCTAAGGGCTCGCCCACACATAACGTATACGTTATGTGTGGGCTTTATTTATGAACGGGACCAAAAAAAGAGAATCGGCGTCGGGGATTCATCCCCAACGCCGATCATGTCTGTATCGCTAGACCGATTCTTTCACCGGCCCAGCGATGATAAAGAGCGCACACCAGGTGAATAGAATGATCACATTGATGTTGATCGCCCCCACCGCCCAACGAGCGACTTCGGGCGTTGCCCATGCAATCAACGCATACCCGGTGATGGTGCCTAGGACCGCCAGGATCATGGCCGCTGCAAACAGCCCATTCCTGAAGAAGTTGTGATTGGCTTCAGTCCTCGGCTCTTGGAGCGACAACGAGGCGATGGAGAGGAACCACAGCCCGAGCACCGCAAGCAAGACCCAGGAAAGCCAGTATACGGCACGATCCATGTAGTAATCAGGGGACCGCACATACTGAGCGAACCAGTCGTCTGGCTGAGTCTCGAGCAGAGCACGGTCGAGCAGGCCCGAGAGCAGGCTGTAGACCACGAGAGCTCCGAGTCCAAGTATGGCTCCGATCATAACCTCGCTGAGTCGATAACCCATGCCTTCTTGAAGCCGGCCATTGATCCAGGATGTCCCGGTCCGTTGATATAAAGTCCATGCCACCGTCAACAGGAACGCCAACGACAGCATGAACATCCCGGGGAGCAATAGTTCTGTATTCATCGTCTTTCTCCTCCAAGCACAGCCTCGAAAATCTCTCCGAGCCCGCGCGGTTTTAGCCAATGGTCTCAACCATTTTGACTAGATATAGTTTATCACACCTTATCCCTATATGTCAAGTCCCTGTCTGACAATTTTCCCAATTGGGATATTTACACGACATATGGAAACTGATAGGGTGTGGGTATGGCAACGAAATTCAAGGGTATCAAAACCGCCGCTGAATACCGCAGAGGCGAGTTGACACGGGACATCCTCAAGCTCGTCGCGGCGGGTGTCGTGGTCGGCGGCATGGCCGTAGCCGCCCCCAATACGCTCCAACTCATTGATTACCTGAATCCAAAAGGAGTGCGCGAACGCAAGCGCATCTGGAGCACGATCAGGTACTTGGAGCAAAAAAACCGAATACGCATCGAGGAGCGCGGGCATGATCAGTATGTCTACCTGACATCAGCCGGAGAGACCAAACTCAACGAAGACACCATCTGGGAGCTTGCGATCAAAGCACCGTACCGCTGGGATCGCAAGTGGCGGATCGTGATGTTTGATCTCCCGAGCAAACACGAACAGGCCAGAAAATCATTCCGGCTCAAGCTTGAAGACCTGGGATTCAAATTGTACCAGCGATCCGTCTTTATTTATCCGCATGAGTGTCACCAAGAGGTCCTTACGATCGCCAAATGGTATGGTGTGGATGAATACATACGATACATCGTCGCAACAGAAATCCATGACATGCGTCGGTTTGTGCAAGAATTTGACTTGCTTTAAACGCCGCATATAATGTCTCTATAAGGCTGACAAAAATCCCAATTGGGAAAATTGTCAGCCAATGAAAGAGAGAAGGGGATGGGGAAAGATGGGGAAAGATGGGGAGCGGGACGAGAGCGGGGGATGAGAGTACAGAGTGAGCGGATGCGAGTGGAGAGCGAGGTAAAGCGGAGCGGGGAGGTGCATGAGTATTCGTATTGATACAGTAGCAATTATTTATTCATAGCATTTTGTAACTAATATGAGCACAATTTTGGGAATCGATTTGGGTACCACGAATTCGGCGTTTGCCTACGTGCATGGCGGAGAGCCGAGCATTATAGAGAATGCCGAAGGTGCGCGCACGACACCCTCCATCGTCGCCACCTCCAAGGCGGGCGAGAAGCTCGTCGGCGTATTGGCACGCCGCCAAGCGGTGACCAATCCCAAGAATACCGTCTACCAGATCAAGCGCTTCATTGGTCATTCATTCGACGAAGAGGGTGTCACGAAAGACCGTGCGACCGTCCCCTTTGAGGTCCGCAAATCCGCAAACGGCGGTGTCGAAGTCTTGATGCAAGACAAATGGTACCGCCCCGAAGAGATCTCGGCGATGATCTTGCAGAAGATCAAGCAAGACGCGGAAGCACGCCTGGGAGAGACCATCACCGAAGCAGTCATCACCGTGCCGGCGTATTTCAACGACAGTCAGCGCCAAGCCACCCGAGACGCAGGCAAGATCGCCGGACTCGATGTAAAGCGCATCATCAACGAGCCGACAGCCGCTGCGCTCGCCTATGGTTTCAACAAAAAGAAGAACGAAAAAATCGTCGTCTTCGACTTCGGCGGCGGCACGTTCGACATTTCGGTGCTTGAAGTCGGTGATGATGTGATCGAAGTCCGCAGCACCGACGGCGACGCACATCTAGGCGGCAAAGACATTGACCAAAAGATCATCGGATGGATCGCTGATGAGTTCAAGAAAGAGAGCGGTATCGACGTCCGCCAAGACCCACTCGCGCGTCAACGCCTCGATGAAGCCGCCGAGCGCGCCAAGATCGAGCTCTCGACTGCGATGGAGTCCGAGATCAACATCCCATTTATTACATCTGACGCATCGGGTCCGCGCCACCTCCTCCTCAAGATGTCACGTGCCAAGCTCGAAGAGCTTACGAGCGAATTCGTGGATCGCGCAATGACGATCACCAAGCGTGCGATGGAGGCCTCGCCTTTCAAGGTAGGCGATATCAATGAAGTGATCCTCGTCGGCGGCCAGACTCGTATGCCCGCGATCCAAAAGGCTGTGGAGACGTTCTTCGGCAAGAAGCCCAACATGTCGGTCAATCCTGATGAAGTGGTGGCACTTGGTGCAGCTATCCAGGGTGGTATCCTCCGGGGCGATGTCAAAGACGTGCTCCTCCTCGATGTGATCCCACTCTCACTCGGCATCGAGACCATGGGCGGCGTGGCTACCTCGATCATCGAGCGCAATACCACGATCCCGACCTCTCGCTCGCAGACATTTAGCACCGCCTCCGACAATCAGCCTTCGGTCGAGATCCATGTCGTACAAGGCGAGCGACCCATGGCAGGCGACAACAAATCCCTCGGCCGCTTCAATCTCGACGGCATTCCGCCTGCGCCACGAGGGCTTCCGCAGGTCGAGGTCACCTTCGACATCGATGCCAACGGCATCCTCACCGTCAAAGCCAAGGACAAGACGACCAAC
>VGJQ01000008.1 GCA_016867375.1 Candidatus Kaiserbacteria bacterium | reverse complement strand
CGCTTGATGACCCTGGAAAAATTGCACCACACCCAGAAATACCACGAGTACGAAGAGTATCGCCACGCCCCACTCCATCAGTTTGATACCCTTGATGCGCTCGCTATTGCCAAAGTCTATCCAATAGGAGATGATCCCTCCCACAAAGATCGTAATCGCCGCCACAAACATGAATCCGGTCAATATATTGAGTAATCCTATCGTCTCAGAAATGGTAGATACTTCGGCAGCCACAGCATGCGGCACGAACCCGACGATAAGTCCCGGTATTATGAAATGCTTCGAGAGACTATTCATAGCTTGCTTGTCTTTATTCCAAGACGGATGAATTTTGAAATTCCAGCGGAGTCTCGTTCCCAAAACCTCCCGTCCCGCCCGCGCCGCCCCCAAAGAGCGTGTTTTGTACGAGGCGGATGATGCCCCAGATCGAGACCATGACGAACAGGCCGATAATGCCCCATAGCATCACTTTGCCGAGATCGGCAAAGGTGAATCCCTTATGCTTTTTATAGAGAAACGCTGTGAGGGTGCCGAAATACATGATGACGGCCAGAAGCACGAGGAAGGTCGCGCCGCTATTGAGGATAGCGGCCAGCATATTGGCGAGCTCGACCAGATTTTGCGGCGCAGCAAACGAAACGCCAGGCATACCCCAATACACAGCCCCGAGAAGCATGGTGAGGAAGAGAGTGCGAGACGTATACATATAGAAGCGTGTGATTTTATGTTGTCGGCAAAATCTGCGAGACGGTGTTGCCGATCAGGTTGGCGAAGAGCCATGCACCCAAAAGCAGGATCGCCCCAAAAATGACATAGAAGAAATTTCGCTTCGCCGTCGCAAGCTCACGCTCATTGCCGCGCGCCTTGACGAACATAAAGCCCGAGAAGACGATCGCCAAGCTTATGATAGGGAGAAGGATCATCACCGACGCTTTGAGAATCATCGAAAAGAATTGCGGGATCCCGCTGATAGCCCGATTCAGAGGGCTGTTTAGGCATGAGCCGGTGCATTGCTGCGCCTGCGCCTGTGTCGCGACAAGCAAGATCAGCATGGGAAGTCCGTAGACGATTATCTTTTGTATCGATCTTTTGGTGGTCAGGCTACGCATACTAGCAAAGAAGGTTGTGTACTCCACATTATATACCGAAAATCGCGTTCAATTGTTGCTGTGCACGCTGTACAGCGTCCGAAAGCAGTGGCACGGAGCCGCTGGTCGTGTTTTCGATCATTGTCCGGAAGATCTTTTCTGTCGCCACTGGGTCGGGATCGACCCACGAGCGGCCCTTGATAACTTCACCTTGGTATATCGCCATATTGCCATCTGCTTTTTTGGAGAGGACGTCACGCCGCACAGAGGGGATTTTGAAATATTGTGCCGCTGTTGTCGTGTTGTCACTGGAGGCAAGGAAAAAGGCGAGAGTCAACGCCCCCGACGGATTCTTGGCATTGCGCGGGATCGCGAAACCATACACATGTGCAGTATTGATCGTCGTCGATGCGGCCCGGATCTGCGGGACCTTGGCGACGGCGAAGTTGAGGTTGGGATTCATTTTTTTGATGAGCGCCTCCTCGCTCGCATGACCTATGTAAAGCGCCGTACCAGCGCCCGCAAAAGACGCGCGCGAACTGTTCAAAGAACGATTCCATGTGTACGTGCCAGGCTTAGAAGGATTGGCAAAGCTCGTATAGAAATCGAGTGCCTTTTCCACTGCACCGATAGACGCGGGGGAATTCCCGCTCAGGGCAGGCATGAGCTTGCCGTTGTCATCGTATACAGTGATCGTACCACCGACCTGTAATATCATGAGCGAGAGTATATCCTTTGCATTGTCGATATTTGAATATTCACCGAGAGGGATCGTCGACAGAACGATCTGACCAGCGTCATTGCGTTTGGTGATGACGGGGACCATCGCGGGCAATTGGTCCCAGTATTGGGGTGGCTGGGCAAACCCGTACGTGCTTAGGATATCTTTGTTCCAATACAAGACGAGTGGGTCAGCGAGAAACGGGATCGCCATAACACCCTTTTCCACCATGAAAGGCGCTGCGACGTCGACAAATCTGCTCTCAAACTGCGCACGAGAGACGGAATAACTCTCCCCCGTGTATGGGATCACCAAGACCTGATTTGCAGCGCGTATCGCATAATCATGCCGAAGGAGAAACAGGTCGGGCCCCGTGCCGCTGGCAATGGCACGCGTCAGCTCTTCCTCGTATGTCGCGGCGCTCTTTTGGACATAGGTGACCTGCAGGAAGTTCTGGTCCCGATCGGAAAATTCACGCAAAAGTGTCGAAAAGGTGTATTGATCAAACGTGCCCCAGATGGTCATGGCCCCGATCGAGTTCGAGGAGGTCCCGCCGATCGCGAAAGCGAAGATGAGCACGCCCGCGACAGCGAGTGCAGCAAATATCGCAAGTAGCACTACTTGGAATGAGGTCATCTTCATACGCGTGGCGGTTGTAAGAATATCGGGCGAAAGAGTATGCCGTAATGGTGCGAACCAGCATAAAACTCGCGCACGGGCTCAAATTTGGCCTTGAGCGCGCGTGCGAGGACGTCTTCTTTTTGAATTGCACTTTCGCGATGCAGGATCCCCGGCGCACCATTGCGCTCGATGATTGCAAAAAGGCCCGTGGGTTTGAGTATGCGGCGTGCTTCTGAAAGCGCTGCGTGCTTGTCCGAAAGCTGGAACAGTACATTGGAGAGCAGTACGATATCAGCGATTGTATCGGCAATCTTGGACCCTCCAGGAACCTCAATATCTCCCCACAACACGTCCACATGATGCAGATCGCGTCGACGCGCCTCGTTTTTGATACGTGTCAGCAAATCACGCTGGATATCGACGGCATACACGTGACCGTCGCGCCCGATCGCTTCTGCAAGAGGAAAGACGTGTGCGCCGCTCCCGGCGCCAAAGTCGACCACCACCATACCCGGAGCAACATTCATTTCGGCGATGTGCGAAGGCGGGTGTGCAAATGTCGAAGTGTGATTGTCGCTCAAACGAGACATCATATGTACCCATTATATATGATGATTCATACAAGCTTGCGTGCATGGTGTATATCTGGTGTGGAAAGGATAGTGAAGAGAGACATGCAAGCTTGTCTCCGTCCGTTATGGATCTATGGTCGACACTCACTGCATTTCGCTCTTTATTTCAAAAGGCACATCTCACGATGTGCCTTTGTTTTTATATGCGACGATCTGTCACCTCTTGGTCGCTTCAAGCATCAAAAACATCGGTATCTCTTTGCGCGCGAGATTCTCCGCGCTCTGTCGCGGACCCTTTTCACTTTGCTTGTGCGATATCCATTCCTCGAGCCGCGTGATGGTAAAACCGGTCTTGAAAAGCGCCTTTGAGAAATCCTGCAAAGATCGATGATACGAGGTAGTCGTGGGGCTGTCCTTCTGGCCCGGATGCACGAGGAGCGTGGAGCGCGCTGCAGAGAGGTATCCATCGACGCGACGATACTGCACTCCCGCCCCGTTAGAGGCCCCGCCTCTAACGGGGCCTCCCTCACCATCCCACCCCCAGGAAGAACGCTCCGGGATACGAAAAGCCGGATGCATCATCACGAGAACGAGGCGCCCTTCTCTATGCAGTACACGCGATGCTTCGGCAAATGCGCCGGTCATATTTTCTATATTTTGTATCGCGAGCACCATAGTGACTGCATCAAAGCTGCCATCTTCGGCATATCCGAGCGCATCGGCAGGCGTCACATGATACGGGATATTTTTGGACAGCTTCTTCGCCTCCGTTATCAAATCCGACGCGATATCGACACCGACGACCGAAGCCCCTGCACCCTCAAACGCGCGCGCAAAGAATCCCTGCCCGCATGCCACATCGAGCACGCGCATCCCTTGCCTGATAGCGAGGATGCGTAGGAGATTGGGCAAAATGACCTGCCGCTGATAGGAATCAGGATTGGTCTCGAGATAGGTGCTGTACCACTCAGCCACCGTGCCCCACGAAGTGTCTTTTGGTTTTTTCATACTTGCAGTGATGCGAGATTATACCATAAATTGACGATTTGTATGTAATCGCGCGATTGCAGAGTATGTATGGATCAGCCTCCCGCTTCGCACTATATTCCAGACTCTTGATCAAGCTCCACACTTCGTCATCGCCGAGCTGCCGTGCCATCTTCAGGTCATCGGCAATACTTTCGAGCACACGATCCCGGAGATCTTCAAGCACTTCCTGCAGCCGTACAGACATTTTCGCCTCACTTATATATCGTGACAAATCACTATAATGACTGTAGCACACGTGTAGAGTATCCGATCGTGCCCTTTTCACCACCCTGATATTCTGGTACAGTGTGCTCGGTCATAATTTTTGACTCTCAACCCAAGGAGACATCAGATGAGAGACTGGGATTATGGGGGAGCCAAGGCACCCCCAGGCCAGGAATGGCAGGTGGGCAAGACTGCCGAATCAATCAAATTCGTCAACGAGGCGGAAATGGTACTGCGAGGTCTGAGCACTGGACCGGCGAGATTGGATGCATTGAGAACTTTGGTCGATGCCGTAAAGTCAGGCAAACTGATCGTCGCCGACGAGCTCAATCCGGGAGACTTTTTGGTCTTTTGAGTGTAATCATGCACTCCACGATAGAAAAAAATTAGGACCTCGCAGTTTGCGAGGTCCTTTATTGTCAGATCCCAGAGGCATCCACTTTGGCCTCCAAGAATTGTGTGAATGCGCGGAACTCGGCCTGAGCCTTGCGTACCAGGCGAAAACTCAATTTACCCAGAGCTCGTCCGTTGTCCGTTTCGTCCTGCGTGGCAATCCTGAATCCGTTGAGAACATGCGGATTAAGACGCAGCGCAACTGCATTCTGGTGACGACAAGAGTTAAACTCCGTGAGCCATCCCTCGATTTGTTTGCGCTGCCTGTGGTTCTTATCACGATCTTTGAGAATCCCTTGCATCCAAGGATACCCAAATTTCAAAAAGTCCGCATGACCACCACACGATGCCGTGGTCTCGATTCCGAGAAGCTCAAGAACGACGATGAGAGGCTTCGCCTCCTCATCAATCGTACCATCGCCCAAGCCCCCATCGTATGCATCCAACCGCGCTCTGATACGCGCCTTCGCCTGATCTAACGTCTCTTTCATTTTGAGATTTCCGTCCGATTGTGACTATTAATAGTATACCATGTTTGTATTTCACTTGTCAATCCCAGAGAATGCGGCCACTCTTTTCCTAATTATGATACTATCCTCGTAGAATCCTGACTCACTAGGAGGTACCGATGTCTGAGCGCCCGCTCGAAGCCCGAGATATACGCCGTATATGTGCAGGTGTACGTTTTACGGGTCTGCTACTACCACTCTCGTGGCTCATGAAAAATCTCCTCGCACTGTCGGACACATCACTTCTGGCAGACGTATTGCGCCATGCCCGTGATCAATTCGGCATCGCGCGGATCACCGTCGACGAGGACAATAATACGATCATTCTTCACTATGAAAAGAAATGATGCAGTGTGTAAGACCTATGCACTCACCCTACCCCGACGTCCGCGCCGGGGTTTTTTAGTTTTTGTCGGGAAATATGGTGACTGCTCCCATTAATCCCCAGACAAAACAGTACCTGACACCGTTAATCCATGCGTGAATTATATAGGAAATTAAAAGACGGGCGACCCTGTCGCCTATGCTTCAATAATTAATGGTGCTGTCCCCTTATCTCATTACTTTAAATACCCTTCTCTTCGCAATTCTTCTGCTTCTTTGCGAACCTTTTCTTCAATCTCTTTTGATTTCTTCATGACACTGTCGTAGTCCATGCCGTAATCCTGGAGCTTATCCCGTAACATCTGTTCTTGGACTTTTGGGTCTTGTTCTTTTTTATGTAAATCTTCGAGAGCCTCTCCTATAGTCCTCCCCCTTCCTTCAACGTGATGATGAGGCATAGGAAAATCATTCGATCCTGCTTGTGCCGCAGCAGGACTTGAAGCGGCAAGCGCCGCACCAAGCACACGAGCCACTTTTTCACTCGCTTTCTTTTTCTTATTCATCCCCTCCATGATTCTAGTATACCATCTTCGTGCTTCAGACATGAGCGCTACCGAGCAGTTTCTCTCCATCCCCAACATCACACATTGACTTCATTGGACCTAAATGGAATCTAGTATAATATGTAGAACCTATGGAAAACCACACAGAGGAGCAGGCAAAGGACCTCCTGCGAGCATTCCTTCAGGGCAGGATACTCAGCTTTACGACAAATCAATACGACGACGGATCATGGCTTGCTGAGTGCAATGAAATTCCTGCTATAACGACAGGCACAACTGGCGATTATAGTGAACTTGATACATTGATGCGTGATGCAATTGTATCTGCTGCGGGAATCAGGGGGGACTACGGATACTTGCTTCAATGGAAAGGCTTTAAGGTTCCATCCAGTTTCCTGGGCTTTACGAGGGTCAAATCTGAATGCGAACCGTATTATGTCGTCCAATCCTGATGGGTGGCGAGGTGTCAAATTGGAACACGGACACCTCATTGATCAGATCAAAAATGCAACAGCCAAAGATTGGGAAAATGTCTGTATAACGCTTGGCCTGCATGTGCGTACTGATTATGGACGCGGATCACATGCTGTAGCTTACAAAGATACTGTTTGTGCACCCGCAGACCGAAGCTGTTTGGTACTTACAATTCCGAAAAATCTTTTTGCCCAAATTCAGCGTGACATGTTTAAGAAGGTTCTTTATTTTGGGATTGAAAGTGGCAGATATAATGAAGATAATATGTGGAAAGCCTTCAACATCAAGTGATATTTGAGACTTTCCTCTAACCAGACTTACTTCTCCTCCCCACCCTCAAAAACCACGAACGATGCTACGCTGTCGCCTTCGCGCATTTTCATGACGCGGACGCCTTGGGTCGCGCGGCTCAAGGTCGGGATCTCTTTGAGTTCAGTGCGGATGGCCTGGCCGTTGCGCGACATGGCGACGAGCTCACCTCCATCGGTGATGACCGAAGCACCTATGAGCTGCTTGGTCTTAGGCGTGATCGACATCGTCTTGATGCCACTGCCGCCGCGACCCTGACATTTGTATTCGGACATCTTGGTCTTCTTGCCGTAGCCGCTACTAGAGAGCACGAGCACCTGCGCGTCTTTGACACCTTTGGGCACGATGCCGGCGCCGACGACGGTATCACCCTTACCCAGCTTCATGCCGCGCACGCCGCCCGCCTGGCGGCCCATCTCTCGGACGTCTTTGACCGCAAAGCGGATAGACTGACCTTTTGCGGTGACGATCATCGCATCGTCGCCGTCGCGCACAAACTGTGCACTGATGAGCGCATCACCCTTATCAAGTCCGATTGCGATGAGGCCGCTGCGGCGGACTTCCTTGAAGGCTTCGGCGCTTGTGCGCTTGACCGTACCATCGCGCGTGACCATGAGGAGACTCAGACCGTCGGAACCCTTGACCTGCTTGGGCATGGCGAGGATGGAAGTGACGCGCTCGTCCGTCTCGATCGAGAGGAAATTGACGAGTGCCTTGCCCTTGGTGGCACGCTTGCCTTCGGGGAGCTCATACATCTTGAGCTGGTATGCCTTGCCGCGGTCGGAGAAGAAGAGGATGTCGGAGTGTGCAGATGCGGTAAGGAATTGCGTCACGAAGTCTTCTTCCTTGGTATTGAGATCGACGACGCCGACACCCCCGCGCTTTTGGAGGCGGTATTCGTTGGGATTCGTTCTCTTGATATATCCGCCCGAGGTGAGGACGAGCACGCTGTCTTCGTCGGCGACAAGGTCTTCCATCTTGAGCTCCTTGGGACCATGCTTCATGATCTTGGTGCGGCGATCGTCGCCGTATTTCTCGATGATCTCGCGGATTTCTTTTTTGATGAGGGCCATCATCTTGGCCACACTCTTGAGGAGCGCCTGAAGCTCGGCAATGAGCGCCTGGACCTCTTTGAGCTCGTCTTCGATTTTCTTACGCTCAAGGCCAGCAAGCTTTTGCAAGCGCATGTCGAGGATCGCCTGCGCCTGGATATCAGAGAATTTGAACTGCTTCATGAGCCCTGCTTTGGCGTCTTCCACCGTGCGCGAGGCGCGGATGAGCTTGATGATCGCATCGATGTGATCGAGCGCTTTCTTCAGACCAAGGAGGATGTGCTCGCGCGCCTGCGCTTTGTCGAGATCGTACTTGGTGCGGCGTGTGACGACCTCGCGACGGTGCGCGATGTAGTATTCGAGGAGCGCCTTGAGGGAGAGCGTCTGCGGGACGCCATCGACGAGTGCCACGACGTTGTAGTGGAAAGTCTCTTCGATCTGTGTGTGTTTATACAAATAGTTGAGTACGGTCTGTGCGTTGGCGCTCGCTTTGAGATCGATCACGATGCGGATGTCGGTGGTGGATTCATCGCGCACATCGCGGATGCCTTCGAGCTTCTTCTCGTGCACGAGATCGGCGATCTTGGTGATGAGATCGGATTTGACCACGCGATACGGGATCGATGTGATGATGATCTGATAGTCGCCCTTTTTTCCTTCGACGATCTCGGCATTGCCGCGCACCACGACACCGCCGCGACCGGTAGCATACGCATGCGCGATGTCTTTGTGATCGAAAGCGATACAGCCAGTGGGAAAATCAGGACCTTGGACGAATGTGAGGAGGTCTTCGGTCGTCGCATCGGGCTCGTCGATGAGATGGATGGCCGCTTCGCACACTTCGCGGAGATTGTGCGGGGGGATGTTGGATGCCATGCCCACGGCGATACCGAGCGTACCATTGAGGAGGAGATTCGGGGTCGCTGCAGGGAGCACGGTGGGCTCAGTCTTGGTGTTGTCGTAATTGGGACGGAAATCAACGGTGTCTTTCTCGATGTCTTTGATCATCTCGCCCGCGAGCTTGGACATCTTGGCTTCGGTGTAGCGGTAGGCAGCGGCACCGTCGCCGTCGATCGAGCCGAAGTTACCCTGACCGATCACGAGCGGATAGCGCATCGAAAAATCCTGTGCCATCTTGACCATCGCATCGTATACGGACGCATCGCCGTGCGGATGGTATTTGCCGAGCACATCGCCGACCACGGTGGCGGATTTGCGGGTCTTGGCGCCAGCAGTGAGACCGGCTTCGAGCATGGCATAGAGGATGCGGCGATGCACCGGCTTGAGACCATCGCGCACATCCGGAAGTGCTCGAGCCGTGATGACAGTCATTGCATAATCGAGATAGCTCTCGCGCATTTCCTGCGTGATAGAGCGCGGCACGATGCCAACAGGATTGACCGGTGCGGGAGCGGGTGCCTTTTGATCGCCTTTTCGAGCCATAGGTACGGGAATTATAGCATTTTTTCGTGACTAGAGGGATTGACAATGTTATTCAATATGATAAACTATTTTTAGTTACACTAACCTCGAGAGGGATAGGATCATGTTGGCATGGCTAAACACCATCAGCTGGGTATCTGGACTGATCGCGGCCATACTTGCGTTAGTCTTGGTGCATGAAGAGATCAGGCAACGCGCAATTGTGTGGCGAGAATGGCGCAAGCTTACCTTCTACGACATCTGTGAGACACTGAAGTTTATCCTGGTGCGTATTTGGATTGGTGGCATATTCTGGATTGCGATCTTCATCAGCCTCATCCTTTTTCTTTGGGTGTGGTTGGGATTCCAGACGTTTATTCACTCCTAACAACAAAGCCTGGTTGTATCCCAACCAAAGGCTCGGCACCACCCGCCGAGCCTTTTTCTTTTGGTGTGGCGCTACACCCGCTCGGGAGCTTGTGGGAGATTGGGGAGGACTACTCTGACGCGGTTTTCGAGATCAGTACGCCGTGCAGACTCGTCGTCGATGCGGTTGTCTTGGGCTCCCATGCGATTCTTGAGGCCGTTGAATTCAGCTCGCACTTCTTCTCTGAACTCCTCTGCAGCATCTTCCATGGTATTCATCTTGCCCATTATGAGCTCGAAGTATTTGTCCATCTTTTGTTCGATCCGATTTCCTTGTTCTGGTGTCATATGTGCTGATTCTATCATCTTTATTGCTGCTGCAAAGCCGCTTGCAGCTCCGACAACGCGCCGATGCCGGGGACATCGGTAGTAGAAGCGGGATTCTCTGCCTCTGACACTACATCATCCGTATCTGCCGGGATCTGCGCGCCGATATCGCTCGTGACGGTCGCATCTATGATGCTTTTGATCGATGCAGCGGCGGCAGCAGCCTGTTCTTTTGAGTTCGGCGCTACGACACTTGCCGTGCCTTCAGTCACCGCCGGAACGCTTCTCCCCATATCGCGAAAGAAAAACCATCCCCACGCCACCAGCAATAATGCCATGATGGCCATCGCGCTGAGCGCCGAAAATGCCAGCCGCTCATCACGCGGGCGTTCTTTGAGAGTCTCGATGGTTCTCTTGATGACCATATCAAAATTGTATCACGACATCACAAAAGCTAATCCGTCTTCGCGAGTGCAACGAAGCGATCCAGGAGTTTATTCACGAACTCTAGATTGCTTCGTCGAGACCAATTTTTCTTGCCCGTACTCGGGCTTAGAAAAATGGCCATGCCCTTGTGGTGCAAAGCCTCCTCGCAAAGACCGCGCCAATCCTTTTACACCGCCAAGACTACTGTCTCACTCTCTTTGCCCGCGAGATCGCGGGGCTTGAGCGTGAGCTTCTCGACCGGTTTTACGTCTTCGCTACCGGCTTCTTTGAGGAAGGTCTTGAGGGATTTTTCGTCGAAAAGGACGGGGATCACGATCTTGGCTTCGAGCTGAACGGCAGCCTTTTGCGCCTGTGCGGGGCTCAAAGCACCCTCGCCACCGACTGGCACGATGAGGATGTCGGGCGAGTCCATCTCTAGGACGTCTTTCGGGAGCTGCGCGTCGCCGCACGCACCGAGATAGAGGACCGAGAGACCATCGAAATGAATCGAGTAGATGGTGTTGATCAGCTCATGGCCGGCGTACGACGATTTGGAGGCAAAACCGGCAGCCGTGATGTCTTTGACTTCGTATTCGCCGGGACCAGAGATGATAAAGGGCTCCTTTTCGCCGCGTACGGCATCATGGGCGCCGTTCATGTCTGCGTGATTGAGCGAGACAAACGCGATATCTGCACCAAAATTGACTGGTTTAAAGGCTTTGGACTGCTTGGAGACGGGGCCCAATACAATAGTAGTATCGCCCGCCGTCGCCTTGATACACGCCCCGCCGTGGTATGTGAGAATCATGGGCCCTAGTATAGCCCTATTCCTATCGACTTGACAAATATTTTATAGGGTATATAATTGTAAATGCAACTACATGTTAGTTGTGGAACAATGGAGAGTAGGATGTCTTCGACTTCCGTCATGTTCATTTAGCCGCCGGCGCCTCACCAATCGCACTCCATATTGATGCTGTATTGGCTTTTTATAAGTCGACGCATCATCCCCGGGGGTTTTGGTCCGGGAAAAAACAACCAAAACATCGGCCCCTTGGCTGCCATATGGCGGTCAGGGGGCTTTACTTTTTCCCCTCTTTTGATACAGTTTCTCAGTTCATTATTAGTTGAACGTTCTGGGCTAACACTTTTCGCCGCGATTGGGTCTGTTGCATGGCGGAGAGGACCTGGAGTGTCATATTTTCACTATGGCAAAAAAAGAAGTATCTGCCGACTTGTCCCGAGCGGAGTCGAGGGAAATAGAGGCAGAGGTGAGTGAGCAAGTCGCTGTCATGGAGCCTACTGGGCCCATGGCGGAATTATTGAATACCGCGCCCAAAAAGCCGAGCATGGAAGAGATGGTCGAAGGGCCGGTCATCGCGATCGGACGCGCCCGCGTGTTCGTCGATCTGCATCCTTTCGGCACCGGCATCATCTACGGCCGCGAATACCTCTCGGCCCGCGAGACGCTTAAAAACGTCAACGTCGGCGATATCATCGCCGCCAAGATCGTCGGCACAGAAACTGCAGAAGGATATATCGAACTGTCGCTGCGCGAGGCGCGCCAGGCACTCATGTGGAATGAGGCTGAAGTCGCGAGTAGCAAAAAGACCGTCTTCACGCTTCCTGTCACCGATGCCAACAAGGGCGGCCTCATCATCACCTGGAATGGCATTGCAGGATTCCTCCCGGCATCGCAATTGGCTCCTGCACATTACCCGCGCGTCGCCGATGGCGATAAGGACAAGGTATATGCCGAACTCAAGAAAATGGTCGGCACAAGCATCGAAGTGATGATCATCACGGCAAATCCAAAAGAGCAGAAGCTCATCTTCAGCGAGAAGGGTGCGGGCTCAAGCGAGCGCTCCGGACTCGTCGAGAAATACCGCGTCGGAGACGTGCTCGATGGCGTGGTCACCGGTGCGACCGAATTTGGCGTATTCGTCAAACTCGAAGAGGGTCTCGAGGGACTCGTCCACATCTCTGAGATGGACTGGGCGCTCGTCGAGAATCCTAAGACGCGCTTCCGTACCGGCGAAGCGGTGAAGGTCAAGGTGATCGAAGTGAAGGAAGACAAAGTCTCGCTCTCGATCAAAGCGCTCATGGAAGATCCATGGAAGCTGGCGAGCGAGAAGTATAAGAAAGATCAGCGCGTCGACGCGGTGGTCATCAAGTACAACAAGCATGGCGCGCTTGCCTCCATCGAAGAAGGTGTCGCGGGCCTCGTCCATGTGTCCGAATTCGGCAGCGAAGACGATCTGCGCTCCAAGCTTCAGCTCGGCAACGTGTATCCGTTTGTGATCACATTCTTCGAACCGAAAGAGCGGAGAATGACGCTCAAGCCAGTGATCTAAAGGAGCATACTTGCCCCGTTAGAACGCGAAGCGTTTCTAATGGGGACGCTCAAACCGATACAATAATCATTCATGTACGTGTGCGAAAAAGCGAGCGGCCCCGTGAGATAGCGAGCTACGAGCTCTATCTCACGGGGCCGACCGCTTTCATTACCCTGCATACCCCGCGCCTACCCAAAACGAAACCCCCGCGCACCGAATGCGCGAGGGTTCTCCTGTCTTAAAAAGACACATGATTGTCCACAAGGAACTTCTTCACCTTGTCCATCGACACAGAATAGCTGATCGTATTCACGATGGTCCGCTGCATCACGCCCGTCCGAGCCGTATAGACCGCGTCGACCACTCCGACGAGCACAAAGCGACTATGCCAGAGATGCCACTTGAGCACGAACAGTCCGCCACCGGAATTGCCAGGCCACACCGCTGCCGAGCCCTGCTGCAGAGCGATCGTGCGATCCATTGTGCTCACAAATCCATACGTGATCGATATGCCGGTACCAAACGGGTACCCGACCACCCACTGTGCAGCACCAAGGTCCACATCACCAAAATACATCTCTGCTTTTGGCAGCACGACCGGCACCTCGATGAGTGCCAGATCAATCTCATGGTCCCGCGCGACCACACGCCCCGGAATTTTGTGACCCTTCCAATACACATCGACAGTCGGTAATTCCGAGAGCACATGCTCCGCGGTCAAGATGATCGAATGCCTGACTCCCGGACTATCTCCGATATAGTAGGAAGTGTATCCGACCACCGTGCCACTGCCGCTTCCTCCACTCTTTTCCGCACCCGTTTTAGGTTGCTCGGGGAGCGACGGCGGTGCGGGCACTGCAGGTGGTGCGGGCATCGCGGGCGAATCCGGCGGCGTCTCCGGCTTTGGTGGTGGCGGATCGTGCGACACAATCTTGACCGATGATTCGATCAGTGTACTCGGCTCCGGCGGCAGCATGAAGCCGCCAAACACATAGATCACCATCCCGAGGACAGCAATCGCCGTCCCAATGATAACGAGATCCCTCGTCGCGTCATGAAGTTTCATTAGATCCTCCCGCTATGTTTGAGCAGCGCACTGATGCGCTATTGGTTCCCTTTCGACTCTATTCATCTTATATCCCCTCCTCCCTATTTCAGGGAGTTATCAACACTATCGTTTTCTCTCGCGGATCGTGCGCAGTGAATTGAGAATGACAATGACATCGATCGCTTCCTGAATAAGCGCTCCCATGACCGGCACGATAAATCCAAACGCCGCAAAGAACATGCCCGTCACCGAGAGTCCGATACCTGTCCACACGCTCTGGAGCGCGATCTTGGTCGAGCGATGCGCGACCGCAAATGACTCGGCCACGAGTCCGACGTCACGTCCCATGATCACCACGTCCGCCGCCTCGATCGTGGCGCTGTTTTCGGTGCCTGAGAAGACGAGTCCGACATGTGCTGTAGCGAGCGCTGGCGCATCATTGAGCCCATCGCCCACCATCACCACGATTTCGCCCTTCTCCTTCGCCTCGGTCACGAGACGATGCTTTTCTTCAGGAGAGCAATCGGCATAAATTTCAAGCGGCAGCCCAGAAAATACCGTCTCGGCATTCACCCGACGATCACCCGTGAGGACGGCTACCCGCAAACCTTGAGCATGGAGCGTTGAGATGAGGTGTTTGACGTTGTCTTTGAGGATATCAGCAAATCGCATCTCGGCGATCACCTCGCCCTCGCGCGAAAGCGAGAGGATAATGCCGCCCTGTTCGCCCACATGCGCGGATTTACTGATGCTGTACCGCACATCATGCACCTTTCCGCTGATACCTTTGCCGATCGTTTCGACAACATCAGACGCATGGAGCAGGGCGATGCCGCGCGTCCGGAGTGCGGCCGTGACTGCACTGGCAAGCGGGTGGATGGAATGAAATTCGATGGAGGCGGCAATGGCGAGTACCTGATCCTCGGTCAACGATGTGTCCTGTATGTCGATCGCGACGAGCTCTGGTGTGCCCAGCGTCAGGGTACCCGTTTTGTCGAAGAAGATCGTCGTCGCATATGAGAGCGATTCGAGGGCGCTCGGCTTCTTGACGATGATGTTGTGATGCGCGGCACGCGAGAGGCCGCCGATAAAAGCAATCGGCGCGGCAATGATGAGCGGACACGGTGTGGCGATCACGAGTACCGCGAGTGCTCGACCCAGTTCTCCGGAGAAAAAGTACGCACCGCCAGCCAAGGCGATCGCCATGGCGGTAAATGGAAAATTGGCTTTTTCGGACAAGCGCACGATTGGCGCTTGTTCGCGCTTGGATTCTTCGACCAACTGCACGATGCGCGCATAGGTCGACGTCGCAAACGTCCCCGACACCACCAAGTCGAATGCCGGACCAATATTGACCGTGCCGCTTTTGATAAACGTATCACGCTTGATGGTCTCAGGGATTGATTCGCCGGTGAGATTGGAGGTGTCGAGCGTCGCTTCTTCGGAGACAAGCGTACCGTCGAGTGGAATAAGCTCATGCGTACGCACGACGATCGTACTCTCCTCCCTCACTTGGGTGAGCGGCACCTCATGGGTGGAGCCGTCTTTTTGGCGTACGAGCGCGACTTTCGGTATCCGCTCAAGGAGCGCACGCAGAGACGCCCGTGCACGGGTCTCGGCGAAGTCTTCGAGCGCTTCGCCACCGGTAAACATAAGCGCAACGACGGCGCCAGGAAGATAGTACTGGGAGATAACTGCTACCACCATCGCCAAAAAAGCGATGTAGTCGAGCGAATACCGCCCTTCGCGGATCTTTTCGTACGAATCGAAGATGATCTTGGCAATACCAATGATCGTCGCCGCGAGATAAAAAAGAGGTTGGCCGAATATAAATCCAACGACGCCGATGCCAAATACCAGCCCCGGGAGCACAAACACGTTTTGAGAGAGTCGCTCTATCATAATGATATACATTAATTGAATGCGTTCATGGCTATCTGAGGTCCATCAGCTACGACACGCTCGATTGCGTTAGACGTTTGCTTAAAAACCCCCTTTAATTGATCGATTTCAGCGGGCTTGAAACGCGCCAAGATAAAATCGATTACTTCGCCCTCACCGGATACCTTCTTCACCTTACCCGAAGCACTCGCGCGGGACACACCGATGCGGATGCGTGTGAATTTCTTGGTCTTGACCGCACGCATGATTGATTCGAGACCCTTATGTCCTCCCGAACCCCGGTCATACGAGAGCTTGAAGGAGCCGAGTGGGAGATCAAGATCATCATAGACAACAATCATCTGACTCGCCGCCTTCACACTCTTCACATATTTAATGACTGCCGAGCCGGATTTGTTCATAAAGGTATCCGGCGCTACAAATACGGCCTTTTGTGTACCGATCTCCCCTTTGATTACGGTCGCATTGGCCTTTTTATCCTCTTTCCACTCCCCTTCGGCGAACTTTTTTGCAGCCGCCTCGAGCGCCATACGTCCGGCATTGTGCCGCGTCGTGCGATATTCCTCTCCTGGATTGCCCAAACCGACGATGACCCATGACATAGAGTAAACAATAAACGAAAAACTATAAATCACAAACTCTGAAAATCGCATCTTTGCATTTTTATTTTTGTTTTATTTTTTTAATTTTTAATTTCTGTTTTCACTGACGCAACACGCACAAACACTTTGCGTCAATGACATGCATGCAGTATGATGTGTGCACATGAACGATCCGTTGATGCACACAGACGTCTCATCTACGGAACCATCTCCTGGTATGGTTAAAACTGATCGTTCGTTTTTCTTTTATCTCGTCATCGCGCTCGCGATTGCGCTCGTCGTACGCTTCTTCATCGCTGCCCCCTACATCGTCGTCGGCTCTTCGATGGAGCCCGACTTCGACAATTGGAATTATCTCATCGTCGACAGGCTCACCTACAAATTTTCCGAGCCACAACGCGGCGACGTGATCGTCCTCGACCTCCCGCACAACACCGGACGAGCACTCATCAAGCGCGTCATTGGTCTCCCCGGAGAAACCATCGAAATACGCGGTCCCGAACCGATCGTCACCATCATACATGACGCACATTCAGAGGGTCTCACACTCGACGAACCATACGTCATCCCCGCAAATCACGGCGGCGCGACTGACATCACCGTCTCATTGGGTCCCGACCAATACTTTGTGCTTGGCGACAACAGAAAAGTCTCCGCCGACTCGCGCATCTGGGGGATTTTGCCCGTATCGGACATCGTCGGGCGCGTACTCTTCAGACTCTATCCGTTTAATGGAATAAGCGTGTTTCCGGGAGAAGCTCGATACAGCGAAGATATGTCCTTATGATGCTTTATTATAAGTAATCGTTTACGCTCGCATGATCAGATTAAAGGAGGGGGTGCTACAGTCCACCGATGCATTCTTGGCAGATGCTATCGGTATAGCCGAATACTATGGCTTTACATCGCTTGATACGATTGCACGTAAGCCGGTACAAGGCAACGCCACCAAGAACACCGAGGCGATGGCAAAGGCCGAGAACGACATATCGTTTGCGCGCCGCGACGAGCGCGCACTCCCTGCCGCTGCCCGCAAGCTGCTCGCCCGCGTCAATCCCCGCGAGACCATGCTCGCCTGGCGCGTCGTCGGGAATGCCGGCACGTGCCCTTCTGTGTCGCTTGAGCTTCATATCCTCGGCACCTCAAGCACGATCGCCGAAGCGCTACTCATCATCGTCGCCAATGCAATCGCACAGCAAGCCGGAGCAGAAGAGCGTGTAGTACTCATCAACAATATAGGCTCCTCAGAATCGTCGGGGCGTTACATCCGCGATGTCGGACTCTATCTACGCAAACATATCGAATCGATCTCCCCCACACTTCGCCCACGCGCCGCGATCGATCCCTTGGGTACACTCGTACAGCTTATCGAACGCGGACACCCCGCAGTGCCGCGCGCACCTCAGGCGATGGAATACCTGACCGAAGAGGAGCGCTCACGCTTCTGGGAGATCCTCGAATACCTCGAATCAGCCGGTCTGCCCTACGAGCTCAATCCGCACATCCTCGGGAGCCGCGATTGCTGGTCGCATTCGCTCTTCGAGATATCACAAATCGATCCAGCGACACACATGCGCATACCCATCGCACTCGGTGGACGCTATGATCCGCTCATGAGCCGCTTCGCGCGCGCACCGCGTAGTGCCGCCATGGTCTCGATCTCCTGTGAAGCACCCAACAGTGCCAAGAAATCGAAAGCTCCCCCGTATGAAGGCAAGATCGCGCCCATGATCTATCTCACGCATCTCGGCACTCTCGCACGCCAGCGCGCACTCACCGTCCTCGAAAATCTCCGACAAGCCGATATCCATGTCCATCATAGCCTCTGGCATGATCGGATTACCGAACAAATGGAGCGGGCAACTGCCTTTGGGACTCCCTATATATTGATACTCGGACACAAGGAGGTGACCGAAGGCACCATCGTCGTCCGTGAAGTAGCCACCAATTCACAAGCCACCGTACCGATCGAAGATCTCACCTCCTACCTCAAGCGACATCGCACCATCACCCGTCCAAAGGCACTTGCCTGATCCGACAGCGAGATATTGACTCTCATTGAATATGCTGTATAGTATATCCTGCTTGGTATGGATCGTCCATACCAAACACCGCTCATTCACAAGAGGTGCGAGATGCTGATATCAAAATTGCTACGAACTGTCATCGGACTCCTGATGGCCACTGCCGCCTCCGCGTCCGAAAGCTCTCTTTGGGAAATTGACGAGGGCCAAACACCTGACGGATATTTCTTCGAACGGCGCGAAATGTTTATACCTGTGATGAATGCTAGCAAAAAATGGTGGTCTGAGGAGATCACTTTGGAGGTAGTAAAACCAGGGCAAACTGAATACATTAGAATTGATGAGATCCGCCCGGGGATATATTCTTTTGTGGGATACCTGCTCATCCTTCATTGCCAATCCCCCGCAACGACCGGACCCGTGCCTTGGTGCAAGGTCGGCGCTATGTCCTTGACACCAAACGGATGGTCTCCCCTCAAAGGAGATTGGAGCTTGTATCACATGCGATCTTCGGACAAGGAGCATGTCATGTCCCCTGAGGATATGGCGCGTTGGGCAACTGTAAAGGAGGAAGTCCTTCAAGAACTTGCGTCACGTTAGACAGACGCGACCGGATACCCATCGGAATCCGGAGGGCGGCACGACCGAGGTCGTGCCGCTCTTATCTTTTGAATCATCATTGCCTTTTATAGGGCCCTATGATATATTTGCCCCTACATGATTAATGCAGAAGTAGTCAAGACAGGGACGGAGAACGCCCTCTCCACGATCCGCCGATTCACGCGGCGCGCACAGGGTGCCAATATTATCAAGACCGTCCGCAATAAGCGCTACTATTCGCGCTCATCCTCGCAGACCGTCAAGAAAAAGCGCGCCCTCAAGCTCCTCAAGCGCCGAGAGGAATTCAAGCAGCTCGTCAAAGAAGGTAAGGTCGCCGAGACACCTACCCGCCGCCCCGGATTCAATCGCCCTCAAAGCACCACCGAAAACACCTCCTCAAGCAGCAAATTCGGCGAAGGCACTCCCATCGCACGCTAGGCAATGGCTCACTTCAACATAAAGACGACAGTGCGCGGCTCATTGCCGCGCATTCCGTTTGAACAGATCGCCCGCACAATACTGGGCGACCGATACGACCTGTCCGTGGTCATCTGCGCAGATGCACTTGCTCGTCGCGTCCTGCTTTCTTCCCGCGCAGACCTCAAAGGCAAGCCAGACAACTACACACCAAACGTGCTTTCCTTCCCTCTGGACAAACAAAGCGGTGAGCTGTTCCTCAACGCCAGCAAAGCAGCGCGTGAAGCAAAGGAGATGAACATATCACTCCGCGAACGTATCGCGCACCTGTACGTACACGGGTGTTTCCACCTAGCCGGATACGACCATAGCGACACCATGGAACGCCACGAAGACCGGATCCTGTCGCGATTCAAACTTGTTTCGTAGTGATTATCCCTCTGTCGAGGAGTGTCCCCACATAGCATACTTTGGGGTCGGTCGTTTTCTTGCTAGAAAACTCCCTTCGTTCTCGTGCCGTCACCACAAGAGTACTTCCATTTTTCTAAGCCTCCGGCTAAGAAAAATTGGTCGCGCACTCGAAATACCCCAAAGTATGCTATATGGGGACACGCGCTATACTATCCACGCACTCTTTGGCTTGAATGCCTCCTTTAGTGACGTACAATAAGGACATGCCTACGCCTGTACACAAGCAGGCATGTGCGGCTATACCTATATCATGCAGAACAAAATCTACACGGGAATAGATATCGGGACATACCACGTCAAAGTAGTCATCGCCTCTACACCAGAACGACCCGATATCCCGATGCAGATTCTCGGCACTGGCATGTCGTCTTCCCGGGGACTGCGCCATGGCTATATCATCGATAAAGCCGAGGCCGCAAAAAGCATCCAGGAAGCGGTCCAGCGCGCATCGAGCGCCGCAAAGGTCCGTGTACGCAATGCACGCATCGCCGTCGGCGGCGTATCCATGGAAGAGATCCGGTCCAACGGCGAAATCAGTCTGACCGCCTCAGGTGGCATCGTCACCGAGCGCGATATCGAACGTGTGAAGGCCGAAAGCGTCAAACGTGCCTCAGGCAAGCTCGGTAATCGGACAGTCATTCATACGATTCCTCTCGAATTCCGCCTCGACGGCGCCAAGGTCTACGGTAAGCCGGAAGGTATGCAGGGTACCAAACTATCCGTCGACACACTCCTTATTACAATGTTGAGTCAGCACCACGACGATCTCATCGCCTCCGTCGAAGCAGCGGGGGTCGAAGTAGACGATGTGATGGCGTCCCCTTTGGCCGCAAGCCTCGTCACCCTCACGAAAGCCCAAAAAATGGCCGGCGTCGTACTTGCCAATATCGGGGCAGAGACACTCTCCGTCATCGTCTTTGATGCAGACACTCCGATATCGCTCAAGATGTTTCCTACCGGCTCATCCGACATCACCAATACCATCGCGCTATCATTGCAGCTACCACTCCCCGAAGCGGAGCAGCTTAAGCGCGGCGGCGTGTCCGGCTCCGACGTATCAGAACGAAAAATGAACACTATCATCTCCGCACGCTTGAAGGTCATGTTTGTCTTGGTCGACACACACCTGAAGTCCATCGGACGCCAACGCCTCCTTCCTGCCGGCATCGTCATCACCGGCGGTGGCAGTGGATTCACGGATGCAGTTGACATCGCGCGCACCATCATGAAGCTCCCCTCCCAAATTGGTGTCATCGGCCAGCTTTCTCGCGCCTCAAGCATCGACGCCACATGGGCCGTCGCATTTGGCCTGTGCCGCTGGGCCTATGCGGAAGATTCCATCAAACACTCAAGTTCGCTGAGAGAAGTCTTGCGTAGTGCTGGCGAATCATTGCGTGGACTATTCCGATCTCTTCTGCCTTAGACAAAGCGATTGGGTATCCTGTCAAGTTTTCTTTTCTCAAAATCTGCTATAGTGATGCCACTATGACGAAGCAGGTTAAACCCGACGTCGAATCATTCGCTCGTATTCGCGTCATCGGCGTCGGAGGTTCTGGCAATAATGCCGTTAATCACATGGTCGCCAGTAATGTCCATGGCGTTGATTTCATCGCCATCAACACCGACGCCCAAGACCTTCATAAATCAAAAGCAAAGAAAAAGATTCACATCGGCCGGTCGCTCACACGCGGCCTCGGCGCCGGCATGAATACCGAGATAGGCAAGCAGGCCGCCGAGGAGACGCGCGAAGAGATCCAAGAAGCCATCAAGGGTTCCGACATGGTCTTCATCACTGGCGGGATGGGCGGCGGCACGGGCACAGGTGCTGCACCGGTGGTCGCCAAACTCTCGCGTGAGCTCGGCGCACTCACTGTCGCGGTCGTCACCAAGCCATTTGCATTTGAAGGAGCCGCGCGCGGACGGCTGGCCGACGAGGGCCTCAATAATCTACGCAAGGCAGTGGATGCACTCATCATCGTCCCGAACGACAAACTGCTTTCTATCGTCTCCCGCGACACCGGCATCAAAAACGCTTTCGCCATGTGCGACGACATCCTCAAGCAAGCCGTGGAGGGCATTTCTGATCTCATTACTACCACCGGTATCATCAACGTCGACTTCGCGGACGTGCGCACCATCATGCAAAACGCCGGCAGTGCGCTCATGGGTATCGGCATAGCGACCGGCGAAAAACGCGCAGAGATGGCAGCACGGGCAGCAATCAATTCCCCGCTCCTCGAAGTATCGATTCAGGGCGCCAAAGGTGTACTCTTCTCTATCGCCGGCGGCGACGACCTCGGCATGCTCGAAGTACAGGACGCGGCCGCCGTCATCACCGAGGCGATCGACCCGGATGCCAAAGTCATCTTCGGTGCCGTCACCGACGAATCACTCAAGAAAGGCCAGGTCCGCGTCACGGTCATCGCCACTGGTTTCCCGGAGAATTCGGGCGGCGTGCGCACACCCCTTTTCAGCACGAGTACTTCCGCCACTTCGGCCACTCCCGCGAGCCGCATCACCTCTTCGACCACTTCAAAAAAGGATGCTGATGTCCCGCCCGCTACCGTGCGCGGACGCGGCGAGGAGGTGAGGCGTATCGTTGATCCCATCGCCGCAGAGAAGTCTGAACATGACAAGACGATCCGTGACATCAAAATCGACTCCTCGACCCCCGTCATCCCCGCACCCCCTGCAAGCACGACAGAAGCCGCCGAAGAAGGCGAGAGTGAAGACCCATGGGGTGGCTTACCCGCATTCCTGCGTCGCAAGTAGTGATTAGCGACTAGCCACTCGGGTATAGTAAAATACATTCTGTACCATTCGTGTCTTGTATTTATTTACTAGTGGCTATACCCTATTAGCTAAACACTATTTTATGTACGACCTCATCATCGTCGGCGGCGGCCCCGCAGGGATAAGCGCCGCTATTTATGCAGCCCGCAAGCAAATTAAAACCGTTTTTATCACCTCCGAATGGGGTGGACAAAGCGCCGTATCCGAAGGAATCGAAAATTGGGTCGGCACGCCACGCATCTCGGGCGCTGATCTAGCAAAAAACCTCCGCACCCACGCAGAGACGCACGCGGGCGAGTACCTCACCATCATTACACCCGATCTGGCCGTATCCGCCATCGCAGACGACACACGCATCGAAGTCACCACACAAAAAGGTGTAAAATACGAAGCGAAGGCTCTCTTCGTCGCCACCGGCTCTACGCGCCGCAAGCTAGAGTGTCCTGGCGCGGCCGAACATGACAACAAGGGCCTGACCTATTGCGCCTCGTGCGACGGACCACTCTTTTCCGGACAAGATGTCGCGGTGATCGGCGGCGGCAATGCCGCGTTTGAGACCACACTCCAGCTCCTCGCGTATTGCACGAGTGTCACGCTACTCAATCGCACCGACGTCTTCCGCGCAGACGAAGTCACGATTGCGGCCGCGAAGAAGCATGAGAACTTCCACATCATCGTCAATGCTGAAATCGTATCAATCGAGGGGGAACAGTTCGTGAGCGGCGTAAAATACAAAGACACGACCACGAACACTGAGGCCATTCTGCCCGTGACAGGCGTCTTTGTCGAAATCGGCCTCCTACCAAACACGCAGTGGCTCGGCGACATCGTACAAAAGAATCCAGTGGGGCAGATCGTCGTCGATCCGCGCACACAGAGATCCTCGCATCCGCGCATCTGGGCAGCAGGCGACTGCACCGACGGCCTCTATCACCAAAATAATATCGCCGCAGGCGACGCAGTGAAAGCCCTGGAAGACATCTACCTCGCACTCAAGATGAAGCACTAGGTCCCGTTCATAAGGCTCACTCATTCATAAGGCTCACTTATGTATGGTTCCCATTGCTATTCGTTTCCTTATTTGAACCCGGCTGACAATTTTCCCAATTGGGAAAATTGTCAGCCGATGGGGATTCGAGAGGTCTGAGCGAAAGCTGCTCGTTAGATGCTTTCATCTTTTAGGCAAAGACGGGAAATAGTTTAATGGCTTATTTGCTTGGTTTTTCTAATGCGATTGCCCTGACCTCCTCTCAGATTTGACATTTATTTACGAATATGCTAGCATATACATAGCTGAGCCTAGACGGTTGAGCCGGCACCTATGCCGCATCCTTTAGACAAGGAGAGAGAACGTGAGCATAATGTCTGTTGGTTGCGCTCGAGCAACTTCAATTGCTGCAATGAATGCGCTTGTCAAGTTCCTTGATATCGGCGCGTTTATGTCGCAGTACGACATATCGGATATACCATTGAGTGGTACAAGGCTTGGGCCATCAGCGCGCCAATGTACGGTGGCCGGCTATACAGACGGGAATGCATGGGTTCGAGCGCATGTTGGCGTATCATTCGATGACAGCGTGAGCCCAACATCCTTTCGAGTCAGTCGAATAGTCATTAGTGTGAACAATATCGCCGGCTACTTCGAGTGCTTTATTCGTGGTGGTGAAATTGAGGTTGTTCACCTTAAAAAAGATCCGTATGTTCGCTAAGTAATTCGGAAGAGCCCAGAGATAGCATCAAGGGCTCTTTTTTTATTTTTCTATACCAACATCGCCGCAGGCGACGCAGTGAAAGCCCTGGAAGACATCTACCTCGCCCACAAGATGAAGCATTAGAGCGCTTTTTTAAATCCCCCACATCTCGATCGACTCGAGTATCTATCACTGCCTGCACCCAAGTTCGTTTCCTTATTTGAACCCGGCTGACAATTTTCCCAATTGGGAAAATTGTCAGCCGATGGGGATTCGAGAGGTCTGAGCGAAAGCTGCTCGTTAGATGCCTTTCTCTTTTTTAATGGTATTGAGAATCTGCATTACCTCTTTGAGACTCTCATCGTCGTAGACGGAGATAGGGGTCGCTTTGATTTTCGCCTTTTTGAGCGCTTGCTGATGTGCTTTGAGTGTTGCTGCATCTACCGCATCATTTTTGGTCAGGAGCACATATTCCTCTTTTTCAAGGAGCGACTTGTTGTATTTTTTCAGTTCGTTGCGGATAGTCTTGTAGTCCCCCACCGGGTCATCGGATTCGGCGGATATGAGGTGCATGAGGACACCGGTACGCTCGATGTGCTTGAGGAATTTGTCACCCAGACCCTTGCCTTCAGCCGCTCCTTCGATGAGTCCCGGTATATCAGCAAGGATGAGGCCGTAGTAATCGCCGAGATTGGGCTCAAGTGTCGTAAATTGATAATTCCCCACTTTGGCGCGTGCCGAGGTGAGTGCATTGAGGAGCGACGATTTGCCCGCATTGGGTAGCCCGATAAATCCGACATCGGCGATGAGCTTGAGATCGAGGCGAAATGCCGCAGACTCCCCCGGTAGACCTTCCTGATACTGACGCGGCGCCTGATTGGTCGATGATTTGTATTTGAAATTGCCCCAGCCGCCCAAGCCTCCCGAGACCATAAGCTCGCGCTGCCCGACCTTGGTGATCTCGATCACGTTGCCGGTCTCCAGGTTGGTCGCTACGGTGCCCGTGGGCACCTTGATCACGAGGTGATCAGGGTTCGTGCCATCGCGTGTCTGGCCCTTGCCCGCTTCGCCGTCGCGCGCTTTGATCTCCGGTCGGCTCTGGAATTGCTTGAGTAGGCTGATGTCAGAAGCCCCCTCAAAGTAGATCGACGCGCCACGTGCACCATCGCCACCCACCGGGCCACGGTGGAGCTTGATATTATTCCAGGCGACCGCCCCCCGACCGCCATGCCCAGCGGTCAGTGTGACAGTGATTTCGTCGATTAACATCTCTCATATATACGTGATTTTGCAGTAGTTGACAAGTATTTATAATGGTGTATAATTGAGCACGACAACAGCAATGGGAGTCTCTTGAAATGTTGTGCACGGAATATGACCTACGCGTCGAAAACGCTCTACATGTCGTCGAGAAGGCCAGTGATCCAGATGATCTGGTAAATCTTATTATGACTGAGGAAAACGAAAATTGGCCGCAAGAAGCTCGTGATGCAGCGGCTGAGAAACTCATCAAAATGTGGAAGGAGGGCGACAGGAACTGCACACTCGACCACCTCGCCTATGTCGGCGACTATGCCGACGTACCGTATTGTACGGAGGCAGAAACGATTATGATCGAAAGGCTCATACACGGCTAAAGTCGAAACAGCTGTTGACTCAACGCCCCTTCGGCGAAACGAAAAGCCAAGCTTTCGTCTCGTACGAAGGGGCGGCTTTTTTATTCCTCCGCCTCGATGAGCCCGAGCTTCACGAGGCGCATGTGGATGCTGCCTGGCTGACGACCAAACTGTTTGACGAGCGCTTTTTGCGACGTGCCGTTTTCAAATGCCTCCTGGAGTGCGTCATCATCCTCGTCTGTCCAGGGCATGTAGGCGTTGGGATGCTTTTCGCGCAATTTGGGTCCCGTTCATAAATAACTGCAACACAAAATGAACGGGCCCATAAGTGTAGTCCACAAATAACGAGTACGTTATTTTGTGGACGAGCCCTTAGCGATGCGCTCGTGATACGCAGACTTCGATTTGGGAGGATCTGATTCTCCCAATTTTTCACCTGGCAGGCGCCCACCGATCGCACGGATGTAATTCTCGTGCATTTTTGCAAGCTCTGCGCGCGACATCTGTGCGAAGGTCTGCGCCGCACGATCAGATGCAGCGTGAAAAATCTCTTCCTGTGCCTGGATATCCGGATGCACCTCCACGGCACGCTGATTGAGGCCTGCGACAGAGAGTCCGGCGAGCGTGCGCACGCGCGAGAGCGCCACGTACCCCTGGCCGTATTCAAAGGTGCCCGAGAGATCCATATGCGCCGCATCGAGCGACATACCCTGGGATTTGTGTACGGTGATCGCCCACGCCAGCCGTAGCGGTATCTGTGTGATGCGCGCAAGGACTTTTGGCCCATCTTCGATACGCCATTCGTCCGGCTCGGCCACCACTTCACGCCCTTGATTAGTGCGCACGACGGGATAGCTCATATCTTCGGAAAATCCGACGACCTCGCCGAGGGTGCCATTGGCGTATTGCTGACCTTCGACATCGTTGCGGGTAAACATGACGCGCGCACCGAGCTTCACATGGAGCACCTCGGGCGAGAGGCAGCCGCGCTTGAGCGCATCCACCAGCTTCGCAGAGCCCTGACTCTGCATGTAGTAGGTGCGCGTCTCATTGTCGATCTTTTCGAGCTCTCCGGCGTTGATCGTGTCCACGTCTGCATTGTGCGAATAGAGCTGTGTGACGCCATCGAGGGGGGTCTTGCGATAGCGCGTACGCAAAAGACCTTTGTGCGATTCACCAAAAGTACCACGACGAATCGCTGTGAGAAGCGCGAGAAAATCTCCATCTTCCTGACGGTGCTGCTCGTGGAGGTAGCACACGATCGGATTGGCCGCCCGCCACGCGCGAGACTGGAATGCAAACACACCTTGTGGCTCATGATCACCATACTCGATGGTCGGACCATCGCGGTCGTCACTGCGTGACACGGGGGGAAGCTGAAAGAAGTCGCCGACGAAGACGACCTGGAGTCCGCCAAACGGCGCGTCGACGCGGCGGACTTCCCTGCACACCGTCTCCACCATATCGAGCGTACGTGCAGAGAGCATCGAGACTTCGTCGATGATGAGGATACGGGTCTTGGTGATGCGCGCCACCGCGCTTTTGTTCTGCGTGATCTGATCCACGTCGTAGGCGGTGAGATCGCGCCGAATGCCGATGCTACTCCATGCATGGATCGTCAGTCCGCCAATGTGCGTGGCAGCGATACCGGTCGATGCGGTGATCGCGGGCTCGATACCGCACTGCCGGAGCCACGCCACAAATGCATTGATCGTGTGGGTCTTGCCTGCGCCGGGCTCGCCCGTGAGGAAGACATTGGCACCGATCTTGAGTATATCGAGCGCTTCAGACTGAGTCATCTTCGGCATCATATCAAAAGATATGTTTGACGGGGTGTTGACGAGTATTAAAAAGATTGCGCGCCGAATCCTAAAAAGGATTCGGCGCGCACTATTTACATCATAATCAGCCGAATGTACAGGTATAACCCTGTCACCAGGACAGCAACACTTGGCCAGATAAGCCACCACACATATGCGTCATGCCTGTCGCTACGGAGTCCGTTGTACCATACCGCCAACGCAAGACTCCCGATGTATAGTGCATCAAGCAGATAGTGCACGATATGGACGGGAGTGAGTGGCGAAGCTATACCCGCAGTACGCCTCAGAGACGTCATATATTCGATCACCCCGATAGCGACCACCAGTGAACTGAAAAATATTCCGAGGTAGACAAAGTGTCGATCCCGCATAGTGCGGTACACTTCGCTTGTCTTCGAAAAGGCAATGCGGGCTTTTCTCGTCTCGATTCCATAAAGAAAAGCCAAGACATTACTAAGTACCAGTATCGCGACCACAAACACGGCCGCTATTTCGAGATAGGCTATCTTGATCGGCATTGTGCCATCCTCCTCTGGATAGGCATTGTAATCTGCGGCAGAGTGTACCTATACGACACAGATGCGTCAATCGAACTCTCGTTGTATAGTGCCACCATGCAACCAGTAGAGAAAGTCCGCTACCTAGCGCTCAGCGCGATCTCGACGATCATCCTGTGCCTCGCCACATACTTCATCGTGCAAGCCATGACCTCACACGCCGTCGACCAGGCATCCTGGTACCGCCTCGCCTGGTACACCTTTGTCGTACTGATCCTTCTCATCAAACTACGCGTGAAGATGGGACTGCGCCTCCCGCGCGGCGCCCTCTTCCATATCCACCTCGCCTCGGCGATCTCACTCTTCGTTGCGCTCGCACTGCTCGCATTTTGGGACCAGCCTCTTCTCCTCGCCTATCTCATGTGGCTACTGTATGCGACTGCACTCGTCACCGGCACGGTACTCTTCTACCGCGGCACCATGAAAGCACTCATGCACCCTTAAGGGCTCGTCCACGCATAACGGAGTCTGTGAATCTGCCATGGCTGACAAAAATCCCAATTGGGATTTTTGTCAGCCATACATCTCGGTATAACGACCCCTGAACACGCTATGTAAAACTGAAGAAAGTCAGACTTTCTTCAGTTTTAGTTGATCTCGATATCGATGTGTCGCACTGCCGGAAATTCCTTCATAAGGCGCGATTCGAGATCGTCGATGTGTTTGCCGATGAGACGCGGAATGCGATTACTGTAGGCGACACAAAACTTCTTGAACTCCTCGAAATCATCGTGCACTTCTTCGTATTCGTTTTTCAGCGAATTATGCTTGTAGAGTGCTTTGAGCAAAGCCGAGCCCGTCATCTCGACCTCGCATTTGATGCGATACACATCGATATCGAGGATCGAAGATTTGAAGTCGATCACCTTTTCTATGGCCGGATCCGATTCGAGAAAGTCGATGATTTCGGTCTTGAGATCTTCGGGAATCGAATGACCGACGAGGTATGACCGATTGCGAATGATGAGTGTGGTTGCAACACCCGCAAGCATGAGGCCGATAATGAGCGATCCGAGCGCGTCCCATAATACATTGCCGGTCATATAGGCCAGTCCGATACTTGCCGCTGCGATAAGGACGCCGATCAGCGCCACACTGTCTTCGAGGCACACTGCAAGCGTGGAAGGATCGCAGAGCGCAAAACGCTCACGCCACGACACATCGGGATAGCGCTTCTGGATAGATTGCAACGCGATAAAAAGCGTCCACGACTCGATGACAAGCGATATAAAGAGTACGACAAAAACGACCGACTGTATCTCGATCGGATGAGGCTTGAGCAGAGACTCGATGCTGTGCGAGATCGTCACTCCTGCACCGACGAAAAAGACCCCGCACGCTGAAAGGAGGGCCCAGAAGAAGCGCTCGAGCCCATAGCCATACTCAAAATCCTCGTCCGCCTTTTTGCGCGAACGACGCAGCCCTATGAGAAGCAGCAGCTGATTGGACGTGTCGGCGACACTGTGTATCGCTTCGTTAAACATGGCACTTGAGCCAGACGCAAACGCCGCGACAAATTTGAACATCGTGACTACCACATTGCCCATGAGAGCTGCGGCGACCGGCCAAAGGCCAATAGTATGGGGACCGTCCGAAACGGACATAGAAGCCATGGTACCTGATTCCTGGGCGGAAAGAAATAGTACGCAAATGTTTGCATACTTTGATTAAGTGTGTTATAAAAACGCCAGTCAAATATGGAGGTGTGAGTATGGCTACTTTCGAAGGCATGGTCGACAAGCTCGTCGAACTGAAGGACACATGGCCCATGATCCCACTGGGATCATACGAACCGCTTAAACTGCCACCCCTGCGCGATGATGTACGTCCGATCGTAATCTTCTCACCGCACCCGGATGACGAGGTGCTGCTGGGAGGCGCAATCGCATTACGTCTGAGGCACGAGGGGTACCCGATCATCAATGTCGCGATGACACTTGGCAGCAAGGCGGAAGAACGCCCCCGTCGTCGTGCGGAACTCAAGTCCGCATGCGAGTTCATTGGCTTCGACCTGATCATCCCTAATAACGAAAACGGATTCGAAACTGATGACTTCGTGAATTCATACTCTTCAGTCTATTTACGTACCTCAAATTTTCTGAAGAAAGTGAATCCGAGCGCCATCATCGTTAATCATCGTGAGGACGCGCATTCTTCACATGAACACGTTGCAAGTGTGATAAACATGGCGATGATATGTTCTCATTGGAAAGGAGCCTTCATCGAAAGCGAGTTCTGGAGCGACATAAAAAATCCTAACCTCCTACTGGAGATATCACGCGACCATCAGGTCTACTTGCTCAAGGCGCTTTCGTTCCACAAGGGCGAACTCTTACGGAACCCGTATCATCACACGTGGCCGATGAAGCTCATGGACAACGTACGACGGTGCGAGATAGTGCTCGGAAAAGGGGTCTCAGCTCCCCCGTTTAAGTTCGCAGGCATCTATATGGTGTCGCAGTGCGATGGAGACTATGAGTTTGGCAAGATGTCGGTAATCCCTGCCCGCGCGCTCTACGCCGACGATTCTGTCAGTGCTATCCTGTTCTCATAAGTATCAATGCGGGCCGGTTCCTTAAGGAACCGGCCCGCATTTCTCATGTCCTGGACAAATCCAATTTTTGATGTTATATATTCCCCAGAGAATACGGACCTTACCACAGGAGAAAGCGCATGCAGGTCATTCCGAGAGCCGATTGGCACCTCGCCGCAACCGACTGGGTCTCAGAAAAGAGTCAAGAATATGGGGCACAAAGCATATGCCTGCCGGCTGGCAATACAGCCATCCGACTCTTCGACTACTGGACGCAACAACCGCCCGAGTCTCTGCGAAACAAGAGTCTCCATCAACTTGATGAAGTAGGGAGACGATTTGCGCTCTTCTTCCGCAGGTACCTCCCTCGATACCAGGTGCTTCCGCCTCATGAAGACATGCGGCCCGATCTCGCTATTCTTGGATTGGGATACAACGGCCACGTCGCCTTTCACGAACCCGGCATCCCTGCATCATTCCGCTACGGCAAAGTGACGCTGCTTCCAGAAACCGCACATCGCCTGGGCGTCGAGCCGGGCACTGAGGCATGGACAATAGGCGTTGGCGCACTTACGGAAGCAAAGGCGCTCCTGCTTATCATCTTGGGCGCGGAAAAATGGGGGATCTTTCAACAAGCGTACAGCGACCAACGCCTCCCCGCCCACTGGCTTCTACCACATCCCGATCTGACCATCCTGACGGATCAGACGTGGTAAGGGCTCGTCCACAAGTTAACGTGCCCATTGAACGGGACCTCATACACAAACCACCCTTCGCGCATGCGTGCGCGAAGGGTGGTATTTTCGATACAAACGTCCGCCTCGTCGACCCCCACTGCAAGCAGCAGAGTATTTCCGGTATCCTCCGATAAGACACCTCTCTGTTATTGTGACGGGTCAAAAACAATTGCCTCTTCCCCATGTTGGGTAGCAAAGCTAAACCACATTTCAAAATAAAATGGTAACTCCCCTCCGCTTGGGTCAGTGATGGTGAGTAGATCGCCGTCACGGACGAGCCTGATAGTATTTCCATGCACATCGGTCTTAAACACCATTCCTTCTTTCAGTTTTAGATATGGAGTTCCTACAGATGTACCTTTATAACGAAACACCACGAAGATTGTTTTTGACGGATAGCGTACATCTTCTCTCGACGGCGAAAAAATGTACCCTTCGCTATCCTCATATCCCGCATACGGGTTGCGCGCATAGTCTCTGCGATGCCCCGTTTCCTCACTCAATACAAGCGCGTCGGGGTATACCTGCTTCACCTCACCTATAGTCATGAGTTGAAATGGAGCAAGGTTGAGCTGAGTATCAAGTGCTCTTCCCGCAAGGACCTCTCCAGTGCTCTGTTGCCAAAGCGCCTCATGCTCCCGGTCGTACATAATCATATTGCTCTCCAAGAGGTATCCACTCACTCCAAACGTGAGTGTCTCTCCACCCACTCGCCGATCATAGACAATGGCGCTGCCACAGAGCGGGCAAAACGTCACCGCAACCGGGATACCGGCTACCGTATCATTCACGATTTCGTGCCAATTGAGAATGTTGTACGGATAGACCTTCACCTTGCTTCCATCGTGCATCACTATCGCTTGGACAGAGTCCGGATGTTTAAATGCATGTACTGGTACAAACTTTGGAGTGTCGATAGAAGGTATACCGTCCTTCCCCGGGCCTCCCGACAGTGCTTGCTCTAGGCTAGGGTCTGCAAAGCTCCAGTCAGTTTTTGAAAATGCCCGCTTCAAGTTTGCGGGGACATTTGCGCTTCCCGTCTGTCCCGCAGCGCTTTCAGTTTTTGGAGCGAAGCGTTCTATGAGCACCTCTTCAAAATTGATAGTAGCTCCGTAGCCCGCATCCAGAATTGCCGTCTCTAGCTTTTTGTCGTAGCCGGTAAAAATAGCGATACCGACCAGGATGATCAGCACGCCAAGTAGCTGTTTGGCGCGGTTGGCCGCACCCATGTGGCTCGTAATGGCATTCACCAACTGCCCGCCAAAGTACGCGATGAGAAGAAGTGAGATCGCAAGGCCGAGCGTAAACCCCAAGAGATACACAAACCCAAGTACAAATCCTGCAGGGAGAATGGTCGCGATGATAAAGAGGTACGTCGGTGAGCAGGTGGTAAACACGGGTCCCAATGCAAGGCCGATGAGCGCGTCACCCCAGTAATTCTTTTTCTGGTACCCCGTACCGATGGCTTTATTCCCCGCAATGCTTATCTTTTGTACAAACGGAATACGCGACCATAAGGATGGGAAGACGATTGCACATCCCACGAGCACTATGATCGTCCCCGAAAAGACACTCCAGAACGACTGCGGAATATTGATGAGAAGCGTCGATGCCTTGAGAAGAAGTGTAAACAGAACAACGGAAACGGACAGCGAACCTATCACCACAAGTGAGCGCCCTCCGATGCGACGCTCACTTGTCTCCGAAGAGCCGATAACGATAGGTAGAAGCGGTAAAATACACGGCGCAAGCACCGTCAGTATTCCCGCCACTATCGCTACAAGCAGGAAAATCATGTTACTGTATCTGCGCGAGTAGATTCTCCAGCCTTGAGCCACCGCTCCACTTCTTGATCAAGTTGCCATCCTTATCCACCTGAACCAACGTGTGCTGTGAGGTGACGCCGTACTTTTTCTTGAGCTCTGTCTCTTTGTCGTAGTTGGTTTTAAGAATAGTCACTCCGGATGGGATGCCGTTCACATTTTTCTCTATATCAGAGTTGAGTCCGCGGCACGACGGACACCATGATGCGTGGAAGAAAAGAATGACTTTGCCTTTTGCTGCCATAGCGATTTTCTCAGGCGCAAATGCCTCATACGAACCAGGGGCAGTAGTACTGACGGCATCGGTTTTTGCCATTACCTCAGTCGTTGGCTCCACTTTTTGCACTTCATTTTTTGGTGTCTCATTTTGCACTTCCGGCACGTTATGTACCATTTCGCTTTGCTCTGTCTTCTGTCCAGAGAATACATACAATGCTACTCCCACGATAATGATGATTCCAAGCACGATTACAATAGTTTTGTTCATATGTTTTATTACTAAATCTTATAAAAATAAATCAGGTACCCAATAAAGAGGGATAATACTAAATACCAGATAGTCCAACCTTTAGTTATGGGGAAATATCTTCTGAATAGCGCAAATGTACTAAAATACGCTTCGCACTTGGACCAGGCAATATAGTTGACTATCAAACTATCGACCAATAACAACCAGAAAATAATTTTTACTATCATATATTTTCATTCATTTGATAACACTTTCAAAACCTTTACTAATGTACCTGACAGCTCACCCTTCGCCGGCATGTAGCACATAGTCTGGCCCATCCTATGCCCCTCGACCACGCCATGGGCGGAAAGGTAGGCAAGCTGATGCGAAGCGAGAGATTGTGAGATGCGGGCACGTTCGGCGATTTCATTTACACACAAATCCTTTTTTGTGCCATACACAATTCGCAAAATCTTTTGCCGGGTCGCATTCCCCAGAATTTTCATCAAGAGTACATTATCACTTTCTTTTTGCATGATGTTTATTGAATCCCTAGCAGCGCGGTAAGCTTTGGTTTGTCAAAACCCAGCACCATCTCCCCATCTACGAAAATCACCGGCACACTCAACTGTCCGCTTTTTTCTATCATCTCATTCTTGCGTGCTTCGTCAACTGAGACATCATAGTCGGTAAAAGGAATACTGTTTTCCGTTAGAAATGCCTTTGCCTCATGGCAAAAGTGGCACGTCGGGAGGGAGTATATGGTAACAGTCTTCATGTATACACATGTGTTAACTAATAATCATGAACATATGACGATATGTTCATATACCATTATAGCACATACGCAAAAATATCCGCAACAGGAGGTACTGTGGATATGTGTCCTTTCATAGATTCTCGACACACTTTCCCTCCCCTGTCATCCTCTCAGAAAAAACATAGTCGCCCAAGTAACGGGGACAGGTACAATTATTTTATCAAATATGTTGCGTAGTATATAGACACGCATCACACCACACAAATTAGAAATTAAATGTGCCTGTCCCCATTTATGTCCCCATTTACTTCGGGGTCTGCCCTCCAAGTATTCGGGCAGGTGGCGGGGCTAATTTGGACTCGGACGGCACGGCCGGAGAGGTTTGGGGGAGGGAATGTCGTGCCGTCTTCGTTCTGACTTTATTTTTTGGCGGAATCTGAATTTTCAATCAATTTCTTCATTTTGTTATGCGCATACATGATTGTCGTATGATCGCGCTTGCCCATAACCTCGGCAATTTTTGGGAACGAGAGATTTAATTCTTTGCGAAGCAGATACATTACCGTATGGCGAGGCAGAATAAGATCAGCTTGTCGTCTATTGCCGAGTAAGTCGGCAATTTTTATGCTGTAATTTCGCGCTGTGCTTTCAATAACCGAATTGATATTTTCAGTAATAATTTTTGATGTATCAATTCCTTTTTCTTCCGCTTCCTCAACACTCTCCAACTTATCAATTCGGTTTATCTTATTCAGCCCCGTCCTGAAAAGTTGTTCAACTCTCTGGCGAGACACATGAAGTTCGTTTGCAATTTCCTGATAAGTTTTGCCGCCCTCCAATCGTTGCTCCAAAACGAGACGCTCATTTTCTGTAAGAGATACATCCGTTCGCTCTGGGTTAAGTAGATAGGTTTGCGCGCCTAGAATTTGAGAATCTTTTTTCGCGTCATCGGTAGCAACATCTTCAGCCATTATGTCGGCTAGTTGCTGTGTCAGTTTGTCACGCAAACCGACCACTTTTTCCAGCGAGATGTTATTTTCTCTCAAAAACACTTCAACAATTCCTTCGGTCAAGAAAATAACATGGTAGAAAATGTCTGGCTTAGGCAAAACTTTCAGGATGTGATAGTGGGTATTAAGAATTACCATTATCGTGTTCCTCTCTTTGTCCAAATACGCTTCTTTTGCAATGGATTCTTCCAATGATCCCCAGTCATAGTCAAAACGATAGCGGTGTCCCGCAATAGTCATGAAACGAACTCTGTTTGGTTGCGTTTGTTTCGGTGTTCGATCCTTTGTTTCTTCGGGTTCGTTTTCAACGACTGCAACTTCATTTTCAGGACTTTTTCTTTGTTCTTGGTCGTCCAACTCACCCTCATTGTTCTCACTTCTTTTTTTGGTATCTGCACCAGGAAATGCTAATTCTTTTAGCTCCTCGGTTTCGTTCAGCGCCTTGAGAATATTGTCTTTTAAGGTTTCTTTAATCTCGCGCGGCAAGTCCTTAATTTTTTCTTCTTGGTGCCGTTTTTGAACCTCTGCAAGTATCGGCTTTAGATACTCACAAAATTTCTCAAAAAATTCTATGTAGTATTCGTTCTCTGTTTCGAACTCTCGCTTGTTAATGGTTACTGGAAGCGGATCCATGTGAATCTCGCCGGTAATTGCCATTTTCGACGGGTGATAAACATAGCCGAGTTTTTCGTGGACTCGAATAAGTCGCTTATATCGGTAAAGATTAAAGCCGCTTCGCTCTACGGAACCGACTTTAAGTATTCCAGTCCAGCCAGTTATTGTCTCGCCATTACTTAGCTTGATTGAAAAATCTCTTTTGCTGTCGGAGAAAATTTCAGACGGCTCTGCTTTTACCTTTTCTCCATTGATTTTTATTACAACTTCACCATTGGCGATAAATGGGGTAAAGCGTTCACTAAGATGTCGTTTCAGAACTTCAAAAAAAGTGCCGTAAAATTTTATTTTCAGTTTTTCAATCTTTATTCTCGTAAACGACTTATTTTTGTCGGCACCTTTTTTTATCTGTAATTCAAACTCTTTCCAGTTTCCCGTTGAAACGAAATCGTCCTCGTCAAAAATCAAAACAAACTCCTCATCATGATTTTTGGGCGACGTTTCGAGGGTAAACTTTTTACCCAAACTCATACAAGCCGCTTTTAGTCCAATGCCAAACTGACCAAGGTCGCCCTCTTTTTTACGAGAACTACCGAGCTTGATACTGTTTGCCGCGACTTCCTCGTCCATTCCTGCACCATCATCTGCAATGAGAATGTACCCTTTTTTCTTATCAACTTTTATGTCTAAATTTACCGATCCGTCGCGAGCATCAATCGAGTTGTCTATCAATTCTGAAAGGGCTTGGGCGACCGTGTAGCCAGTTTGTCCGATTTTGGGAAAAAGGGTTTTGTCTGGCGTTATATCGATTTTTTTGGTTCTGATCGTCATAAATTTAGAGTTTGAAATTTATCCTCTCTTTCGGATAATGGAATTTAGATTTTGCGTCGCGAACTGCTTTATCAATCGTAGAGAAAATTTTATTGATCTCATCTTCGGAGTATTCGTATGCGCTTCGATTGGCGCAATTTGCGAGAACTTGCAGACGCTTAAGAACCTCGGTGGTTCTGTATGTCGCCAAACGCTTAAACCGTTCACGCTTCTCATCTTTATTATTGTTTTCTTTCATATTTTTGTAGCAAATCCATACTTTGGTAATAGTATTCTGTATTTATGTAAAAGTCAATGCCCTTACAAAATACATCACGTGGATAAATTTTGCAAGTAGATTCCGCCAAAAATCAAGAACCCCGTGGGTCGGAGTACCGACCCACGGGGTATGTACCAATAAAGTCAGATCGAAATCGGCACGGCATTCCTCTCACACCCCCTCCTGCCGTGCCGTCCGAAGGTAACGGGGACAGGCACAATTATTTTATCAAACATGTTGTGTGGTATGTGGACTCGCATCACACCACACAAATTAGAGTTTAAATGTGCCTGTCCCCGTTTACTCCGCGGTTTTCTTCTTTGGTGAGTGTTTTGCTGCAGCCTGCAGTTTAGCCATTATCTTTTTTTGTTGACATTAGCGATAAGTGGACCACAAATATGTTGATAACTTGCCTTGCGATCATGAATCGGTGATACTCTGAATCTAAGGAGAAACAGAAAAGCCCCTTGTGGGGCTTAACTGCTTCTCCTGCAGTGAGAATTAAAAAAGACTAAGTTTGTGGCTTAGCAGAAACAACCTCCTCCTTGGGAGGTTTTTTCTTTTTGAGTGGAACGCGAGCACGAAAACGCAACCACTTCCCACTCACCGACCGAATGACTTTACCATGTCGTACAACATAGTTGCACACCATGAAGCCATCGGGTGTGAGGTAACATTTACGTACCTCTCCTGTAACTGTGTCGATCATCTTAATGATTCAACACTGATAAATTAACGACTGTCACTGCCGCCGGTTTTCAATGCTATCGACCAAGCACCGCCTATCGCAAGCTTTCGATGGGGTTTACCAGAAAACAAAAAACCATCGCTCAGGCCGGTACTCGTCACGGAAGCAGATTTTGAATCAGCCCCCATGGCTAGTTGGTCAACTAACATGAGACGCTTTCACGCCTCCGCTAGAGTAACCGCCTAAAAGATGGTTTTGTCCCCTCATTTGGTTAGCTTTGTACCGGCCGCCCGTTTTATGTCCGGGGACCAGCCGGACGGGCAAATGTTTTTCTATTCAATTTTGAACGATCAACCAATCTACAATCGCAAATCGGTACATACATTGTCGCATCCGATATAGAATATGCAATGTCGTTATCCACCGTAATTGTGGATAACTTGGCTCAACCCCATCACCCAAAAAATCCGGCTCAATTACGAGCCGGATTTGAGAGGATTGTTTTTGGGGGATAAGTGTGGATATGTGTCCTTGCATAGATTCTCGACACACTTTCCCTCTCCTGTCATCCTCTCAGAAAAAACATAGTCGCCCAAAGCTTTTCTTTGGGCTCCTTGTTTTTGCGGAGAGGGAGAGATTCGAACTCTCGGTACCCTTTCGAGCACGCCGCATTTCGAGTGCGGTGCCTTCGACCACTCAGCCACCTCTCCAATGAAGCATTAATATGGCTTCTAAACGGATTATACGCCCGTTCAGGCCATAAAATACCATACTTTCATGGAAAGCTCTACTTCGCAGGGCCGGAGCGCGACGGCGCGAGGCGGGGTCGCGCACATTTTCAGCAGAAAATGATGCGCGACCGATTCCCTGGAATCAAACCCCGTTTTGTTGTATTATGGCCATTCATACAGGCCTCATCGTCCCTGTCCTCCTTCGGAGGATAACGGCCCCGCCAGAGGCGGGCAAGTAGGACAGCGCCCTTTTCCGCCGTAGGCGGATCCGCCTCCGGCGGACACGGCGTAAGAGGGGTTGCGAAGCGAATACTTGGAGCTTCGCAAAGCCGGAGCGCGACGGCGCGAGGCGGGGTCGCGCACATTTTCAGCAGAAAATGATGCGTGACCGATTCCCTGGAATCAAACCCCGTTTTGTTGTATTATGGCCATTCATACAGGCCTCATCGTCTAACGGCTAGGACAGCGCCCTTTCACGGCGTAAATCGGGGTTCGATTCCCCGTGAGGTCACAGATGCTTTATCGCGCTATTTTCAAACACGTCGTTTGGCCGAAAAAAGAGATTATTGGACCCGTGATACCATTCAAGGAATGAATGAGTACGTTGGCTTGAAATTTGTTCGAGATTTGCAGTGGCAAGACGTCCTTTCTGTGTGGAGCAAGGGAGAAGCGCATTTGCCTCATTGGATTGAGCACTACACAAAGCGAGGTTTTAAAACGTGGGAGGATTGGCGTCGTAGCTCGACGGAAAGCCTGAAACCAGAGTTATTGAAATGGGGGCTTTTTGAGATCGAAGACAACGCATCGATTCCTACATTTTACGCAGGACCTTTCCGGGCGTGGCGGCAGAAATACTACGAACAACGCGAGATCATCCCATTTAGTGAATTGGCAAACAAGCCCGCTCTCCAAACCGATTCAAACATTAATGAGATCATCCAAAACTTTCCAAAGGACTCGATTCTCGTTGGTCTACGTAAGGATGAAAAGATTATCATCGTAGACGGGATGCATCGGTGCTGCGCCCTTGCTGTTGCAGCTCAAAAGGGTATCGCGTTGGACGCAAAGCTTTCTATAGCTCTCGCTGATTTTAGAGATCCGCTGCCTTCCCTGGGCCAAGCAAATTCGCCTACCTGACTTTCGACGATTCTTCCCCTACTCCTGTCATTAGTACAAATTTGGGACCAATTGGTTCCAATTCCGACCCACAAAAATCCCATCCTCTTGAGAAGACCGATACCACACCCCATCTCTGCACGGCGATCAATCTTGCGGGGTTTTTAAATCCGGTACAATACATGCAGGATCATGTGCATGGTGATGCACATAGCGAAGGAGTATCTTCATGAACATAGGATCACTCATCACGGACGGATTCGTCTCCGTCGCATACCCCACAAGCCTGCGGTCGCACGTCGTGCATGCCATGGAATCATGGAAAACATTCTGCGGATTGCCTGCCGAAGAGAAAGCGGGCCTATCGGGCGGAGACCGTATCGAGGATTTCGGCTATATGCTGCGTCAGGATACGGGACCACATGCGGACCAAAAAGAGCTGTTCCATCTGGTGGGTAAGCATCTGCCGAAACTCTACGCGCAAGCAGCAAATGTCGCCGATACGCGAGCGATCGATTTCATACGAGCAATCGATGTCTTAATGAAAATGTCCGCGCCTCTCATACGTCAATTCGCCCATTCAGTCGAACACGCGTTTGGTCTCGAGGGATTCGAACAGGAGGTCATGTCCTCGCAAGACAGCTGGACCTTCCGGTACCTGCACTACTTTGGCGCAGACGCCGAGGAGATGCTGGCACATGCCCATGCAGATCGAGGAGGATTCACCTTCCACCTCTATGAAAGCGCGCCCGGCGGAGAATATCTGGACTTCGATTATGTGTGGCAGCCATGGGAAGTAGGTGCAAACAAAACGATCATTTTCCCCGGCCTCGGACTCCAATACCGATCGGCGTGTCAGCTCACTGCCCTTTACCATCGGATCATGTCGACTCCAGAGACACGACGTAATGGCAGATACGCCATGGTGCTCTTCGTCGACTTCGAATCCAGCCATCGGTTCAATAAGGAACGGTGGCCGCGTATACAAGACTTCGATCCTGGATTCAACTACGACATGTCGTTCGAGCAATTCTCGAGATACTTCATGCCTCGGAATGTTTCGTAGTCAAACGGCCTCGTTCCATTTCTATGGAACGAGGCCGTAGCACTATACACTAGCACCTTTTAGATATTCCCCTGCGAAGGCCCGCACCTCTCCGGCGAGTGCCTCTTTGGTGCCGTTGTTGCGTATGATGAGATCGGCAGTCGCTCCTATCCGCGCGATGTCGCGCTCTGTCGCGGCCTGCTCTTCCATGAGGAATTGGTCGTAGGTCATATTGGTCTCCCCCACCTTTTCGCCACGGCCGTGTAGGCGCTGAAAACGCAACTCGGGATCGGCCGTCACATAGACGAGCACGTGGCGTGGAAATGTGCGCACGAGGTCGGCATCGGTTTGCCAGCGAATGCCGTTGAACAGAGCGACCGCGGCCGTACTCCCCTCTAGGCGTATCCCCGTCGCACGCGTGAGGACTCCCTTGCCGTATGTGCTTTCCATGGCGACAGGCAGCGCCTGCAGATGCTGACGGGTCGCTTCGATATTCCAGATTTTGAGGGTCTCGAAGAGAATGTCCGAGGATTTGAATGATTCGATCGAGAGGTCCGGACGGCACGCACGCAAAGCGCTCACAAAAGAATCCTTGCCGCCGCCGCTTTCTCCGATAAGACCGATGATGAGGGACATACGA
>VGJQ01000007.1 GCA_016867375.1 Candidatus Kaiserbacteria bacterium | reverse complement strand
GCGGCAGCGGATTGAGCGTGATACGCCCGGCATATCGCGCCGTCTTGTCGCCCAGCCATTCGGCGGCCACACCATGCATCACTTCGTGGATGATGGCTGAAAATATGAGGATAATGATGAGAAACAATGAATTGAAGAGGTCCATAGATGCGTGGGATCGACACAAACAGCCGTGCAAAGCGCGACCTATTTGCGAAAATCCTAGGTAGATGGTAGCATACGAGCCACTATGGCACGAGTATGCATCATCACAGGTAAGACCTCGCAGGTGGGTGGCGGGTATTCCAACCGCGTCCGCGCCACCAAGTTCAACCCCACTGGCAAGCGCCGCCGCCAGGTCAATCTACAAAAGAAGACGATGTTTATCCCCGAGCTCGGCAAGAAGGTCACGCTAACAGTATCCACCAAAGCCCTCAAGACCATGAAAAAGCGCGGCACCTACAAGACTCTCCAAAAGGCTGGGCTGGTCTAAACTTAAACATACTAAAAAAATTAAGAGCGCCTTGTATAAAGGCGCTCTCTTTTCAATTCGGATCGGTGCTTAAAATGGGAAGTGCTTATACACCACCCAAGCAGCCGCCGAAAGGACGACTAGAACGATCCCCGTGTGGCGGAACCACACGATAGCGTTTCGAAACTTTGTCATTCTTCACCTCTCTAGTAGGTCCAGAAAACCGCCGCTATTAATATTTTAGCACACTCTTATAAAAAAGCAAGGGTATGGTTTGACAAAACCGTTATCCACTCTCCCGCCGGATTTCATATTGACTTCACTTTTGTCGCTGACTACAGTAGTAAGTAACGAGGGCAGACGGTACTTTCTGGCTCGAAAATGTCGAACAACAGAGCCATCATTTCCTGAATCTCTGCAAGACCCTCGTCCCAACTGGCTTTTAAAACCCCACTCACATCCGTCCCCGCAAAAGGATTCTTTTGCTTTTTCGGATGAGTAGGTAAAAGAGCCGTTAAATGGCTTATTTTGTCATCAAAAAAGGACTCCCCGGCAGGCACACGCACGCCGCGGACGACATATAATAAGAAGCGCCGAATCGTGGCCACGACCGTCTCTTGGATATCGCTCTTGCTGCTCATCAGCACGCTCTATCCTTCAATCACGCGCGCCGAAGACGTGTGGGGCAATAGCCTCATCCCCATCAACCAAAAAAAGGAGACAAAGGGTGCTGCCGAGACACCGAGCAATCTCCAGACGATGGATCTGCCCCAGCCCGCTATGAATATCCTTCCCTCGCCTGTCATCGGCGGCGGCGATGTGAGTATCGTAGACAATACCGCCGTGATAGCCCAAGACGGCCCCTCCGGCACCATTGCCGATATCGAAAAGCCAAAAAGCGGGGCTATCAGCATCTATATCGTACGTGAAGGCGACACTCTCTCATCCATCGCCAAACTCTTCGATATCCCCCAAAACACCATCCTCTGGGCCAACGACCTGACCTCAAAATCCCTCATCAAGCCCGGCGACAAGCTGACTATCCTCCCGCTGCCTGGCCTCACCTACACCATCAAGAAGGGCGACACTATCGCCGGTATCGCCAAGCGCTTCAACGCCGATAGCGGTGAGATCGCAAGCTACAACAACATCGACGACACGACGCTCGCCGTCGGTACCGAGATCCTCATCCCTGATGGCGAGCCTGTCGCTCCTCCTGCGCCGGCCAAGCCTGCCACCACCAAGGGCACCAAGACCACCTCACCTGCTCATCATGTAGGTCCGAAGGGTTCCGCTGCGGCAATCGCCTACTACCTCAGTCCGCTGACGCAGTACACCAAGACCCAGGGTGTCCACGGATACAACGGCGTCGACCTCGCGGCACCCGCTGGTACACCGATTGTCGCATCTGCAGAAGGAAGTGTCGTGGTCGCCAAGCAAGGCGGATGGAACGGCGGATATGGCAACTACGTCGTCGTGAGTCATGGCAATGGCAGTCAGACCCTCTACGCACACATGTCACGCGTCGCCACCTACGGCGGTGCTCATGTAGAGCAAGGTGAGGTCATCGGCTATGTGGGCAACAGTGGCAAATCGACCGGCACGCACCTACACTTCGAGATTCGTAACGGCATTCGCAATCCGTTCTAGTTGGCATCTGTATCTCCGCCTTGTTTCTGTCCTCAGTGATGTTAAGTCATGTATGAACGGGATCCGATATGCTCGTGCATATTCCTCACGTACAGATTCAAGTAGTGGCTGACAATTTTCCCAATTGGGAAAATTGTCAGCCAGAGTCTCTATGTCCTCGTGGAATGTGTTGGAGGAGGATTATTTGAGCCTCCTATAGAGCGCGCGAAAGATCGTCTTCTGGAATGCAGCGAGCGTCTTATTCTCGATAATGAATGCCTGATGCGTATTGAGATCCACAAATCCGATGCGATCGCCATAGATGAGCTGAATCGCATTTTGATGGAATGACTCATTTTCTGAGCCGATATACTTGATAAAACGCTCCAAAAACCCCGGCATACTGCCGGGGTTTTTCATACATACACATGAAGGAATTACGTACATAATTGAGATGTTCTCTATCATGTACAGATATGCTCGGATGTGCTATAGTGCTTTTCCCTTAACTGGAGGTGGACAGAAATGTCATCACGACACTGTCGAGGTCAGACCTCGACAAACATGTTTTTTATCATATCTCCCTCACCCGATACTGCAGCGCTTCGAGCATGTGAGAGGGTTCGATGGTTTCACTGCCAGCGAGATCGGCTATGGTGCGGGCGAGCTTGATGGTGCGGTGATAGCCTCGGGCCGAGAGCTTCATCGACTTGGCGGCGGCGATGAGGGTCTCTTCGGCTTTTTCGCTAAGCTGTGCGAGCGTCTCGATCTCTTTGGGCCCCATGTCGGCATTGGTCGTCTTGCCCTTGATACCTTTGAAACGTGCCGCTTGCCGCTGCCGCGCTTGCACGATGCGCTCACGCACTACCTGGGTATCATCGACCTCTTTCTTCACACCGACACGCAAGCTCTCAGGCGGCATATCACCCACATGCACCCACATATCGATGCGATCGGCGACGGGGCCGCTGATCTTACGGCGATACCGCTCGACCGTCGCAGGCATACACTTGCAGTCGCCATGGCCGTGCGTAGACCGGCCAGTACTGGACTGTCCGTATTTGCCGCACGGACACGGGTTGAGCGCTGCTATAAGCATAAAATTGGCGGGAAAGGTGGCCGATGCGCGCGAGCGAGAGACGGATACCTGTGCATCTTCGAGCGGCTCGCGCAGCGCATTGACCACATCACGATGAAACTCAGGGAATTCGTCGAGAAACAGCACACCGCGATGAGCGAGCGTCACCTCGCCTGGACGAGGGATGGTCCCGCCACCGATGAGCGAAGCGTAGCTCGATGTGTGATGCGGCGAGCGGAAAGGCGGCCGTCGCACCGCATGTCCGACGAGTGTCCCAGCGAGCGAATGGATTGCTGTCACCTCGATCATTTCTTCTTCGGACAAAGGCGGGAGCAGTGCGGTCGCCGTGCGTGCGAGCATGGTCTTACCAGTACCGGGCGGTCCGTAGAGCGCAATATTGTGGCGTCCGGCCGCGGCGATCTCGAGACCGCGCTTGGCTGATTCTTGGCCACGGATATCCGCAAGTGAGATCGGCGAATCAAACACGTCTTCGCTACCCATATCATATGATCCCGCCGATGCGATCCTAAAATCATCATCTGCCTTGAGATGGCGGATGACGTCCGCGAGCGTGGACACGGGATAGATCGTAAGACCAGAGACGAGTGATGCTTCGACGACATTTTCGGCTGGCATATAGAGCTCGTCGATACCCTCTTGCCGCGCGAGGAGCGCGATCGAAAGCGCACCGCGGACCGGACGCAGTGTCCCGTCGAGCGCAAGCTCACCGACGAATAGCTTGCCGGATGGATCGAAGGTGATGTCGCCGACGGCTTGCATATAGGAGAGCGCGACAGGCAGATCAAAAGCCGCCCCCTCTTTCTTGAGCTCGGCCGGTGCAAGCGAGATGACGATCTTTTTATTGGTGCTCTTGGGCGAGACGAGGCCGCTGTTTTTGATCGCACTGGCGACGCGGTCGCGCGCCTCTTCGACCGCCTTGTCGGGCAGTCCGACGATCGAAAAAGCATGGAGGCCGCGGCCGATATCGGTCTCGACAGAGACAAGGCGCGCAATGGGCAGTGCCGGTTGCGCGCCAAATACCCGGGCAAAATCCTCCATCGCCTTAGCCATGGCAGACGCCACACAAAAGATGATAATCCCGACCCCAAAGATTCATGGGAGAATTATAGCAGCAGACGCTCCAGGTAGGATATTGACTCACTCTATTGCAGTGTTATGGTTCTATGAGCAATGCGAGGAGGTCCTCCTATGGGACAGGTAGTGTTATTTCAGCCTAGACAAAAGGCCGATCAGAGGGAATTCGATTTTCTTCCCTCCCAAAAAGCAGTCGACACGCGACAGACTTCCCCTCTCTACCGAGTTGTCAGCAAACCGGGAGAAAAGATTGTCGCTGAGGTCACGATCAACAGCACGTGTCCTACAGACACGTTCGACCAGATAATGCGAAATGCGTTCGATGCGCTCCAAAAAGCACATCCAGGCAAGCCCTTCTTCCATCGTGGTTATCGGAATGAAGTGCTCACCATCATCGAACTCTAATCCCTAAAAGGTCCGCCATCGCGGACCTTTTTCTTTATGTTATGCATGTTCCACACAGGTCTTTGCTGCTGGATTTGCTTCCAAACGATCGAAGTCGATCTCTTCGCCGCTGACTTCACAGATGCCATACGATCCCTCTTCCATCCTTGTCATCGCAGCCTCCACCTCATGCATGCGCTTCTGGAGCTCAGCCACAAGCGGGACGTTGACAATCAACTCTTCGATCTGATCAGCCGCATCTGTCGGATCGGCTTCTTCCATCGTGGTCTCATCGGCAGACGACCCTTCCCATTCGCCCGTCGTCACGTCTTTCTTGCCATACATCGCAAGCTCTTCTTGCAGTGATGCATGCTCGGCATCGAGTGCGGCGCGCAGCGCCTCAAGTTCTGATTCTGTTAGGTGTTTCATAGACATCTATCATACCAAGGCTGCGTCTGTTTTTCTAGGGAGCGGACGTGTGGGTTCATGAAAAATCAAGGATAGGGAGAGTTAGAGCCGTCGACTTGCCTGCAGACGACTCAGTATTTCAACAAAGCTGTAGGGGCTCTCTGCAATGACCAAAAGTTGTGTCGTGGGGAACGAGTAATACAGGACGATGTCCCCAGAATCATTGGTCAGTTTGCGCACGTCGTAATTATTCATGACCACATCTTGAAACGCACGCGGTATCGGCAGATCATTCTCATCTCGCGTCATGACAGGGACTGCCGCAAAGATTGGCACAAGATCGGCATTCATGGTCGGCTCCCATGCAAGTATCCCCTCAAAGGCGCGACTATACGAGAGGACAGGAATGACGACGATCGGCGCGTTTTTATCGACGGTATGTATACCAAAGAAGAATTTGTCGCTGAGTGCTCGTATGAGATCACCGGGCGGATGCATGCCGAGGGTCGTGAAGAATTCAGATGTCGTAAGAGGGCGCTGTACTGTCGCACCCTGTGCATTGACTTCAGATACTATCGGGACGATACGCGTGATCGATCCGATAGATCCTGTCGATGCCGTACGTGCCTGCGAGAGGATTTGTTTGAGTTCGCTTACGGTCTGCCCATCGGTCTTTAGAGAAAGCGTCTGTTCGGAAAATAGGATAGACTCATCGCGCCCTTGAAACTGAGTACCTTGCTGGAGACGAGTGATGGTATATACGCCGAAAAGTGCGGCGGCGCCGATCCCGGCAAGCATGAATATCGCAAACAACATGCCGAGGATATGTCGCGTGCGACGCATCGCCCGCTTGACCTCGACGGCAGAAGCCGCTTTTTTGACCTTGCTCTTTTTCTCCTCTTCCATGGAAGCGGCGCGTATGAAAGACATTTTGCTCCGTTCGACGATGGCACTCATATCGTCCTTGAGAGTACGCAAGGGCACCACAATCGAATTGTCCTTCGGCTTGGCAGGTGCTTCCTGCTTGAGCGAGGGGTCGATCTTTTCGCGCATGTCTTGCGCCTCTTTCGTCCCAACAAGAGCCGTATCGACAGGTGGAGGTTCGTGCGGCATGACGGTAGTCACGGGCGCATCTCCCATAGTCCGCAACCCCCTCGCCTCCGGCAACTTCACTTCCTCCAGTATCTTCTGCATGCGACCTTTCTCGGACGTGGCATCGGGGGCGAGAAGATCGGGAGATATGGGCGGAATACCGGCGACCGCAACCTTCTGACCATTGGCGGCCTTTACCACCTCAATCGCCTGAGCCGCATCCCCAGAAACGATCGGGGGGACGAGGGCAAGCTTGGAAAGCTTCTCATCGGGAAATGTTACATTCTCGAGAATCTTACTGATGTCTTTGGTAACAGCCTCATCAATGGTGCTATTGATCGTCTTTGATGGTGGTGGTGATGGTGGTTTGGGCGCCAAGCCAACCTCTTCCGCAAGACTGGCGACATCGCCATCGGAATCAGCCATCGCGCGCGACAATTGCTCACCCGGCGTCTCGGGGAGCTTCACATCTTTAAGTATGTCGGCAATATCCCCTTGCAGGGCGTTCTTTTCATCTGCGATGCTGGTGTCTTTCTTGATGTCGTCCGCCATGATCGTTTCGTCCGCCGCCCTGCTCCGGTGTCAGGCCCTTGCGCGCAGCCCACTCCGGATCAGCGGCTTTGATAGAAAGATTATACCGCCCTTTCTCATCTATTTCTTTCAGGATCACGGGGACTACTTCGCCAAGCTCCACCGCGTCGGCGATGTTGCCGATGCGGAATGGTGCGACTTCGGAGACATGCACGAGGCCGTCCTGATTGGGGCCGATCTTCACGAAGGCACCAAAATCCATGAGACGCACGACAGGTCCTTCGAATCGATCGCCCGGCATGTATTCACGCGTGAGGTCTGATATCTCTTTGAATGCCGCTTCGGCCGCACCATTCTTGCCGGTGATGAAGACCGACCCATCGTCTTCGATGGTGATATCTTCCGCGCCCGTGCGCTCACGGATGCCGTTGATCGTCTTGCCGCCCGGTCCGATCACAAGCCCGATCTGATCGACCTTGACTTTGAGGGTGAGGATTTTGGGAGCCCGTGGAGAGATATCGGAGCGCGGAGCCGCGATAGCATTGGTGATCACATCGAGGATTTCGAGACGCGCTTTTTTTGCCTGTGCGAAGGCCTCGGCAAGCACAGAAAGCGGCACGCCCTCGACCTTCACATCCATCTGCACGCCCGTGATGCCATCTGCAGTGCCCGCCACCTTGAAATCCATGTCGCCATGATGGTCTTCCGGCCCCTGGATGTCGGTGAGGACTTTGTACACGCCCTTCTTGGCATCAGACATCATGCCCATCGCAATACCGGCGACCGGCTTGCGGATGGGGACACCCGCATCCATGAGCGCGAGCGTACCTGCACAAACCGTGGCTTGGGACGTCGAGCCATTGGAGGCGAGACACTCGGAGACAAGGCGAATGGTGTATGGGAACTCTTCTTTGGTAGGGAGAACAGCGCGCAGCGATTTTTCTGCGAGTGCACCATGGCCGATCATGCGACGATTCATACCGCCCACGCGTCCCGTCTCACCGACACTAAAGGGTGGGAAATTGTAGTGGAGCATGAAGCGCTTCTTCACATTTTGAGACTCGATCGTATCGAGCAGCTGTGCCGCACCCGGACCACCAAGTGTCGCCACCGCAAGCACATGCGTCTCGCCGCGGTAAAAGAGGCCGGAACCATGAAGTATCGGCGAGACGCCGCCTGCCGAGGCAAAGAGTGGACGCACTTCGTCAAAACGGCGCCCATCGACACGCTCACCCTCGTTGATCGCGAGATCATGTACGTACTGATCCATACGATGCTCGTAGTACGTGTCGAGACGATTGTGGGGAATGTCTTCAAATCGCGCGGAAGACAGTGCGATCCACTCGCCCTTCATCTCATTGATTTCATGCTTGCCGATGCGACCACCATACGCTTTGAGCTTGGGTTCGACGATCTCGGCGAAGACGGGTGCCAGTCGTTCATCGTCTTGAAATGGCGGTATGAAATTGAGTTTCTCGACACCGCGCTCGGCGATTATCTTGGTCTGCCATTTCTGAAGCTTTTCGATCTCTGCGCTCGCGGTGGCGAGCGCCTTATTGAGAATATCTTCGGATACTTCGCGCGACCCGACTTCGATCATATTGATGAGGCCATCCTTGCCGCACGCCGTGAGATCGAGGGTCGCGCGCGGAGAACCGTCTTCATCGCGCTCTTTGTATGTCGGATTGATGATGAATGCGCCACTACTTTCTTCGGTCAGACCGACGCGGACTGCTGAGACGGGGCCGTTCCATGGGATATTGGAGGTAGCGAGCGCAAGTGATGCTGCGGTGACCGCAAGCACGTCGGTGTCGTATTCTTCGAGCGAAAGCACGGTAAGGATCACTTGCACGTCGCGCTTGAGACCCTTGGGAAAAAGCGGTCGGATCGTGCGGTCGACGATGCGGCCTGAGAGCACCGCCTCGTCACTGGGCCTGCCTTCGCGGCGCATGAAGCGGCTGCCGAGGATGGCACCGGCAGCATAAAATTTCTCCTCGTATTCGACTGAGAGTGGGAAGTAGTCGAGATTGGACTCCTTGCCCATGACCACCGTCGCAAACACGGCGCTATTGCCGTAGCGGACGAGTACCGATCCGCTCGCCTGATTTGCCCAGTCGTTGAATTCTGCTGTTAATGTCTTGCCGCCGATTTCGACGGAATATTCTGTCTTTTGCATAGGATCTTATATTTTCCGATCCTTGGATTTTAGGGCTCAAACGCATGTTTGAATCCTACCTATCCAAGGACCGTTATGTTAATGCACATACCATAGCATGGGCGGGCGTGATTGACAAAACGTCACATACTGTGTATACTCTTTTCAGACATCAATCCCTGGGAGGATAAAATGATCGAAATCAGCATCCCACTCCTGTTCAAAATCGCCCGTTTTTTGCTGATGTGGTGGGGAGTCTATTTCCTTACGGTCTTGGGGCGGTATGGCAACGATTTAACACTCAAAACCGAAATAATCGCCGCCGCACTCTCGCTTCTTGTTCCAGTCCTATTACTCACCAACATCTTCAAATTTGTGTGGTGAGCATACGCACTACGCGCCCGTCGGCTTCTTGCCGCGGGCACGTTTCTTCTTTTAGGTCCCGTTCATAAATAACTGCAACACAAAATGAACGGGCCCATAAGTGTAGTCCACAAATAACGGGTACGTTAATTTGTGGACGAGCCCTTACCAAACATGCCACACACTATCGTACAAAGACAGTGATCAGCTTATTTGTATGATCGAGAAACATGTCGAGTGTATTGTCCTGCCGTGCGTACTCGAGCCCGCGCAGAAGAAGCAGCCCTTCCTCGTACGCTTCTGGTCGATTGCTCGCACGCAGAAAACCGAGTGTACGACGTGCGCGAGCGAGCGAATCGCGATATCGCCCCTCATCGCCGTGATCGAGCGCAGCGACACACCGCACGATGTCAGCCCCCAAATTGGCAAAGTAAAATCGCGCCGGATTCATATTCATATATTGAGCGACGGAAAAAGAGCGCGAACAATATTCGCGATGGAGGAACGAAGTGTCTCATCTTCGATTTCCATACCACGATTTCCTTGGCCCGGTCGGATGTTGATCAGAGAAACAAACTCCAACGCCGCCGTTCCTCTCGAATCCGGATATATATTAAATCCCCACACATGCTCCTGTTGCGACCCGTCGGCAATGAGCAGGATGTTTGCATCCATATGCCACTCCCCACCGAGCGCAACAATGCCACGCTCTACATCGACAACACCTTTCACGAGAGAGCCATGCCAGTTTTGGGCCGCTTCTTCAATCTCGGTATGCGATATGGGCGCGTGAATCAGGCGAATCTCCATGTGTGGAGTATACCATCGCTACTCCCTTCCCTCCGTCTCGCGCTCGGGAGCGTCTGAGACGGTTGTCGCACCCGTGCGGCGGGTGCCGGTAGAGGCGCGGCGAACCGGACGATAATTGATGAGATAACGGCGCGGATCTTCGTCGAGATCGAGGAAATGGTCGGCAGCTTCTTTGAGGCGACTCGATGTCGAGCGGCCAAACGATACGACTTCCACCTGGCATCCCCCGTGTATCTTGAGGTACTCCACAAGAGGTACGAAGTCTCCATCGCCAGTGAAAAGGATGACGGTATCGACTTTTGCAGAGACAGTGATGGCGTCAACCGCCATACCGACGTCCCAGTCGGCCTTCTTGGCTCCCCCATAGAATACCTGGAGGTCCTTGGTCTTAGGCTCGATACCCATCTTAGTGAGCGCATCGAGAAAAGCCGTTTCTTCGCCAGATTCGGTCGTCACGAGATATGCACGAGCGCGGATAAGCCGGCGATCCTGCACAGCATCCTTCAGCACATTGCCAAAATTGACGCGCGCATGATAGAGATTCTTCGCAGTGTGATAAAGATTTTGCGTGTCGATAAAGACACCGACGCGCTGTTCTGGGTGTTTGATAATAGCCATATTAAATAGGTATTAGCCACTAAGGTTTAGCCACTAGTGATGCAATTAGTTTGTTAAGCATTCTCATTATCTCGCTCAGACATTGCTCCACTTCGACCTTTTCTTTCTCACTTACAAACTTTAGCTCTGTCGAGATATGTAGCTGAGTTTCGAGTTCCGCCCCTGATCCAAATGCGATTCTTAAAAATTGAATATACTCGGGACGATGTTTTCGTGAAAAACCCTCGGCGATATTTGAAGGGACTGAAACAGCTGCTCTTCGCATCTGACTCGTCAAACCAAAGAGCTCCGACTTGGGAAATCTGGCGGTTAGTGCATACACTAAGGATACGAGATGTATGCTACGTTGCCACACGATAAGCTCACGATAGCTTTGCATTCCTACACTATACCCTATTCACTAGTGGCTAGTCGCTATTTTTTGAGCCCAAGCTTCTTGACGAGGGCACCATATGCGCGCTTGTCGTGAGTCTCAAGATACTTCATGTGCTTACGGCGGTCCGCGACGAGACCCAAGAGGCCACGGCGAGAGTGTTTATCCTTGGCATTTTTATTCAAATGCTGAGAAAGCTCTTCAATGCGACGTGTCAAAATAGCCACCTGCACCTCCGGTGAACCTGTGTCCGTATCGTGTCGCTGCGCCTTTGTGATTTCGTTCTGTTTCTTCCGCTTTGTAAGCATATTGATATGGTAGCACATAAGCCAAGATTTTGCAAGGACATTGCAAAATCTTGGCTTAATATATGCTCTTTTTTCTTATTGTGCGGTCGCTGGAGCAGCAGGAGTGACCTTCACCAGCTTCACGTCGAAGACGATTGTGGAGTTGGCAGGGATGACTACTTTACCATCAGCATCCTTTACATCCTGCGCACCATAGCCAAGACTCGGAGGAATCGCCATCAGGCGCTCGCCGCCTTCTTTCATACCATTGACACCGATCTGGAAGCCCGGGATGAGGCCCTCAGCACCAAGAGTGAAGGTAAGAGGTTGGTTGCCATGTGCTTCGGAGCTATCAAACACGGTACCATCCGGAAGCTTACCGATATAGAGGACGGAGACCGTATCGCCAGGATTGGCCTGCGTACCAGTACCCACCGTGACATCCTGCGCCTGGACCTGTGTCTCGGCCTGCGCAGGAGTGGTCGCGTTTGGATCAGTCACCGGCTGTGCGGTATTGGCCATACGACCATTAAAGATGAAGTAAAGACCTGCAAGCACGATAATGATAAGGATCGCCCAGATGACAATAGTTTTAGTATTCATAGGGATAAGAATACTCGCGTATCATGCAAACGCAAGCTTTGCGACTGTGGACAACCTCGGACGTACCAAAAAGTCTCCGTGCCCATTCATCTAAGGAGCGCTATACTGCACCGATGGAACCCCTCGCCTCTCGGATGAGGCCTTCAAAAATCGATGATTTCGTCGGCCAAGAACACCTGACGGGTCCTGGGAAGCCGCTGCGCGTCGCGATAGAGAAACAGGAGCTCTTCTCTTTCATCCTCTGGGGCCCACCCGGCAGCGGCAAGACGACGCTCGCGCGCATCTACGCACACGCACTGGAAGCCGATTTTTACGAGCTTTCGGCTGTCGAAGCGGGAAAAGACGATATCCGCAAAGTGCTCGGCGCCAAGGGAAGTCTGCAATTTGGCAGACCAAAAATCCTCTTTATCGACGAGATTCACCGTTTTAATAAGGCACAGCAAGATTTTCTCCTCCCCTTCGTCGAACGAGGCGACATCACTTTGATCGGCGCTACGACCGAAAACCCGAGCTTCGAGGTGATCAGCCCTCTCTTGTCGCGCTGTCGGGTGTTTGTCCTAAATGAACATGTGCCGACAGATATGGAAAAAATCATCGCCCGCACGAAGATAAAGATGCCAAAAAGCGCAAAAGAATGGCTCATTGCCATAGCGCAGGGCGACGCCCGCCAGGCACTCACCGTGCTCGAGACCGCACACAAACTGTACGGCAGCCTCACCGTCGATACGCTCAAAGAGGCCGTGCAGTCGCAACACATTCGCTACGACAAAAAGGGCGATGAGCACTTCAATACCATCAGTGCGTTCATTAAGAGTATGCGCGCGAATCAACCCGATGCCGCAATCTACTACCTCGCGCGCATGGTCGAGGCGGGCGAAGACCCCAAGTTCATCGCACGGCGCATGGTGGTGTTTGCCAGTGAAGACATTGGCCTGGCACAGCCTACCGCGCTCGTGGTCGCCAACGCCGTCTTTGAAGCTGTCCGCTCCATCGGCTACCCCGAAGCGACCATCAACCTGGCGCACGGCGTTGCCTATTTATCGCAGTGCAAGAAAGACCGCCGCGCATACGACGCGGTGTTTGCCGCGCTCGACGATGTGAAAAAGCATGGAGCACTCCCCATCCCGCTGCACCTGCGCAACGCCCCGACGAAACTCATGAAAGAGCTTGGGTATGGTAAGGGCCAAAAATGGGAAGCCGGCTTCGAGCACGAAAAGGGCTATCTTCCCGAAAAACTCAAAAAACGCAAATACCTGAAGTAAAAGCCCTCAACCCTGTTAGGGATTGAAGGCTTTTCGGAGAAGTGTGGTCGACAACGCGTCCACTGGATCACATGAGTGACTCACATATTTCCATATTGGAAGCCCCTTCTTTGTGACCCCTATCTGGATCTTATCCGGAGGCATATTATGGGCCGCGGCAAGCTGTTTTTGTTCTTCCGGAGTTGGGACGGCGTAGAATTCATGCCTGTCAATTCTCTGTCCGTGGACAAGACGCACCAGCGGTCCGTAAAAATACTTGCATGCTGTCGCGCGCCGAGTCTCGTCTGGATTGAAATAGTATGTGGCTCGACTCAGCTCCGGGTCAAGCCCAATATGCTGCGGACCCCAACCAGAACTCACGAGACGCGCGACTTCTTGAGCCATAAGCCATTTCGGATCATCCTCATTGGGAACGCTTTGCAAGCGAATCCACTTTTGACACCAACGGCACACTCTTCTCATGGTCCACGAGAATGCCCATGCCCGGTATGTCGCGAGACACACCGCATGATCACGCAACGCTTCGACGGTATTCACGATACCCTTGAGCGACCCGACGAACGGAAGGCGCATGTTTTCATCCGCACGCGCCTCATCGGCACGATGCTTGTTCACAAATGCGACCATAAACATCGCTTCCTTTGTCGTCACCTTGCTCGTTTCAAAATACGCGTTCATGGCCAAACAAATGTCAGTCTTTCCTTGAGTGGGATCAAAGGCAGGGATCGGCGGACCTGCCGCCTGATGCCGAGGACGAGATGGCGGAAGCGGAACCTTCTGCTTGTGCTGTTTTTGTATGTGACCGACACCATGATGCCGGTACCCATGCCTGCGCTTACGAGCAAACGCGTCCGTACTCCATGCAAGGGTAATCGCGAGTATCAGCATGAGCGAGGCAATACGCCGCGCACATGCATATGTGCAAAGCGGCATTGTTGCCTCCTCTTGTTTGTGACTCTTTCATACTCTCTTCAGAATACATGCTCGGGTGGAGGTGTAAAGACACCACAAGTACACAAGTCTGACTTGTGTACTTGTGACACCCGATACGTCGCACAATCTTGCTACAATGCATACATGGCTACTACGCTCAAAGACCTCAAGACCCAATTCCTCGAATACCTCGAGATAGAAAAGGGTCGCGGCGTAAAGACGGTAGAGAATTACGATCGCTACCTCACACGATTTTTTACTTTTGCATCCGTCGGAGGCGGATCCGCCTCCGACGGAAAGGTCTTAATGCCAAAGGACATCACCGAGCAAAGGGTCCGAGAATTCCGCATCAATCTCAACCGCTCCAGCGGCACCACGGGCACCATGAAGAAAAATACGCAAAATTATCACCTCATCGCACTGAGAGCCTTTCTCAAATTCCTCCGCCGGCGCGACATCACCTCGCTCAACCCTGAGCGCATCGAGCTCGCCAAGGTCGGCGGACGCGATCTCGATTTAATAACCGCAGAAGAATTGTCTCGTTTGTTGCAGGCGCCATTCATGTCCGCCGGAGGCGGATCCCTCTCCTCTCTGCGCGACCGTGCCATCCTCGAGCTCTTTTTCTCCACCGGTCTACGCGTCTCCGAACTCTGTTCCCTCAATCAAGACATCGATCTCTCACGTGATGCATTCTCGGTGCGCGGTAAGGGGGAAAAGGTGCGCGTCGTATTCCTCTCCCCTACCGCAAAGAAAGCGATCGCAGAATACCTCAAGGCACGCGGCGACATGAGCGACGCACTCTTCGTGAGCTACGGCGCAGGCACACCAAAGACCAAAGACCTGCCGCGTATCACCCCCCGATCCGTCGAGCGCCTCGTCAAACACTACGCCACCAAAGCCGGCATCACGCGCAAAGTCACGCCGCACGTCATCCGACACAGCTTCGCCACCGACCTCCTCGAAAACGGCGCCGACCTGCGCTCCGTACAGGCGCTCCTCGGCCACGCCAATATCGCCACCACCCAGGTCTACACCCACGTCACCGACAAACACCTCCAAGAGGTACACAAGGCTTTTCATGGGAAGCGGCGAGGATAAGGACTACAGGACACTTCGCTTTACAAAGAAATGCTTACTCAGCTTTGCCTTGAGTTTGCGGGCGCGCGTGCGGTTGCGCGAGATTTTCATTTTTGTGCGCACGCGCACTCTCGGTATTTGTTCTAATTCCTCGACAGCTTCGTCGGTGAGTTTTGGGTACTTTTGGTAAATACTTTCGATCGCCCGTGAAAGAGTGGCGTTGAAATGGGACTCAAATATATAGTCGCCTATCACAACGACATAGTATGTATCGTCGTCGAACAAGCGTTCGATATGGTATTGCCTCAAATCAGTGTTGAACTCTGTACGGATCATCTTATCGAGCGGTGTATTGCCGCCCACTGTCATCAGGAACTGCTTACCAAGCGAAGTAACCTCATCCACGAGCGCCCGCTCCGTCTCTTTGCGCCCAAGCCAAAGCCAATAATGCGGATCATAGGTGTACACCGGCTCGTGCACCGGCGTGGCGCGGATGACGATATTTTGCGCATGCCCCCAGAATGCATCGAGTTGTTGAATCGTGTTGAATGAATAAGAGATACTTTCCTTGTCGGCAAGCGCAAGGACGTCGGCCACATCCCCGCCCTGTGCGTATGCTTGGCTCATGTGCGAGACGAGATCGCGACTCTTTTGCAGCCATGTCGTATTGATCGCAGCGACTTTCCTATGCACGACGATACTATCCTCTGCCTTGAGTCGGCGCAGTGCGGCATAAAATCCCTGTTTTGTGATGGGTGCGCTTGCCTGCAATTGGTGCAAGAGATCGGTCGTGCTCATGCCACCATCTTTTAGACGCAAGATTATGTGCTCATCAAGCGTCCTGGGGCTCAGTAAGCTCATATGGCCATGATAGCATACCAAAAGTAAAATACAAGTGTACTTTATGATATAAAACAAAGCTTTTTTGTACAATAAACATATATACATGTATCATTCCGACAGAATTAGAGAGGAGGTAGATATGCGTAACTTTGCTTTGACTGTGTACTGGGCGCTCATCGGGGCTCTCATTTGCGTCGTCTTACTCAGCGTGACGGAAGGAAACAGAGGAATTGAGCACAAAGCGCCTGCCAAAATCAGGTCGGTGTGGACGCGGTGAATCAAGGGGGAGGATGATCCTCCCCCTGGTAATACCAGCATAGGAGTTGGCGACATGAAGAAGTTCAAGCGACAAAGCCTACTCGAAGTGAATCCGACGCACGCGAGGAATAGGATCGCAAATCGAGTAAAACGAGGTGATGTGTATGAAATCACCTGGATTGACATTCGTCTCCATGGGGAAGGGTGTCCAATCTACGAAGAGGAGATATATGTGCTCCTCTCGGATTATACTCCCACGTCAGAGATTCTTGGCTTCGAGACCCATGCAAAGCCATGGGAAATACTGAGCGCCGGCGGAAGAACGGCGTTTCAATGTAAGGTGACTATGAAACGACTATAAACCACCTTTCACAGCCCGGAGTGGTTTCTCCGGGCGGTTCTTGTTTAATACGCATCCGCGCGTTTTGAGATGTGGTGAATCACGATGATTTCCTCATTTCTATCAAACAGTATGCGGTATTCACCGACACGCATGCGATACCCGTCGATTGGCGGCTGTAGTTTCTTGGTGTGTTTGGCGTGGATGCCCATGTGCACCAGATCATCAATCGCCATCGCCGCTTTTTTCCTCGCTTGCGCTGGTAGGGCATCCAGCTCTTTCTGGGCCGATGTCTTCAACAACACCTTATACATACTGTGCGCGGATGCTGTCCCAGTCTACGAGTGTCTCACGCTGTGTCTTGAGGCGCGCCGCCGCCAAGTCGAGAGCGTCGCGCAAGTCCTCTACGATATCCACGCCAACAATCGATGCTACGGGGATGCCGTCTTTCTCCAGTACGACCACATCACCCTTTTCACGCACGTCTTTGACGACCTGGCCCAAATTGACGCGAGCCTTTGAGATAGGGACATTTTTGATCATATGCATGTATATTAATCAATATGCATCAATTATAGCTCTCTTTCTTCGGCTGTCAACGGCGCCGACCTCCGCAGTGTCCAGGCACTCCTTGGCCACGCGAAAATTGCCGCTACCCACATCACCAATACACACCTCCAAGAAGTGCACAAGGCTTTTCATGGGGAATGCCGCTCCTGATCTCCTGCGTATTCCCACAACATCTCGAACATTGACGAGAAAATGTCGGTCATGGCCGGTACGGCTACGACGATAGCAAGCGCGGAAAGTGAGGGTGAAACAATTAATATCTTGTCGTCGAATATGTCAATTGTGCTCTTGAATGCATGCGCCGGCGGCAAGTATCGGTACTCGCGCAAAAGCGTCGGGTCTTGAGGATTTATATCTGCCGATTCTGCGGTGAGAAGAAGCCGGGTCTTGATCCCGCGTACGCCGCGATCTTTGCGATACTGCACGAAGAATTCAGTGTCGAGCCCCTCCCATGCTGGTGCACTGCCGATGATGCGATATTCCCTGCCGCGGTACTCATCCAGGATGTCGCGGTAGAATCGCTCAAGTTCGGGTACGGTCTCGACGAATCGCAGCCCAAGAGCTCGGGCGTCCTCCTTCTCAAGTGTCTGCAGAAGCGGGATGATAGAGCGGAACGACGCAAGTTTGTCTTCAAAATGCACGGCGACTCGCTCCGGCTTCGTCGCGCGAAAGTACTGGCGTTTCTTTTGTATGTAGGTCTCTACGAAACCCTCCTCGGCAAGTGACCGCAGGATCGCGTATACGCTCGTACGCTGTACACCCATCCTTTTGGCGAGTTCGGTAGCTGTCGCACCCCCTTGCTCCAGCAACGTCAAATATGCGTCTGCACGCGGCCCGGACAGGCCGAGGCTCATCAAAATGCGGCGATTATTCATGGTATTTCACTCAATCTTGAGTTGTAAATAATTTTCGACACATATAAATATATTATCCTTATAATAATTGAAGTCAACATATTTTATTTTCTGCTCGTCTAAAATACTTGACAAAATAAAATGCGTCGTGTATACTTCTGTCAGAACATAGGAAATCAACCGCGCCAACTGGCGCTCGCCCGAAGGAGGGGCTAGGACAATGAAGTATCAAGCAATCAAAATGCATTGCCATGGTTTTTGTGCAGATGCGATCGGTGATCGTACTGATGTTCTCGACCTGTGCATGCCGTCATGGCTCGGAGATTGTTGCGGTGAGCTGCGAGACAATCTCGAAGCAGCCCTCAGCGACCTGCGGACTATGAGGGTAGCAGACCAGCCGGCGTGGTTCGGAAACGAAGGGCGTCTCTATAGGGCCAATATGTATTTCATTCGAGAACTCTCTGACATAGAGGAAGAGAGTGAACGATGGACTACACGACCACCTGGTTGACATGGTACGGAGCGGGCTGATATCCCGCTTGGCAACAAAATCAAAACTATCACACTCTTTCACCGCCTGGATGGTCTCCGGGCGGGTTTCTTTGTCGCTCTACAGGCGATTGATGTACCGCCACTTGTTTATCTACTGCTATAGCAATAGATAAACAAGTAGTGCGTGCCGCATATTTTTAGGATGGTTTTAATACGCATCCGCGCGTTTTGAGATGTGGTGAATCACGATGATTTCCTCATTTCTATCAAACAGCATGCGGTATTCACCGACGCGCATGCGATACCCGTATAAGTGAAGTCTGGCTTCAATAATTGCGACTTCAATAATCCTCACCGACAAGCACCTGCGAGACCAATGTTCGTATATGTGCGCAGTGCACATCCAGCAGCCTTTGCGAGGCAGCCTCGGTTTCCGACCAAAGTGGAGTGTATTCCATAAAATGATTGACTTTTATGGAGTAGACGTATAGACCTCTCGTAGTAGTTAATCAATTTTGGTGGATAGCTCGGATTGCACCGCGCGTCTCTCATACGGTGTTTTGCGCTTCAAGACGGCGAATATGCGCTGTTGTGCAAGCCTTGTGCAAGCCTGGCTTGCACAACTTGCACAAGCCTTCGTCTTCGACAGTCAATAATAAGTACACAGGTCAGACCTGTGTATCTGGATTCAGGTTATTTTTTGAATGTAAATCCGCCATCTACGCAGTCCTCACAAGCATACATGCCCCCAAAAGTTGTGTAGCCATCTTCGCCTAAACTGATAGCGATGTTGCAATTCGTACAGTGCGTTGGCTTGAATGCAGGAGGATTCGGATGTTTCTCAAAATTATATTCATTGGTACCGTACCATACTGCCATCTCCGGCTCAAAACCCTCGATGCATTCCTTGCAGTCCTTCCAATTTCCCGGGTGTCGTCCCTCGCGATGATAGCCGCAGAGGGTAAGCCGGCGATGGTTGCGGGAACAAATATCGCGCGAGTAGGAAAACAACACGTAAGCATTCTCATCGCCACAGACCCAGTTATCGCAACATTCTGTCTTGAAGCGCGGCTTCTTTGACTTTCCACACAGTCCGCACGGCGGCGTCTTGCTTCGTTTCTCCACCTTCACAATCTTCTTTGTTGGTCGTTTCTCGTTCGGTTCTGTTGACGCGCCGGCGATTTCCTGCATCGAGTTTTCGATATCGAACGCATGCATGAGCTTCCTAAAATTATTGTCCTCTCCTTTGCGCATAAGCTCGCATACTGCACAGTCTTCACATCCTTCAAACTCAACATTGACCGGTACGTTGGGAATATGCGTAACCCACTGTTCCGCAAGGAGCCATGCTTCGTCACAGATCCACTGATTCCACCCCACTATCCACTCATCTCCCATTTTCTCAAAGCGGGCGATTACCGCCTGCCACCCACCTGTTTCAAACGTGCACGCAAGCGTCGCGAAGAGCTTCGGATCTTCGACGCGGAGGATCGCATCGAGAAATTCCTCCATGATGTCGTTGTAATCGTCCTCATCGAAATGCGTGATCTCGAGATACCGCCGGCTCGCGCCGATCTCCTCGACCAGCTTTTTAAGCGCATCCGACGTGTCGATGACGCACACATTACCCGTCTCGGTATCAAGATAGTGCTGCGGATATTCAGTGTATGAGAGCACCGCGTCGACACATCCCTCAATGTCAATCGTTCGCCCATTTGGAAGTGTGTATGTATCCATAGCGCTACTATACCCTCAGACGAGGAGGGAGTGAAATACTATTCGTACAATTGCGCGTGCGTACCGATATGGATAAATACCACATCAGTTCCGCGATCAAAATAAACCGCCCGAATATCTCCCGAAATATTTATACTCCGGCATCCTGCAAAGATGCCATTTAAAGCGTGGTTATTGAGCAATGGGTTGAATGGGTCCTTCAAAAAGAGATTCTTACGCTCCACAAGTCGAGCACGCGTATCTTGCGGTAATTTCTTGAAATCCTTTATGAATGTGCGATGCAAGACGGCGACCCCCATAGAATTGATTATGTTTTATAGAGACATGAGGTATCGATCCATTTCTTCATTATCCTTGAAGGATACGAGATTCTTGTTCTTTTTAATATCCGCCAAAGCCCTATCAAGGATTTTCGCTGTCGCCTTATTGGGTACCAATGGCTTCTCAAACACCACCTGCTGCTCCACGATAAACGTGCGCAGGTAGTTATTGATGATGGTCCCGAGCGGAAGCCCTAGCTCCGCCGCCACTTTTTGGGCCTTGCGCTTCAGCTCCGATTCCACTTTCACATTGATCATCGTCTTCATATCCAAAGTATACACAACGGATATGTGCTGTCAATGCAAAAAACACACGAGCAAAGTACACAGATCAAACCTATGTACCTGCTCGCTACGCCGTCGAAGCCTTCCACAACTCCTCAAAATAGTGCCGATATGACGCGGCTACATCCTCGTGCTTGATGTGAATCAGTACCGGCTCAGCCGTCCAGATGATGATACCGACATGTACACCAAATATCTGTGTGGTCGAGATAGTCGGATACGAGTCTGAGAAGAACCGGAAGAGTGTATGTTCCCGAAAGGGGTCTTGCTCGAAACGCTCTTTGTCGGCGGGCGACGCGAGCATCTTTTTCCATATCTTTTTCTTGATGCGCTTGCGCTCGGTCTCGGCATACGTATCCCCCATGGCGGTATAGAATCTGTCGGCAGACGCGCTGATGATGAGGAACGAATCTCCCGTCTTGAGCTCATCGACCGCCAGGCGACGAAATGTCCGCAGCGCTTCGATGCCGACGCTCGTGCGCACGAGCGCGTCCTTTGGGGCTTGCATAAGCCCCGCGAACTCTGGTAAGGCATCCTTGAGCCGCGCGAGTCTCGCCTTCTCTATCTCCTCGAGCTTTTTGGGGTGTTCGGCACTCACGTATTTCTTGTTCTTCTTGCGATATGCAGCCGCGAGCCCCTTCTCCACGAGCCCCTCGACCGCCCGATAGGCAATCTGCGGATGTATCCCGAGCGACTTCTGAAGCGCCGAGACCGGCACCTCGCCCAGCCGTAGCAGACGCTCATACGCCGCCGCCTCTATCTTGGTAAGCCCCAGATCTTCGAGTATGTTCATGTGAATAGTCTATATTTCCGCCCCATTTTGTCAATCCTTTTTATCACAAATTGTGTGAAATACTATGAGCTACTGATACTTCTCTGTAAAGTACCGGTAGTGCATAGGGTCCTCAAATGGAGTAGATCAATGAACCAGGGTCGTATCAAGAGCCTTCTCGATGAGGCTAAGCTTCTCAGTCAAGACGGCGGATACATCAACGATATAAAGCGTGGATTTGCGACACTCTCGACCAAAACCCTTCGGATCATCACGATTCAGAATGAGTTGTCGGAAGCCGCCGCACCAAACCATTCTCTTGCTGTACGCATTCTCTTCCAGGTGGGACTAACGGATGGGCATGAAGAGAATTTCGAAAGGCTCCTTCCCACCCTTACGCTCCTCTGCAGAGATTGTGACCTGGAGTTTCCTCCAATGGTGTGAATTACTATGCATTTCGTTTATGATTTTGTAAAGTACCTGTAGTGCATAGATCTTCAAAACTGCTGGAGGTAAGTCATGAACATGGATGCACGTACAAAGCACAAAACCCGTAACAGGGTTCAGAGGAGTATCATCTCGGTCGAGATCGAGGTCACGCGTGTGGACGGATGGCCACTCACGACAAATTCCGTCCTTACATTACCAAACACAACGACCCGCGCCGACGCAAAGGCATGGGCAGTAAACATGCGATTGCACGACGAGATTTCTCGTCGAGATTTAACCCAAAAAGCGGAACGCGAAAATTTCACGTCCGCCGTGAAGGAAATTCTTAACGAGAACGGAATCAAATATACCGATCTATTGTTAAGCATCACTAACTCGGTTTTCAAGAAGCGATAATCCAATTCTCGCCCGGAGTGGTTTCTCCGGGCGGTTTTCTTTTGAGAATATCGGCTTCGACGTGATATGATCCACACTGTCAGACATGATGTGGTATCGGCGGCGACGCAAAAGAGAGCATGCGGGACACGCGAAGGATACTATCCCGCTGTCGGGAGTCTGAAAGTACTTCCGTGTATCGCACATAACAAACTGACCAGTGCGTATATGTGCGTAGCGCACACCCCAAACAGCCCTCTCCGAGGGCTGTTTTTCTTTATTAGTACGTATTCGATGCTCGTCGACGAATATGCTGGATGATGACAATTTGCTTTGCTTTCTCGAGCGAGAAGAAGATGCGCCAGTCGCCTACCCTGCGGCGATAATCACTATCGTGGGCGGTGAGGTATACGATGTCTCCGGCGAGCGGATCTGTTTCCATTGCATCAATCGCCTGCCGAATGCGGTCGATATCGGGATGCGGTATGTTTCTGAGCTCCTTATCGGCGTGTGGTGCCACCACGATTATCCAACTCATGTTTTACATCTGACCATGTTATAAACTCTCCACGCGCATATGCCTCTTTACCTTTTTTGATTGCGCGTTCCTCGGCCTTTGTAGGGGTATATGCCGGAAGGATGCGCATAATGACCCCTTCGCGGATGATGTCCGAGCGGGTTTTGTACTGCTTTTTAGCAGTGGCGTCTATCTTGGTCACAAGCTCTTCGGGGAGCGATATCGAAAGTGAGCGAAATTTTGTTGCCATAAGCGTTGTTAGGTCCCGTTCATAAATAACTTCAACACAAAATGAACGGGCCCATAAGTGTAGTCCATAAATAACGAGTACATTATTTATGGACGAGCCCTTAGTGACTAATAATGATTATTATACTCGGATTGAGACATGGTGCAAGGGCCCGGTCATCTATTTGTGTGTGTAGTAGTGCGGGATGCCGGAATCGGACCGGCGACTAAAACTTGGAAGGTTCTTGTTTTACCACTAAACTAATCCCGCGCTTTCCTTTCCGTTGAATCCTAGCAAATTTTCCCTCTTCACGCACCCTTCCCCATACTTCTTCCCTTGTCCTTCCGTCGAATGCACCATATATTTTTCATATGTCATTCCGACTTTTAATAAACGTCTTGGCGATATGCGCTCTCGGTGTCGCCGTTGTGGCGATATTTGATCCGGCACGTTTGGGTATCGTAGATTCCCCTCCGGACCCAGCGATACAGACGGCGACGGTGCAGTATCTCGCCACACCCTCCCCTACTATGGACGAATCCACGACCACCACACCTGCTACCGTCGTTAAGGTGGAGGAAGAGATTGCACCACCGTCGGACGCTGCACCTGCAAAACCGCCGCAGAAGGCTTCGACACCCGCTCCTGTGCCGAAGGTCCCCGCAGCCAATGAGTCTGCCTCTGATTCATCATTTGAGATCACACGCATTGTAAATCCCTACCCTACTCCAGCGCTCCACTTCGACGAGGTCAATGTCTCGGCGCGCGCTGCCCTCGTCAATATTCTCTGTATACCAAAAGGCGGCGCATCGCTGCGGCCGATTTCTGGCAGTGGCGTCATCATTGATCCGCGTGGCGTCATCCTCACCAATGCGCATGTCGCGCAGTACGTACTGCTTTCGCAAAGCCAGAAGATCGATCTCTCATGCCTCATCCGTATTGGATCGCCCGCGCGTGCGCTTTGGACAGCGGAGATACTCTTCATTCCGCCTGTATGGGTGAACGAGCATATTGATGAGATCAATACGGATAAGCCGATGGGGACGGGTGAACATGACTATGCACTCTTGCGCGTCACCGGCTCGACAGACAATGCTCCGCTACCGCAGTCATTCCCCTTCCTTCCTTTCGATACCCGAGAGGTGATCGGCTTCCTCGGCGATTTTGTGCTCGGAGCCGCATACCCGGCAGAATTCGTCGGCGGACTTCACGCACACAACAATCTTTTCGCAGCGTCTTCAGTGAGCAAGATCGATAAACTGCTCACATTTCATGGAGATACGGTGGATATGATATCGATTGGTGGCGTGATAGAGGCGCAGTCGGGCTCCTCGGGTGGCGCGGTGGTCAATGCATGGAATAAGCTCATCGGGCTCATCACCACCACCAGCGAAGGCAAGACAACCGCAGACCGCACGCTCCATGCGACCATGATGAGCTACATCAATCGGGATTTGAAAGTGCAGACCGGGCAGGATCTCGCGACGTATCTACAGGGAGACTTGGCGGAGAAAGAGGCGGCATTTGATGCAGAGTACGGCCGCGGCCTTTTTGATCTCTATTTGAAACAAATCACAAAGTAGCGGCTTTTGTGCTACTATGCCCTCCAACGGGCCGTAGTATACCGGTAGTACGCATGGTTTGGGACCATGTAGACCGAGTTCGATTCTCGGCGGCCCGACAAAATAAGCGAAGCTTACTGTTGACGGGACGAAGCAGTGTGCCTGTGCCCAATTTCACTTTGCCGGTATTCCGGCATTAGTGAAATGGAAATACTCCCGGGGTGCGCACACTGTGTCGGGAATCGAAGCCACGGAACATGTCGCGAAGCGACGTGAGTGGCCGTCCAAGAACGCGAGCATTTTTTGGAGTGCAAAGCACGAACAAAAATGCCGCGATTCTGGGACGATTCTCGGCGGCCCGACAAGATAAGCGAAGCTTTAAAGAAAAACAACCCCGCCATCGAAATGACGAGGTTGTGGAGATCTAGATACGTCCTCCGCGGATATCCGCCAGGATTTCGAGCGCAGCATTGCGGCCACTTGCGCCGCAGACTCCCCCGCCCGGATGTGTGCCCGCACCAGAGAGGTAGACGCCTTGGATCGGCGCCCGGTAGTCGGCGATGCTGGCAGTAGGCCTATTGCAGAAGAGTTGCCCGATACCCATACCGCCATGGAAGATGTTGCCACCTACCATGCCGAGCTCGCGCTCGATGTCGCGCGGCGTGAGCACCTGTTTGCCGACGAGTATCTCGTCAATATTGGTGAAGTATTCACGCAATGTCGGCAAGACGACCTGTTGCCAGTATTCCTCGCCATTGACGTCGTATTGCACAAACTGCCCAAAGATACCCATGACATGTTGCCCTACGGGGGCGAGCGTGTCGTCGAGGACGCTCGGGATAGTCACTTCGAGTATCGGCTTCGGCGACGAACGCCCCTGTCGATATGCTTCGAGTGCGTCAAGGATATATTGCACCGTCGGCGAGATGTGGATGGTCGTCTGATGTTGTGGCCATACATGTCCCTGCAAGGTCCCGCGCAGATGCGGCAGGCCGCGAAGTGCGAGATTTATCTTGAATGTCCCGCTCGAAGAGTCGCGCCTGGCGACCTTTTGTCGGATCCGGTCGATGGCTGGCGTATGTACGTCGGCGAGGAATGTGTCAAACGTCGTCGAGGGATTCACCGCGGAAACGACGACATCCGCTTCAAGGGCAAGCTGTGCTCGGTATGACGGCGTCACCTGCATGTCCGCGACGACCCGCCGCACCCTATTGCGGATAGGATCGTGGTCGATGCGAAGGACTTCTGTATTACGGAAGATGCCCACACCGCGTTCCTTGCAGGCGGCGGCCAATGCGTCCGAGATGGCTCCCATACCACCGCGCATAGAGCCCCACACACCACGTGCTCCGCCTGCATCCCCCATCACATGATGTAGGAGGACGTAGCCCGAGAGATTGGTGGCGCCAATGATCTCATCGGTATGCAGGGTCGCCTTGAGGACGTCGGATTCAAACCAACTGTCGAGATAGGTGACGGGATCCGTGAGGACGAGTCTGGCCAAGCGCCACATCTGTAGAGGGTTGAGTCGCACTATGTGACGGGCGAGCCGTGCCAGACTCTTGATATCACGCCAGTGGCGCGGCAGAGGCCCGCTCGGCGGAGTCATGGTCATCATCGCCGACATCCATTTACCCAACTCGCCGAGCGCGTGCTCGTAGCGCGGATAGGCAACTGCGTCTTTCTGAGAGAATCGTGCTATCTCCGCGACATTCTTTGCCATGTCGGGGCCGAGGATGAGTCCCCTACCATCTGGCAGAGGCGTATGCGACGATGGATTGCGCGGTAGGACTTTGTACCCATACTTTGTAAGCTCAAATTTTTCGACAATCTCCTTCAGCATGAGGCTGTTGAGGTATGAGAACTTCGAGAACTTAAAGCCTGGAAAAGTGGTGGTATCGGTATATGCCGCACCCCCTACCCTATCCCGGGATTCTAGTATAGTGACCCTGTGTCCTGCGTCTGCCAGATAGAGTGCAGCGACGAGGCCATTGTGCCCGCCGCCAATAATGACAATCTTCTTCGAAGCCATCAGAGGTTCCTTTCAAAGAGCGAAGAATTACTGAAAGTAGCTTAGCATAAGTTGACTTCAACAAGAGGACTCCCCCACTGTCTTTTTTCATTATGTATGGTACAGTGCCACTATATATGTCAACCACAATCACTCTTTCACAAAAGACGGTGCGGCAACAAAAAGGCGTGGTGGTGCTGCCGGTGGAGGAATATCAACGTCTCCTTGCCGCTGCCGTACCCACCCACTATCTCACCGGTAAAGCTGCTACCAAGCTTGACAAACTCGTCGCCGATGGCTTGCGTGAATATCGCGAAGGTAAGACAAGGGTCATAAAATCATTAGCCGATCTGGACTAAGCGATTGTGAGGTATGCAAGCCATAACGATCAGACCGACCGGGCTTTTTGAAAAGCAATATCGCAAACTACCTAAGAAGATCAAAGAATTTGCAAAACAGAAAGAAGTCGCCTTTCGTGAAAATCCATTCCATCCAAGTCTCGACACGCACAAACTTCACGGTAAAGATAAAGACGTATGGGCATTCTCAATCAACCATAAGTACCGCATCAAATTCGTTTTCCTCAATACCACCACCGCTCTTTTCCTCGAAATCGGTCTACATGATATCTATCGGTGATCATCATATGGTCGTGTTCCACAAGAGATTAAATAAGGTAATGTACGTATCAACAATATCCTGATCCTCGATCATGATTGCCGTTTGAGGGTGTGTCATACGGGCAATAACCACATGGCGAGGTGTGATGAGGATATCCGATTGCAACAGCGTCCCAGGAGGCAAAATACGGACCTGCTGTCCGATCGTCCGCGAAAGTGACTGATGCAACTTCGCGCGCTCTGAGTCCTGAAATAATAGCTTTGCATCGAGGCGGGTGCGCGAACGCCATTTTAGGTATTGCTCGTGCCATTGGGGATCAACCTCCTTCCATCCCACACTACCACCAATGAAGTAACGAATATCCCCGATGTGGGTCGTTCGTGCGATTTCTGCTGAAATAGTGCGTAAGGCCGAAAGGCCCTCGTATACGCGTACTGTATGTTCCCTACCCGATTTTTTAAACAAAGTTGTCAGGTCAGGGATAATCTGGCTCACATTCTGCATCTTTTGTTCCATCACACGGCGCAGATTCTCAGGGTTTTCTGCGACAAACCGTTTCTTGAGTCCGATTTCTTCGCGTCGCATGAGTCCTCGCCGGATCAATTGCTCGATAATTGCGTACGTGGTTGGACGCTGTGTACCAGCTTCTCGCGAAATACGCAGGATGGTCGAAGGGCCAAGTACCAACGAAGCATGGTATACGAGAGCTTCTTTGTGCGACAGCCCGCTCTGCATGAGTTGTTCGATCATATGGTGCTTCATGGAGAAAAAATGTCTGTGATATGGACAACAAACATATCATAAAAATACTCTATTTTATTGAAAAATCAACACACATGTCGACATTTTTGACTCTTTATACTATTTTCTCCAGACTACTTATGGAGCAGAAGAGTTCTTTTTGCTCTTTCACTACGAGAAAAGGGAGAGAATCATGTCCTACTATCTGGAAGCTATCGGTCGTGGGTGGGAGTTTGTGCCTATTCCCGGAATCGCGCCCTTGCCGCGTGAAATCGAAGATGATGAATATTTTCCGCTGCATGTCGGGCTTTTTCCGGATACATATCCGGAAAACTGTAGCTTCTCATCGTATCCGCATAAGCACATTTGCTTCACAGGTGATGATGGTAATGCAAGTATTTGGGCACCGATCGAGTCAAGGCCGTTTCTCGATTATGTTCTCGACCGGGTGTTCACGACACAAATTAAGGGTGACTTATACGGAGCCAAAATCGAGCATGTCCGCATGGCGCTGGAGCCCCTGTGTAAAGAGCTTTTCGAAGAAATCACGTCGCGCGAACAGGCACTGATCGATGATCCAGCCAGAGAGGATGTATTCGAGCTGTATGGCTGGTTTATGTGAGACGTTATGATGAGAATGCTCCCGGTCGATCGATGAAGAATTATTACCGCCACAACAGTATCTGTGGCGGTAATTTTTATTCCATGTCTCTTAGATGTCCTATCGGACACAGTCTAAAGGACTTGTTCAAACAGACGACATCGGGCCTTGCGTTCTTTAACGCTCAAAAAGACGCCTACGGCGTCGATTTGATACTCACGCGCATCTTCCCTCTCATTCATGTATATTTCAGCCGTACGGGCTATTTTACGCAGTTTGAGGGGGTGTATTTGCTCCTCAGGTCGATAATCAGACCTTTCATGTGTAACATACGAAATGTTTTCACGTGTAACACTCTTGACTTCAACAAACCGCACTACCCCACCCTTCTCGGCGATGATGTCGATTTCACCCCATGGCTTGCGATAGTTTCTGGCGAGTATCTTGAATCCTTTGCGTTCAAGGAATTTGGCAGCAATATCCTCCCCTATCCGCCCAATTTCTTTTCGGTGTTGATCGCGGGTGTTTGGCATAGTCGGACCATTATACACACTTTTCACATGAAACTTATTGTACTAAGAAACATTAAGACGAAAATCCGATGAAAAAGAAAAGAAAGGCGTCGCCTTTCTTTTACACTCGTCCATCACGATTGAGAAGAATTCATAGTGGTCCTTTTGGAGATATTGTACAAAGTGACTCAAAATGGCTTAAAATAAGGGTTTTATTCGCATAACGTACACGATTGTCCCATTTCTGACCCTGTCTCTTATCCCCATATCCACAGACTTTTCCCCAGTTTTGGTGAAAAAGGATTTCCGGACTCTGGTAATATGAGTGTATAGGTATGAGAAAAGATAAGGAAGAAGCCGAAAAGTTGAGACGTGAGGGAGCAAGTTACAACGAGATTTATCGAAAGCTTAAGATTCCTAGGGCCACATTGTCCGATTGGTTTTCACAAGTCGATTGGTCACAAGCCGTTAAAGAACGACTCTCAAAAGAAGTTTTTGACGCAAGCGCGGTCCGGATTCAAGAATTGAATAAGATACGTGGGGCACGACTTGAAAGAGTGTACGACGAAGCCAGAAATGAAGCCCGTCATGAATTTGAAGCACTCAAATACAACCCACTTTTCATTGCAGGGATCATGTTGTATTGGGGAGAAGGGGATAAGAGGAATCGATGTCATGTCCGACTCATCAATACCGATCCCGATATGGTCAAATTATTCGTATTTTTCTTAAAGAATACCTGTTTGATACCAGAAGCACGAATTAAAGCCGCCGTCACAATCTATCCCGATCTTGATCCGACAACATGCGTTGCGTATTGGTCTAAACACTCTGAAATTAAGAGGGAAAAATTCACGAAACCCATTGTTATTCAAGGACGTCATAAGACAAATCGACTCTCTTATGGTATGTGTACGGTCGTCATAACGAGCACCTATTTCAAAGTAAAAATGCTCGAGTGGATTAAACTTTTGCCGAAACAGTTGATGGAAAGGGAATATTATGTAAATATTACAAACGCTGCGGGATTAGTTTAATGGTAGAACGACTGGTTGCCAATCAGTCAGCAGGAGTTCGATTCTCCTATCCCGCACAGGATTTATCAAGTGGTCACGCATAAACCCTTCGCCGTCGCGAAGGGTTTTGCGCGACCCCGCCTCGGCTGTTTTGCCTGGTGGCAAAACATGCCTCCGGCCAGCACATGTACCGAAAAACGGCGCGCAGGCGCCGTTTTTCTGTCATGTGCTCCCGGAGGGATTCGAACCCCCAATAGCAGTTCCGAAGACTGCTGTGATATCCATTTCACCACGAGAGCGATCGCCTTATCATACAGGCGATTAGCTCGCACACAATGGATAGCATACAATAGGGGAATGGATTTCAAGGAACTCCCCGTACCGCAGCCTGTATTGGAGGTATGCAATACCCTCAAAAACGCCGGTTTTGAGGCGTATTTGGTCGGTGGTTGCGTGCGTGATTTGGTAGTTTCACGTGAACCAAAAGATTGGGATGTGACGACCAATGCCAACCCCGAGCAGATCCAAAGCCTTTTTACCGAGACTTTCTATGAAAACGACTACGGCACGGTGGGGGTAGTGACTGAGTCAGATGACCCCAAGCTCAAGGTGATCGAGGTCACCCCATATCGCGTCGAATCTGGTTATTCCAATGCACGTCACCCTGATGAAGTGCGTTTTAGTGATTCTCTCACCGAAGACCTCAGGCGCCGTGATTTCACCGTCAATGCGATTGCCTACGATCCACTCACTCATGAGCTCATCGATGAACACGGGGGAAAGGGGGATATTGAGCGCAAGGTTATAGCGGCAGTCGGAAATCCCGGTGAGCGCTTTGGTGAAGACGCTTTGCGTATGCTGCGCGCGGTGCGGCTCTCGGCGGAGCTCGATTTCGTCATTGAGGCAGAGACGGCGGCCGGTATCGTGGACCAGGCCAGCCAGCTTGAAAAGGTTTCACGTGAAAGGGTGCGGGATGAATTGATGCGCATTCTCATGAGTCCGGGACCCATGCAGGCACTCTATATGGCTCAAAAGCTTGGTATTCTGAAGTACATTATTCCCGAATTGGAGGAAGGGATCGGTATCGACCAAAATCAGGCACATTCGTACGACGTCTTTGAGCACAATATGCGTAGTCTCCAGCATGCGGCGGATAAAAATTGGCCTCTGGAGGTGCGTCTTTCAGCTCTTCTGCACGATGTCGGCAAACCGACATCGCGTCGCTGGTCAGATGAAAAGAAAGACTGGACCTTTCACGGTCACGAGGTGATCGGCGCCAAGATGGCCAAGAAGATCCTCCAGGATCTGCGCTTTTCACGTGAAACGATCGAAAATGTGACCAATCTCATCCGCTGGCACATGTTTTTCTCTGATCCTGATACCGTCACGCTCTCGGCGGTGCGTCGTATGATCGTCAATGTCGGCAAGGAGCACATCGAAGAGCTCCTAAATCTCCGGATGTGCGATCGGATAGGGACGGGGAGGCCCAAGGAGCAGCCATTTCGCCTGCGCAAATACATGTCGATGGTGGATGAGGCTATGCGAGACCCGGTATCGGTCGGGATGCTCAAGATAGATGGCAAGCGATTGATGGATGTTACATATGAAACAGCTGGGCCCCGTATCGGGTGGATACTTCACGCTCTTCTTGAGGAAGTCCTCGACGATCCTGCCAAAAATACAGCAGAATACCTCGAAAATCGCTCTGTAGAGCTCTCAAAAGAGGGTAATGATGCATTGAAAGAGATAGGGGAGTCGGGCAAAGATCGGCGGGAGAAGGAGGATGAGGCAGCTATCCGTGAGCTCCGGGAGAAACACCACGTTTCATAAAAAGTGATCCCGAGGCGCGATCATGCGCCTCGGGATTCGATTTAGGCTATCGCCATTGCGATAGCCTGTGCTATAGGGACGACGCCATTCACCTTCCCGCCTTTTAGGCCGTTTTCTAAATCGACAATATTGTATGTGCTTGGTGCATCGCGTGCCGTTTCTTGATCCTGGGCACAGACCACCATTTCCCCGTCCGGGAAACGGAAGAACGATACACGAGCTAGATCACCTCTGGTAAGGATGACAGGGTACGACCCCTCTTTTTCTTCAAGGCCAACGATGACCCCTGTCTTTCGACAGACTTCAATCGTCTTCCCTTGAATAACCTGAAGTACTTTTTCCACATCGGTAGGCATTTTTCACTCCTTTTTAGACGTTGGTCACTGTTGACTATTAAAAGTATAATCTATCTATACGTTTTTGTCAAGCCATTTGGTGTGCTGTGGAGGCAAAATCAATAGCGACAAAGAGTCTGTCATGCTTTGCCAAAGGCTATACAGATCTTTTTGCTATCGCGAAAAAGAAAAACCGCCTCGTGAGGGAATTGGATGACCGAGCGGATCCAATTACCTTGCGAGGCGGCTTAATCTACTTCTTCACGTTTTTCTATAAAGAGCGCGAGATTTTATTTTCTACAAAAATACTTTGGCGTCCAATACAACACGGAGGTGTTGTTAAAAAATATGATGCGAGAGTATTTTGTACGTTATTTTTTCTCGTAGTTGTTAGAACTACGGAAGAAGTCAATGAGCACTGAAAGTAAGAATACTACCTTATCGGACAGTGTAAAGGACTGACCTGTGGATAACTTTGTCCTTTATAAAATCACTTAAAATGGGCACATTTCATCGTTGCGCATCAAAAAATATTTCTCACCGTACGTCCTGTACGGCTCAAAATATTTTTCTCGCGCGCCTCGAACTGTGACCAATTTTGCTTAGCCGTACTCGGCTTAGCAAAATGGAAATGCCTTTGTGGTGTATCCCATTTAAAGCGATTTCTAATCTTGGAGGTGCACTGAGACAGGGCAGTGATCTGATCCATATACATCTGCATGAATCTTTGCTGCGGAGATGTGTGGCATCAACTTTTTGCTCACAAAAATATAATCGATGCGCCAGCCGACATTGCGCTCGCGCGCGCCTGCAAACGGACTCCACCACGAGTAGTGACCTGGCCCTTTGGTGAAGTGGCGGAATGAATCCACGAAGTGTGCTTCGAGCATTTTGTCTACCCCCTCGCGCTCTTCCTCGGTGAAGCCTTTGTGTCCTTCGTTTGGTTTTGGGTGGGCAAGGTCATCCGGTGTATGAGCGACATTGAGATCGCCGCAGAAAATGACGGGCTTTTCCTTCTCGAGCTCCTTGCAGTAGGCGAGGAAGGCTGGATCCCAGTGCTTGTGACGCAGGGAGAGGCGACTTAGATCGTCTTTGGTATTGGGAGTGTAGACATTGACCACGTAAAAATCGTCGTATTCTGCGGTGATGACCCTCCCTTCGGCATTGGGATTGCCGTAGCTGTCGTCTGCAAGGCCATACTTCTTTTCAATATCCTCAGGGAGATCGAATGAGACGCTCAAGGGCTGCACCTTGCTGAAAATAGCCGTGCCGCTATAGCCTTTCTTGTGTGCACTGTTCCAATATTCCTCATAGTCGGGCAGATCCACCTCGGATTGGTGTTGTTCGGCCTTGGTCTCCTGCAGACACAGGATATCCGGCCGCAATTTCTCTACCGCTTCGACAAATAGACCCTTTTTGTGCACTGCCCGGATACCATTCACATTCCATGAGACGATTTTCATGCGTGTATGATAGCAAATATCGGTGAACAAAAGAAACCGCCCGGAATCATCCGAGCGGCGAGTTCGTTTTTATGTATGACCAACTCCCTCGTCCCGCACAAAACTACAAAACCCGCTGAAAGGCGGGTTTTGTGTTTCAACCCCTCGACTTCCTGCGACTCAGCTCAGGACAAGCCACTCGGGGTCAAATAATGCGATCGCATTATTTGATCGCATCCTTGAGGGTCTTGGAAGCGCGGAATTTCGGCACTTTCATCGCCTTGATCTGAATCGTCTCGCCGGTGCGCGGATTGCGGCCCGTGCGACCTGCACGCGTCTTGGCCTCGAAAATGCCGAGACCCGCGATCGAGACCTCGTTGCCATTCTTGAGGTGATGGGTGATACCCATAATCACTGCTTCGACAGCGCGCTCTGCATCGGCCTTCGTCGAGCCGATCGCCTCCTGCACTGCATCTGCCAAATCCATTTTATTTGCCATACAAATGTAGATGTTACGAATGAATAAATTGATAATGCCACTCCATCCGTCATACATACTGATCGGATGACGCATAGCAAGGCTATGCGTATTGAGCCTTACTGTCACCATTTTGAGCCTTATTATGCGGCTGTCAATCATTTTGCATGGTGCTATCCACAGGACAAAAAGCGGCCGGGGAGTTGCCTCCCCGGCCTTTTTAAAGAACCCTACCTTGCGTACATGCCACAAAACCTGGCATATGCTTACCCTCAATGATAGCGAGGAGCGTATCCCACACGACACTTGGTGGCTGTCCGTCGACAGGTGTGCCTGTTGCTCGTACGTATGCATGAGCAATTCGCGACGGCCATATGACCGGCGTCTCGAGGTAGTACCCCTGCAATTTCGAACCGTAGTGTCGATTTGTTTCCTCGATGAGCCCCATAATTGCATGATTGACAGTCCCATAGAGCATGCAATCCTTGCTTTTTTGATCGAGCCTGCCTCCCAAAAACACGACCTTCGCGCAAGCACCGCGCCGCAACAACTCCTGGACGAATAAGATGCTGCCGAGCACTTTCGTCGCTACGAAAGATCGCACGTCTGCCGCCGGTATATCCGGCAACAACCCAAAAGCGTTGCCGGTATCAGCACTTAAGATGGCGAGAGTAGGGTCTCCACACTCCGCGAAGAGCGACTCGATTTGTCGTGCATCTGTCACATCTATGCGACGTTTGTGGAGATTGCCCTTGTCATAATGTATTGCGCTTCGCGAATATAGCCACACCTGCCAATTCCTCTGCGCGAGATCTCTGCCGATAAGCCGGCCCATCGACATGCTTTTTGTTCCGCAGATGATTGCTTTCATTTTTTCCTCCTAAGGGCTCGTCCACAAATAACGTACTCGTTATGTGTGGACTACACGTATGGGCCCGTTCATTTGGTGTTGAACTTATGTATGAACGGGACCTAAAGTTCAGGCCGGAATACGATTCCGGCCTTACGACGCACATAGGCGTCAATTGGGGAACTGGATATCCCACGTCCCATCCTCGCCCACAATGCCGCCGTTCTCGGAGAGAAATATCAATCCCTCCGGACCAGCCTCGAAACCATGCAGGCCGAGCGCTGCGAAGAAGACACACGAACCGGGGCCAACTTCAGTGCCATGTTCCGAACCTTCACAGAGAACACGTCCGGAGCCAGCGGCAATACGCATCGTCGCATCAACATCGTGTGTATGCGGCGGGATGACACCATGAGGTTCGACACACACGAGCACCTGCTGATGCTCGCCGCGCCGCGCTTGGCCACTCATCGGGAAGACGGTGACACCCGGCATCCTCGGATGCACCACAGGATTTGCATGCGTAATCATTGTTCACTCCCATATATATCCACCCGCCTATTCGGATGGATACTGACAATATTATCTCATTGTTTGACATTCAATCAATTTCAGTATACATTTCATTCATATAAATATGCATTTATTGACGAATTAACAGTACATTATATGTGTCATAAATAGTGACAGATTATGAAAATAAACGACGAATTACTACATCTGCTCGGCATGACGGACATGCAAGCGCGCACCTACCTAGCGGCACTAGAGCTTGGCGAAGGTACTATGCAAGCACTCGCGCGCAAATCAGGCCTTAATCGAACCACTATTTATACATTTATCGACGAACTCAAAGAGCGCGGCTATATCCTCGAGACGCGGCGGGCAAAACGCCGCGTCTACAGTGCAGTGCACCCCGAGCGACTTGTGGAGATGCAGCGTACGCGCCTCGGCGGACTCGAGCACATCCTGCCGGAGCTTCTTGCGATCAATAATCAGGCGACAAACAAACCAAAGGTCACTTTTTATGAGGGGCTCAAAGGTATTGAGGATGTCTATGCAGACATGCTTCGAGAGAAAAAGGAGGTCGTTTCTTACGAGGACATGGATAATCTAAAGACTGGTTTACCAGAGCGATTCTTTAATTCTTTTCCAAAAGAACGTGCGCGCCGTGATATCCTTATTCGGTCGATTTCACGCGACACACCATTTGCCCGAGAGTTTTCGACCAAAAATCGTGGGTTGTTGCGCGAAACAAAATTCATCCCCGCTGGCGAATTGCGCACCGATATCAGCATTTATGGCGACAAGGTCGCACTCATGGATCTGCGCGGCAGTCCTCCCTCGTGTGTGTTGATCGAAAATAAAAATCTTGCAGATACATTGCGAACCGTGTGGAAACAGCTCTGGGATCGACTCGGACCAGTGGTTGGATAATAGCAGAGACCAGGCAGATTTTGGCGTAATCCGTAAGGCGTCGCCTTACGGATTACGCCCACAGGAGTGTGGGGATATTGGAGTGAGCACCTGAGAAAAACCAGACCACAACGTTTATTTGCATTCCACCCACACCCATGCTACATATCATCCATGAAGAAAATCACCAAAAGAAGCACAAAAGAAGAAGTGTTGGCGGCATATGAGGCGTTGGTGCATGAAAAAGGCACCGCTCCGGCGGATGTGCCGACAGAAGACATGAATGATGGGAAAGAAGAGAACATCACCTCATCAAAAAAATCCGTAGTGGGAACAAAAACCACCGACACGGCGGCGCACGATCTTATTGCCGCTATGCGCGAGATGAGCGAGCGCATGAATAGGCTGTTCGATGTGTTTGTCGATGCTGTGGAGAGCGAAGCCAGACGCGTGCACGATGAAGAAGATGCATTTGAAGCGCTGCTTGCAAAACGCCGCGCGGAGCGCGAGCGCGAAGAAGAGGAGAAGGCCTATACCTATTCGATAGAACACAAGCGTAAGACGGACGAATTGGCTCGTTCCCTCGAAGAAAAGAAGCACAATTTTGAACAGTCGATCGAAGAACGCGAGCGAGCGATCAAGGCGAGGGAAGCCGTCGTGAAAGATGCCGAATCCGAACTCGCCGACGTGCGCAAACGCGTCGAGAATGCTCCAAAAGATCTCGAAAAAGCTGTCGAAGCGGCGACTGCCGAAGCGCGCCGCGCAGCGCAACAGGAAGCGAAAGTCACGGCCGATCTCATCAAAAAAGATGCCGATAGAGAGCGTGAGGTGGCACGCTTGCGCATCGAGCAGCTTGAAGCCGCACTCAAGAAGGCCGACGACCTCACGCGATCATTCGAGCAGGCGGCGGCCGACGCACACAAAAAGATGCAAGAACTCGCGACAACCGTCATCGAGGGTCAGCGGCCGGTCATCGTGCCACCCGCACGACAAGATATCGTCCAAAAGTAGTCGAAACAGTGCAAGAAAGACCTCGCCGCGCTGCAAAAGCTCGGTGCAGAAACCACACAGGAGGCGTTGGCGATTGCGTTGTGCAAACCAGGTATGCACAGTGATACTTCCCGATGACCGTAACTCAATCTGACACCATCAGGATGTGCTATGGTCGCCAGTATCCTCTTGCGGAGGAGGTTGCGCTCTTTGATTTTGAGATTTGCATGATCACTGAACTCAATCTTCATAATTGGCGGCTAGCGCGCGTATTCAATGACGCGCGTCTCGCGGATGATCGAGACTTTAATCTCTCCAGGATACTGCATCTCTTTTTCGATGCGGTCGGCGATGTCGCGGGCGACTTTGCGCGCATCGAGGTCGCTTATGGCCTCTGGCTTGACGATGACGCGGACTTCACGGCCTGCGGCGATCGCATAGCTCTTGTCGACACCTGGGATGCTGTTGGCGATACCTTCAAGGTCTTCGAGACGTTTGATGTATTGTTCTACACTATCGCGGCGAGCACCTGGGCGGGCGCCAGAGATGGCATCGGCGACTTGCACGATCATGGACTCGGGCGTCTCGTACGGGTATTCCTCGTGATGCGCCTGCATGGCCTTGATCACCGCCTCGTCAACACCGAATTTCTGGAGGATGCGGCGACCGATTTCGACATGGGTACCAGGCACCTCATGATCGACGGCCTTGCCGATGTCGTGGAAGAGCGCCCCTGCGCGAGCGACAACCGGATCAGCGCCGAGCTCTTCGGCGAGCATACCGGCGAGGTGTGCCATCTCGACCGAGTGATCGAGGACATTTTGCCCGTAGCTGGAGCGGAAGTAGAGACGTCCGAGGACCATGAGAAGTTTGGGGTCCATGTTGGGGACGCGCGCTTCGTAGGCGGCTTCGGCGCCTTTTTTCTTGATGATGTTGTTGATTTCGGCTTCCGCCTTCTGCACTGCCTCTTCGATCTTGGCGGGCTGGATGCGGCCGTCGATGATGAGATTTTCAAGTGCGATGCGTGCCACCTGACGGCGGATCGGATCATACGATGAGAGGGTGATGGTACCTGGCGTATCGTCGACGATCACATCGACACCGGTCGCGCGTTCAAATGAGCGGATATTGCGACCTTCTTTACCGATGATCTTGCCTTTGATCTCGTCGTTAGGGAGGGTAATGGTAGTCGCCAAGACATCCGATACGACGGAATTGCCCAGACGATGCACGGCTGTGACGAGGATTTCGTTGGCGCGGCGTTCGAGCTTTTGATCGCTTGTGATTTCAAGCTTACGCATGCGGTTTTCGATATCGGCCTCGTATTGTTTCTCGATCGACTGCACGAGCTGATTCTTGGCCTCTTCGGCAGAAAGCCCGGCTATCGACTCGAGCTTCTCTTGCTGGGCACGAATCACGCCTTCGGCTTCTTGCTGAGAGACCTGGAGCGCCTCGCCTTTCTTTACAAGCGTCTCCTGCTCAGAATCGAGCTTGGTCTGGCGCTTGTCGAGCAAGTCTTCCTTGCTGATTAGGCGTTCTTCTGTCGCCTTGAGATCACGTTCGCGCTCTTTGTATTCACCCAAGATTTCTTGCGCTTTTTCCTCGGCGCGCTTTTCGGCGGCGTCGGTGATCGTCTTTGCCTTCTCTTCGGCATCGAGCATCATTTTCTTGATCTCGAGCTCCATCGAGCCCTTTTTACCGAGACTGATAATCAATCGGAGATAGTATCCGATTGCAATACTGACTACGCCCGTAAATCCGAGCAGTAGGAAAAGAATTTTTAATGACATACGTGTCGTGTCTTCCACGGCACACCTGCTCATTCAAAAAGACCCCTCGAAAATGCTCTAGAAAAGCTTATTTTGAGCCAAAAATCGTATCGGGAATCTCATAGATGCTGTCAGGTGATCGCGAAAAGATTGAATTTGCATACATACTAAATACGCACAATGTGAGTATAGCATGCACTTCCAAAACGGCTAGTGAGTCGTCTATTTGAGCACTTTGTCGACAATACCGTATTTGACGGCCTCTTCGGCGTTCATGAAGAAATCGCGGTCGACGTCTTCTTCGATCTTTTTGACCGTTTGGCCGGTGACAGTGGCGAGGAGTTTGTTGAGCCGCTCACGGATCTTGAGGATCTGCTTGGCAGTGATTTCGATGTCTGATGCCATACCTTCGGCGCCACCAGAGGGCTGATGAATCATGACTTCGGCATTTGGGAGGATGAAACGCTTGCCTTTCTCACCCGTCGCGAGGAGTACCGCACCCATAGAGGCGGCCATACCGACGCATACAGTCGAGACGGCCGGCTGGATATGACGCATCGTGTCGACGATAGCGAGCCCGGCAGTGACAACGCCGCCAGGAGAATTTATATAGAGAGAGATGTCTTTCTTGGGGTCTTCAGACTGGAGGAAGAGCAGCTGAGCGATCACCAGATTGGCCACCTCGTCATTGATGGGGCCGCCGAGGAAGATGATGCGCTCTTTGAGCAGACGCGAGTAAATATCGTATGCGCGCTCGCCCATGGAAGTCTTCTCGACCACCATCGGCACGAGCATTTGCGAAGTTATTGATTTCATGGGTTGAGTGTATCAAAGAAGTACGCGGGCGCAATGGTATACTATATTTCATGTTGCCAAAACTCATTGACATCGGATTAACAGAAAAAGAGGCCCGCGTATATCTCGCCGCCCTCGAGATCGGTCGCGCGACGGCAGACCAGCTCGCCAAACACGCAAAGATCGTCCGCTCGACCACCTACGTACAGCTCGAATCATTAATGCAAAAAGGGCTCATGAGCACATATGAAGAGGGTAAGAAGACGTACTTCGCTCCGGAATCGCCCGAGCTCCTGAAGCGACTACTTCTAAAACAACAAGACGAACTCTCCACAAAAGAGCGTGACTTGTCGAGCCTCTTGCCCGACCTCATCCGCCAGTTTGAAGGTGCGGGCGAGCGACCGGTGGTACGTTTCTTCCCCGGAAAAGAGGGGATCGATGCGATGCGTGAGAGCTTCCTCACCCTACCCAAAGAGACTCAAATCCGCCTGATCTATTCGTTTGATGCTCTCGAACGACTCTATTCGGAAGATGAAATGATAGCCTACGCGCAAAAAAGATCCTCGCGAGGCATAAAGATTCAAGCACTCTACACACGGAAGGCTGGGCCAATGTTGAGCAGCGACATCGTCCCCCATACCATTCGGCGCTTTATCCCACAAGAAAAGATGCCAATTCACTCAGATATCTATATTTACAACCACTTTGTGGCCGTTATGGCGCTTCAAAAAAATATTTTTGGGGTCATTATTGAGAGCGAAGAAATCGCACAAACGCTTGGTGTCTTTTTCGACCTGCTCTGGCAAATCGGAGAGGACGAAAAGTGATAAGGGTGGCCCGACGTTTTTTGTCGAAACCACCCTCTTCTTGAATACGGCCTTTTTTTGAGGTCAAACTATCTACATTTCATCCATTTTGACCTCACACGCTGACCCTTCCCAGGTCAGACGCCGCCGCCGCCGGGCATACACAGGATTTCGCCTGGCGTGCCCATGCTTTCCATTAGAATGGTCACTCGCACAATGATGCTCATGGCCATTTTCCTTCTTCTACAGATCAAACCCCGCATCCATTCCTGGCGGGGCGAGGCATACCCGGTGTCGTACCGGCTTGACTGTATCCGGATACCGACACAAGTGCAAGTATATACTTTTCAATGATTATTGTCAATCTGAAAACGGGTGATAAAAATACTTCGTCATTTTTTAATGGCATCACGTGGTGCTAAAATGGCCCTATTTCAAGCTATTTTATGTGTATCAACTTGCGTGGTGCCAACAGTGCTTGACAAAATAAACCACATGTGTATACTCCCCGTGTCAGTGAAGTTTGGCGAGCCCGGACCACCTGACCTCGGATCTTTGACAGACCACATATCAATCAAAAACGAACTCAACCCGCAGGTACTTGGAAACAGCCTGCGGACCTAAAAACCTAAGCGAGCCGTCGCCGAGATCTTCTTGACGGTACTCCGTCTTAGAAGATCCAAGTGCGGTCGCGAAGCGAGCCGCCTTGCGCCTCCCCCATGAGCCATTACAACACTTGCCCTCATG